>NZ_DDKA01000023.1:432085-587211 GCF_002339225.1 Sphingobacterium sp. UBA2610
ATCAATCAATCAATCAATCAATGCAACCATAAATTAGGAGAAAAAAAATCGAATGACAAAATCCCAAAACGCGGTTGTCAGCACCCCCACAACGATACTAAAACCGATCACCAGATTGACCAATTTGGTATTCAGATGGTATTGCTCGGCAATGATCCCTGAGGTTACCAAGGTTGGCATAGCCGCTTCGAATATACTAATCCGCGCAACAGCGCCCTTTACACCAAGTAGTAAAGCAAATAATAATACCAATGCTGGGGCAAGAATCAATTTATAACTCATCGCTGTACTGATCTGCGAAATCTGTTGTCGCCAGCCATCAAACTTCAACTGTAAACCAATAGAAAATAAGGCCAAGGGTCCAACGGTCGCCACCAGCCTATCAAAAAAAGGCTCGGCAACCGAAAGATCAACCAATTGCGACAGCATTAAGGCTGTTATACAACCGATCAGGGGTGGAAAGCTGACTAACTTTCGAAGCATAAATTTGACATCGATCGCCTCGCCATCTTGGGCATTCGCTCGCAGTGCATTGATAAGTCCAGCTGTAGAAAGTAGAATAAATGTGGTTTGGTCGCAAATAATCGCAATCGGCAACTGGGCTTCGCCAAAATAGGCGATGATCAATGGAAAGCCAATAAAGGACGTATTGCTATAACCAGCGGCCAATTCCAAACTACTGCGCGAACGCTGTTTATAGTTTTTACGCCTACAGTACATTTCCATAAATAACCAACTACCTGCCCAAACGAGGATTGCCGAAAACACCGGAAACAGTAATTGCGATGACCATACAATCTTCGGAATATATTTGAAAGACACCGCTGGAAGGGCAAAATAAAGAATCCAGGTATTGATCCCTTTATGTGCTTCGGAATGAATTAAATTTGTTCGCTTTAACAGCATCCCTGCCGCGATGCAAAATGCAATCATTATAAAATTGACCATGTTTTATTACCATTTTATACGACACAAAGGTGCAATAGTACAGCAGGCAATAACATGTACAAATACATTATTTTTATGTACATTTACGGATATATAATCAGGAGAATAATGCGCAAAAAACAGTTTGAGCCTTTGCGGATCAGTGAATTTATTGAGGATAGCTTTCATTTACCTCCACATGAACAGAATTATTATGAGCTTGTTTATATTCGTTCAGGCAAAGGAACCCATGTGATCAACAGATTTGAACTGAACTATGAACGTGGTGATGTATTCTTAATTAGTCCGGCAGACAAGCATTATTTTAACATTGAAGAAAAGACACATTTTCTGTTTATTTTATTTACAGATACCTACTTCCTGCAGAATAAACGCAATCAAAAGCGCTATGCCTGGATTATGGAGCTGATGAACGACAGGGGATTAAAGGAACGCCAATTGGATATGGACGAGCATTATCGCCTGATTTACACTCATATCCTGGAAGCGGTCCGACTGTATAGTCATACCACAGTCCGCGAGCATTCGGACTGGCTATTTGACCAACTCGTCGCGATCTTTGGGCTCTTCAAAGAAATAGCAGAGACGCAACGTATACCCCAGCAGCATGAACTATATGTTGACCGATCGATTTCGGCTTACATTCATCAGCATATTTTTTCGCCCGAACAACTTCAGGTCAGCCTACTGGCTCAGAAATTCAATATTGCCCCATCCTATTTTGGGACCTACTTTAAGAAGAACTTCGGCAGCAGTTTAAGAGCGTATATCAATACCTACCGGATCGAACTCATCGAGAACAGACTTAAATCCAAAGATTATACCTTGAAACAAATTGCTGCAGAACTCGGATTTACCGACGAGAGCCATCTTTCCCATTTCTACAAACGCGCCCGGGGATTTAGTCCTTTACATTATCGAACTCAGCGGACTAAATAGTAGGCTTTCCAGATAATACACCCTGTATACGCGGAAAAATTGCAATTGAATGGGCTAAATCTTGGGTGGAATGACGCTATAAAACTTCAAGCCCTCAGCTTCAAACTTCTTATACAATACAAGTAAGACATCATTTTTAAAGGCAGAAGCATTGGCAGCAAAATTTACCCAGCCGGAAACACTCAGGTAAATCATCTCAGCACTGATGTCCTGTATACTGATTCCGCTATCTCTATCCTTGATAAAATGGTCACTACTTTCCATAGCGTCTTTGATCCATTGTTTGGCTTGGTCCAAATCTGCTTTCCGATCGATATGGAGAACAAAACTTGTCTTGCTGTATTCTTGGGATAAGGTCCAATTGACAACCCTTCCCGACAGCAAATCACCATTTGGAATAATGACATCTGCACCATCACCTGTTTTTAAAACACTGGCGCGTATACCGATTTCCTTGACGCGCCCTTTTTTGTCGGCAAGCTCAATTTGATCACCAACGCGAAACGGCTTATCAAAAACCAAAATTATGCCCGAGACAAAATTATTGATGATATTCTGCATGCCGAGTCCGATACCAACACTCAATGCGCCAATCACGACCGTAAGTTTGTCCAAACTCATACCCAGGGCCGAGATGGCCATAAAGAAACCGATCAGAATAATGGCCAAGCGAAAGAGCGGAAATAAGGTCATCTTCTGATTATAGACCTGGCTGAGCTGACCGTCTTCACCACCAAGAACGATCAAACTAATATTTTTCTGAAACCAATTGGCCACCAACAGCAGTAAAACCGCTACACCAAGATTTCCTAAGGTAAAAGAGATGCTGCCGATGCTGCGTACTTTTCCGAAGAATGTTTCGCTCAATGCCAATAAACTTTCAATAAACTGTAAGTTATTTGCCAGCACAATGATCGCCAAAAGCACACAGACAATACGCAGAATTTCGGTGATGATAGCCAAGGTGCGCTGCTCGTTGAAACGCATCCAAAAACCGGAAGTCAGCCGATCTTTTTTAAACTGATTGCGGACATCCGCCTTAATCATATCCGAAAAATACTGCAGTGTAAAAGACTGCACCAGCCCCACAGCACAGGCAATACTAAAACTACGTGAATGCTCCACATGCCCGATAATATTCAGTGTAATTGCGGTCACGTTGAGTATAGCAAAAATTACATAAATAAAATTACTGATATAACCCGGACTATCCGCATTCTTTATACGCCGTTTCGTATAACTGACCAATCCTAAAGCAATCAAATTGAAGGCAATACAAACGATACGTAAAAACAGGTCATCGCTTACGATCATATTGACAAATACATCCAGGATATAGAATACAATAAGGATAATGGCAATTTTACGCTGCAATCCACTCATGCGATGCCTGAGCAAAAACATGAAGATTAACATGATGACCAATTGGGAAGCCTGCAAAATGAAACTTGGTGTAAAGAAGTTTACAAAAGGCAACAGTGTCAGGAGAAAAATAATGGTTTTCCCAACGATCGCATCAATCGCAAGTTTATGTTCAGGATCATTTTGCCGAAGGATATAAGACACCCGTACAATCCAGTAGCAATACCCCAATCCCAGTACAATCAACAGGATACGGCTCGCCCAATCTGTCCGATTCACATATTTGTCTATCGACTTATTGTTACTGTAATTACTCCGGATATTATTTAAGATCACATCTTTAGAGATGGCTGCCGTATTGGCTTTCCATATCGAACTTTTAGCGGTCACGGAATCGGCTTTTTTGTTTCCGCTTTTTATTTCGTGAACGGTTTCAATCCGAATCAGATGACGTTGATTTTTAGCTATAAGTTCATCAATCGTCCGATTGATCGCTTCCAGCGAATCTTGTTTTGCAGCTAGTTTAAGCTGCGCATTGTCGAGATATTGATACGCTCTACTGTGATTATTGGCACTGATATCATAGCGGTTGATCAGCGTCTTGATCTGATCTGCTGTCACATTGAGGCTATTGGAATAATTGCTGATACTGCCTTTAATTGACTTCAACTGGCTGATTTCTTCATGGATACTATTTTTTATTAAAGCAATACTATCTTTAGCCGATCCAGCATTCGTTGTCAAGTAGCCATTGGATTTTTCATTCAGCTGCGCGATAAGCTCGGCCATGGAAGCCGTACGAATATTGGATAAAAAGTTTAGATTTACTTTGCGCAGATCATTTCGTAGCTCATTCCGCAGTGAGTCATTTCCAACCCGCGTCGAATCCACATTCGACCGTCTACTTAGGCTGCTATGGCTCGCCGTGCGATCGCCTATCTGATTCTTCCGAACCTGAACGGAGTCCTGTGCAAATCCGTGCAGCTGAAAAGTCAAGAGACTTAAGACAAAAATAAAACGCTTAACAATGCCCAATTTCATACTTCTAATTTTGTTGACTTTCTTTCCTGGCAACAGGTAGTCAAATGCCATGGAAACTACAAATTGCAAAGAAAGGACCAAAGGTTTTTCTCCGACAAAAATAACTTATCTCCTGTTAAAATCGAATAGCATCGGAGAGTTTTAGTTCTTCCAGCCGTTTTATTTTATCATCACGATAAAATAAATTCATCGTCTCAAAAGGAATCAACTTCAAGTCTTTATTGACGATGTGGACACAAGATTTCTTAACAGCACGAACATCAAAATCGTAGGCATCCATAAAATTCATAATGATAATGCGGAAAAGATTGTCGTAATCAAGATCAGGTGCGCACACTTCTGGCAAACAGCAAAGTAACTGGTTTACTTTTGGCTTTACCTTATCCACCGAAATTCCGGTACTAAATATATCCAGCAATTGCATCTGAACACCTTTGTCCTGTTCATAGACAATGGTATTGCGCGATTGGTTATTTAATAAAATAGCCGGATCAATATGCCGGGTCAAGGGTATCCGCTCATCGCCTATCTTCAGGATATAACCCATCGCCAACGCATCAGGATTACAAGGAACAGGAATAATATCATGTGGATCCAATAGGGAATATTGATTCAGAATTTCCTGACGCACCTCGGTCAGTGTCATTTTATGCTGCTGTGCATCGGTCGCATTTCGCCCGGCAATTTCCACCGGTTGAAAAGTTACCCCGCGTACACATCGCTGTTGTAAAGCGTACTCCAAGATTTTACCAATTTCATCATCATTGGTTCCCTTTTCTAAGACCACAACCAATGTTGTACTCAGATTGAGCGCATTTAATTTGTCAATGGCCTTTTTTCGGACATCCGTGAGATCTTTGCCCCGAAACTTTTCGAGCACGGATGGGCGAAAAGAATCAAACTGGAGATAGATTTCAAATTCAGGCGCATAGGTGGCGAGTTGCTCAGCAAAACCAGGATCATTGGCAATTCGGATACCATTCGTATTGAGCATGAGATGCTTAATAGGTTTTGTCTTCGCAATGTCTAAAATCTTAAAAAAATCAGGGTGTATGGTTGGCTCTCCACCGCTGATCTGAACAACATCCGGTTCACCCTCACTTTCGACGATTTTGTCAAACATCTGTTCAATCTCTTCCAGCGAGCGATGTCGTCCGTAGTGGGGCGACGACATGGCGTAACAAGTTGGGCAGGTCAAATTACAACGGTCGGTCACCTCAACAATGGACAGGCAGCTATGCTGCTCGTGATCTACACATAAACCGCAATCGTATGGGCAGCCATAATGTACTTCATTGTCAAATTTCAACGGTGTTTCGGAGGCTTTATTATAATTCCGAATGTTCTTATAATAGTCAACATCCGTCGCAATCAGCGTTTTGAAAAAACCATGATTGGGACAGTTTTTGGTCATAAATACCTGTTCATCCTCGATAATAATCTTGGCACCCACACGCGAAAGGCATGTTGGACATAGGCTAATGGTATAATCGTAGTACGTATAGTTTCTTACTGGCATCGTTCTGATTTCTAGTTCATAAAGGTAAGTCCGCAGGCAAGCCCCCCTGCCAGCATTGCTCCAATTCCGCCCAACAATAATTTAAGCCAGGGATTGACATTAAACTTCGACTCCTTATTACCTGCTTTAATAATCGAGCCGATAATAATAACCAAAAGTGCAATGCCAATCACAATAGCACCTATAGTAAGAAGAAAAAGTCCCAACATCGCGGTACTTTCCGATCCAAATGATCCTTCAAGCAAATACATGATTCCTATTTTTTGATTAAACGTTCATTTTTTAATAAATAAATATAATAAATTATCACCACGATGCAGGTAATTTGTATGGTACTTAGCCCCAAAAGTATAATTGCCCGTGGCTTAATAAAGTCCAAAAGGAAACGAAAACTAAAATAACTAAGCATAAAAAGCTGAAACAACACACCATTTCGATAATTGTATCGTCGTTTAAAAAGTTGGAGCGTTACAAATAAAAGCAGCAAAAATGCGATTTCATACAGCGCAACTGGATGCCGTTTGTAGGCATCGCCCAAGTACATCCCCAATGGAGAGGTAGTGGGAAAACCGTAGGTCTGCTCGAATACACCCGTGTAAAAACATCCTATCCTGCCAATGACAATTGCGGTAATTAAAGGAAAGACCATCCGATCCCCGGTACTTTCTTTTTTACCCATGATCTTTTTCATCCCTTCTACAGCAACCAAACCTCCTGCCAAACCACCGATTATCGTATTATTCACCCAGATGTAGGTCCATTTATGTGTCGCATTGAGCAACTCAGCCGGACGCTCGAGGGACCCGATAATATGCGAGCCGATTAAAGCGCCTAAGCCGGCAGCAATAACAATAAGAAGTGAATTGGTATGCCCTAAACTTTCCTCATCCTTCCACTTGAGCAGTTGGTAATAACGCATCCCTATAAACATCCCCAACCCTTCCATAAAAGGATGTAAGAGAAATGTTTTTCCAAACAAATCTATCGTAACCGGAAATTCAATTAGCACAAGCATAAACAAGTATACGAAAGACGATCAACAAAATGATAAACAAAATTGCTCACCAAGCAGACAGGACGCCAGCATTTAAAAACAAAAAAAGCCAGTCCGAGAAATGGACTGGCTTAAGAATAATTATTTTACGACAGCTATTAAAGCTGATTGCTATACACAAACCGTATTTCCTCACGGAGGTTATAACGCGAAGCCATCACTTCGCCATAGGCGCCTGCAGAACGAATGGCAATTAAGTCGCCACGTTTTGAGACCGGAAGTGGCACTTCCTTACCAAAACAATCTGAAGATTCACAGATCGGTCCAACCACATCATAGTTAATGGATTCTACAGTGTCCACCGCACTGATATTCTCAATTTTATGATAGGCCTGATACAAGGCCGGGCGCATTAATTCAGTCATTCCGGCATCCAATACCAAGAAATTCTTCTTGACACCATTTTTGACATACAAGACACGGCTTACCAAGCTTCCGCATTGCGCAACCAAAGCCCGTCCCAATTCAAAGTGCACTTCTTGCTGTGCTGTACGCTCCAGGAAGCGGTCGAAAATATCAAAATAGGCTTCAAAATCGGGAATTGTATTCCCATCCGGATTTTTATAATCTATCCCCAACCCGCCACCGACATTCAATACACGGATTTGTGTACCGCGTTCTTCAAACCAGTTTTTCCATTCATTGACTTTCACACACAGGCTTTTGAATACGGTCATATCCGTAATCTGTGAACCGACGTGAAAATGAAGACCTACCAATTCAATAGACTCACATTTTTTAAGCACGGCTGCACATTTTTCCAAATCGGCATTGGGCACACCAAATTTGTTTTCATCAAGCCCTGTTGTAATATAATGATGGGTATGTGCATCCACGTTTGGATTGATCCGTAAAGCTACATTCGCTTTTACACCTTTCTTTGAGGCAAGCTCATTGATGACCTCAAGCTCCTGAATGGATTCAACATTAAACGCGAAGATATTTTGATCGAGCGCGTAATTGATTTCCTTATCGGATTTACCAACTCCTGCAAAAGTAACTTTTTTGGAATCAAAGCCACATTCAATGGCTTTCTTCACCTCATTGCCGCTCACACAATCCGCACCAAAGCCGACCGCTTGAATCGCCTTCAATAACTCGTCATTAAAATTGGCCTTTAATGCATAATGAACATGAAATCCCCGTTTGTGCGAAGCAGCATGCGCAGCCTCCAGGGTCTTGTTTAACACATGCAGATCATAATAATAAAACGGCGTTTCTTTCTCTGCAAACTTCGCCGCGATACCTGTATTTATCATATAAAAACCTAATTCTTAAAATAAACGATTGTGCAATGAACGTAATGCTTCAGTTTTATGATCTGAATTCAATAGAATTGACACGTTAAAGTCTGAACCACCATACGAAATCATACGAACTGGAAGGTGTTTTACAGCATCAAGTACGCGAGCGGCATAGCCATGGCTATTCAAACCAAAATCCCCTACAACGCATACAATGGTCTGATCACCATCCACTGTTACTGAACCAAAATCTTCCACTTCTTTGATAATATCCGCCAAATTTGTGGTATCATCAATCGTCAAAGACACCGCCACTTCCGAAGTTGTGATCATATCGATTGGTGTTTTATAACGCTCGAATATTTCAAAGACACGGCGCAGGAAACCGTAGGCAAGTAGCATTCTCGACGAATGGATATGAATTGCTGTGATACCGTCTTTCGCTGCTATAGCACGAATACAACCTTTCTGCGCACCGTCTTTACTGATCAATGTCCCTTTTGCATTGGGTTCCATCGTATTCAACAACCGAACTGGAACGTTATATTTTTGCGCTGGGAACACCGATTGTGGATGTAAGATTTTAGCACCAAAATAAGCCAGCTCCGCTGCTTCATCAAAGCTTAGATGTGCAATCGGTGTGGTTCCTTTGACAACACGGGGATCATTGTTGTGCATCCCGTCGATGTCAGTCCAGATCTGAACTTCCTCGGCACGGATTGCTGCCCCGATCAAGGAAGCCGTATAATCTGAACCTCCACGGCGCAAATTATCAATTTCACCAAAAGAATTACGGCAAATAAAACCTTGCGTGATAAATAGGGTATTTTCTGGACTCTGGGCCAAAATATGGCTTAGCTTTTCGCCAATGTAATCAACCATAGGCTCATTGTCTTCATCAATTTTCATAAAGTCCAGGGCTGGCAAAAGCACGGATTTTACGCCAATTTCATTCAGGTAAAAATGCCATAAAGCGGTAGACATCAATTCGCCTTGTGCTAAAATAACTTTCTCCTCGATGGGTGTAAACAATTCGTTGGCCAAGGTAGAAATCAGGTTAAAATGGTAATCGATCAATTCTTTACCATTTTTATATCCCTGTTCAGTACTGAAAAGTTCTTTAATAAGGTCTTCGTACTTATCCTTATGCTTCTTGACCAACTCTTTAGCTTCGTCCTTCTTACCTGCTGTGTAAGCTTGACCGATTTCAACCAAAGCATTTGTCGTTCCAGCAACTGCGGACAACACGACGATCTGACGTTCAGCAGGGTTTACAATATCCAACAACCCTTTGATACGTGCTGCACTCCCCACGGAAGTACCACCAAATTTTAAAACTTTCATACTGAAGTTACAATTATTAAATTTCTGTGTGCCAATATAGGCAATTCATGAATTTATATTAAAAAAATGCGGCACAAAATCATGAAAGTTTTGTGCCGCATATCTGATATGTTATGCGGAAGAATTACTTCTTCAAGTTTTCGATCAGTAGACCGGCCAATTCTTCGCCGATTCTTTCTTGAGCTTCATTAGTTGCCGCTCCAATATGTGGCGTCAATGAAATTTTCGGATGTTTCAAAATCTCCTCACGTGGAGTAGGTTCGTTGTCGAATACATCTAAACCAGCAAATGCTACCTTGCCCGAATCCAATGCTTTCACCAATTCCAACTCATCAATAACGCCACCTCTAGAAGCATTGACTAAGCCTACACCATCTTTCAATAATGGGAACTCCGCAGCTCCAATCGCTGGTTTATCCAAAAATGGAACGTGTAAAGAGATAAAATCTGAAACTTTCAATAGCTCGTCCATCTCCACTTGTTGAATAGGCACGTCAACCTGGATACCACCTGAAAGTGTTATGGTCAACGCTTTTGGTCCTTCGAACAAATCCGTATAAACCACATCCATCCCTAGACCAATGGCGATTTTGGCAACTTCACGACCGATACGGCCAAATCCAACGATACCGATCGTCTTACCACGAAGCTCCGTACCGGCACCATAAGCTTTTTTAAGGGCGCCAAATTTTGTGTTGCCCTCAACTGGCATTTTTCTGTTGGCATCGTATAAGAAGCGGACACCATTCAATAGGTGAGCAAACACCAGCTCAGCAACGGATAGCGAAGATGCCGCCGGGGTATTGACAACAGCGATGCCTTTTGAACGGGCATATTCTACGTCAATATTATCCATGCCTACTCCACCACGGCCGATAACTTTCAAATTAGGGCAGCCATCAATCAGGGCCTGACGCACTTTAGTTGCGCTACGTACCGTGATTGCGTCATAAGCAAGAAGCTTTTCTGGAAGCTCTTCTTGTGGAATATGCGTTGTATCTACACTATGACCGGCATCTTCCAGCATTTTTTTTCCTAGTGGATCGATACCGTCATTCGCTAATATTTTCATCTTTATAATTCGTTTTTAAAGGTAGCAGTACCATTCAACTCATTGGAAGATCCAATCCCGTGAATACGATACGACCTTTATAATTCGTAATCTAACTAATTATTTATTCGTCAACTGTTAAATTTCAGCAACATGCATGCAGCCTTAGGCTGTATGCGTGTCCTCAAATTCTTTCATGGCATCAATCAACGCATTTACGCTGCTCAATGGTAAAGCATTGTAGATTGAAGCTCTAAATCCACCGACAGAACGGTGACCTTTGATGCCAATCAAATTACGTTCTTTCGCCAAAGCCAAAAATTCAGCTTCCAACTCTGGTGTATCCATCACAAAAGTAACATTCATGCGTGAACGGTCTTCTACAGCAGCAGTACCTTTGAATAATGGGTTGCGATCGATTTCATCGTATAAAGCACGTGCTTTGATGATATTCTCTTGTTCCAATACCGAAACACCGCCTTTTGCTTTTAACCAACGAAGGTTTAACATCGAAACAAAAATCGAATATACCGGTGGTGTATTGTACATTGAACCACCGTTGATATGCAATTGATAATCCAACATCGATGGAAGAATACGTCCTGATTTACCTAAGATATCATCTTTAACAATCACGAGTGTAACACCTGCAGGTCCCATATTTTTTTGAGCACCAGCATAAATCAAATCATAGTCAGCAACGTTGATCTCACGTGAAAAAATATCAGAAGACATGTCAACAACCACTGGCAAAGCGGTTTCGGGTTTATCAAAAACCTCCGTACCGTAAATGGTATTGTTGGCTGTATAATGAAAATATGCCGCATCTGTTGGGATGGCATATCCCTTAGGGATATAGGAATAATTTTTATCAATCGACGAAGCTACAACATCTACTGTACCGAATTTTTTAGCTTCTTTTAATGCTTTTGTAGCCCATACACCCGTATCCAAATAAGCAGCCTTACCGCCTTCAGGTAAAAGATTCAACGGCGCCATTGCAAATTGCAAACTTGCCCCTCCTTGAAGGAAAAGAATCGAATATCCCTGAGGTACTGCCAATAACTCGCGTACTAATTGTGTGGCTTCATCTATCACTGCTTCAAACTCTTTGGAACGGTGAGAGATCTCTAAAATTGATAAACCGGTGTTGTTAAAATCAATTACAGCTTCTGAGGCTTGTTGAAATACTTCCTTTGGCAGAATACATGGACCTGCTCCAAAATTATGTTTCATTGATGTTATAGTTTGTTTGATTGCTATTTTTTAACCCTAGCTAAGCAATCCGTTGTTTAAAAACCAAAGGTAAAATAAAATTATATATTTTTCAACTAATCTGTTTTTTTATTGAAAATTTATAAAATTCTAAATGATTTCAATAAAAAGATCGCACAACAAACAGCTAATTCAATGCAAAAAACATCAAATAAGCAACACTTTCCATGCCATATCTACCTGATTATCTTGCAAATACTCCTTAGCCTTGAGCTGAAGATGGGTATTACGAGAAGATTGATCACCAATAAAGGCATTTAGCAATTCGTAAATTTCAGGGAGACTCGTTATATCATCTACCTCCTGTGGCGTGGGTAAACGGTCGACCTGAGCCAACTTCATTTTTTCGTTCTCCGTAAAAACGGTCGATTCCTTTATAAAAAGTGGCAGCTGATTGTAATCCATAAAAAAGCAGAAATTTTATTCAAATTTCTGCTTAATATCTCAGAAAATAAAATTCTTATATTTTTTCAATAATTCGATCTGCAAATTCGCTTGTTTTGACCAAGGTCGCATCATCCATCAAATTGTAAAAATCCACCGTCACAGTCTTAGCCAATATCGTTTCTCCTAAGGCCTTAACAATTGCCGCCGCCGCTTCGGTCCAGCCGAGGTATTCGAATAGCATAACACCGCTTAAAATAACCGATGAAGGATTCATGGTATTGGTATTTGCAAAGCGAGGTGCAGTACCATGGGTGGCTTCAAAGACAGCGTGCCCGGTTTTAAAATTGATATTAGCACCCGGTGCGATCCCTATACCGCCAACCATTGCTGCCAGCGCATCAGAAATATAATCACCGTTCAGATTCAACGTTGCCACAACAGAAAAATCCCGTGGATTCAGCAGGATCTGCTGTAAAAAGTTGTCGGCAATCATGTCTTTAATCAAAATTTTACCGGAATCTAAGGCCACTTTTTGTTCTTGATTGGCAACCTCCACACCCTTTTCTTCTTTCGTTCGCTCCCACTGTCCCCACGTATAGGTTTTGTCGGCAAATTCCGTTTCAGCAACCTCATAACCCCAAATCTTAAAAGCCCCCTCCGTAAATTTCATGATATTTCCTTTGTGAACAATCGTCACGGAAGGCAAGTTGTGATCAATAGCATGTTCTATTGCTGCACGGACTAATCTTTTGGATCCCTCTTCAGAAACCAGTTTGACACCGACGCCTGTCGTGGCCGAGAAATTGTAATCAATATCAAGCTCATCATGCAAGAAATCCTGGAATCTGTTGGCTTCAGCTGTTCCTGCCTGAAACTCTATTCCAGCATAAATATCTTCGGTATTTTCGCGAAAAATCACCATATCCACATACTCGGGATGTTTGACTGGCGAAGGTACACCCTCAAACCATTTTGTCGGGCGTTGACATACATAGAGATCCAAATCCTTACGCAACGCAACATTCAACGAACGGATTCCCCCGCCTACTGGCGTGGTGAGCGGCCCTTTGATTCCAACCAGGTACTCTTTTAATACATTCAGCGTATCTTTTGGTAGCCATTCGCCTGTTTCGTTGAAAGCTTTCTCACCTGCCAACACCTCCTTCCATGTTATTTTCCGTTGTCCGCCGTACGCTTTCTCCACCGCCTGATCAAAAACACGCACTGCCGCATGCCAGAGGTCAGGACCAATGCCGTCGCCGATAATAAAAGGAATTGTTGGAAAATCTGGAACCTGTAAAGTTCCTTCACTTGACATTGTAATCTTATTTGACATAACCTTCAATTTTAACGGACAATAACTATCCCTTATTAAACATATTTCCGATTTCTTTGCTAATTTTTCTAAAGATTGGTGCAGCTTCAACATCTTCATATTCGTCGATGTGCGCATTTTCCACTCTACTAGGAAACACTAAAACAAGATTTTCGTTTGCATAAATACGATCTAATTTCTTTGCTACTCCATCCAGCGAATCCCGATAGGAAACTTCTCCATTTCTAGCCGACACAAAAATAAACATCGCATCCTCCTCCTTAAACGCTTTAAGGCCCTGTAAATTGTCCCAGTTGTCGTAATGTTTGAATGTGACAGGAACAGAATTTTTCAATTCGACGAGATGTTCTTCAATGGCAGCGGCAGAACGTGTATCAACCACAAAAGTGATGGACAGGGATAATTCCTTGGCAAACTTGACCACCTTCTCCAGCCAGTATTCGAAACCAAATTCCGCCTCGCACATCGGTGGTGCAAAAACGACAATCGACTTATTCGAAATAAAAGGTTTTTTAAAATGACATAACATCACATTAGCCGAGGTTCTATTTAAAATACTTTCCGTTTTCTCCCCGACAAACTTATCCATAAAATTGGCCGCACTTGGCCAGCCCAAAACAATACAATTGGCAGAAACCTCTTTTGCCGACCGCGCAACCCCGCTGGCAATGTTTAAATCTATTGTAGCACTTATATTCACATTTGTTTCACTACCCGAAGCATACCTGACCATATTGTCCAGGTTCTTCCGTGCTTTAGACATGTTTAATTGTGCCTGTTCATTATCTTTCACAACGGACACAATATTGACAGGATAGGAACATTTCTTGCTTTTAATATAGGTTGAAAAATCCAAAATCGGCTCCATATTATCCATATTAGCGATAGAAATCAAGATGTTTTCATCTTTTTCCTTTACCACATCAGTATGTTCTTCGTCCTGTTCGCCATCCATAACCACTTTACGTGAGGCATTTCCCGTCACCACCGTGGCGACAATGCAGGTCACCAAAATCAGCAGAATCGTACCATTAAGCACATTCTCATCGATAATGCCGTTCTTATGTCCAACCATAATAACGGCCAGTGTTGCCGCAGCATGTGCACTACTTAAACCAAATATTAGGTTACGTTGACCACGGCTGTATTTAAAAACAATCTGTGTCAGCCAGGCGGCCACATATTTTCCGACGATAGCCACAACGGTCAGTGTTCCGGCAATAATAAGAGCCTGCGGCCCTTTCAAGATCACGCTGACATCGACAATCATGCCCACAGATATCAAGAAGAAAGGAATAAAAATCGCATTACCGATAAACTCGATCCGGTTCATCAAAGCCGAAGAATGTGGAATCAGTTTATTGAGGGCCAGACCGGCCACGAAAGCCCCAATAATCGGCTCAAGGCCGGCAATTTCCGCTAGAAAGGCCGCAAAAAACACAACCGAGAGAACGAAGATATAATTGGACGTCTTCTCACTCCCCAAGCGCTCAAAAAACCATTTCGCGATCCTCGGAATAACACCAAACATGATAAACAGAAAGATAGCAAAGGAAATCGTCAGGGTAATCCAAAATTCATTACCTATATTTCCCTGAGAAACGCCAGTAATTACAGCAAGAATAATCAGCACGGCCGTATCGGTCAGGATTGTTCCACCGATCGTAATCGCAACAGCCTCCATTTTTGAAATACCATAGCTATTGACGATGGGATAAGAAACCAGCGTATGGGTAGCAAACATGCTTGATATCAACAAACTCGGCAAAACACCGTAACCCAATAAAAAGTGACAAACGGGATAGCCAATACTGATCGGCACGATGAATGTCAAGAAGCCAAAGAGCAAGCTCTTATTTTTTGTCTTTTTAAATTCATTCATGTCCAACTCGAGCCCGGCAATAAACATGATATAGAGCAGGCCTATTGTTGAAAAAAGCGTTATGGCCGAGTTTTTTTCCAGCCAATTTAGTCCATGCGGTCCAATAATAACGCCGGATATAATTAATCCTATAATCCCCGGAACCTTAATCGGTCGCAGTACAATCGGTGATAACAGGATAATAAAAAGTACCAGTGAAAATATAAGTACAGGATTTTGTAAAGGTGCTTCGAAGGCGTGGGAAATATGCTCAAAAGTTTTATTCATATGTGCTTGTATACTAGCCGTAAAATATAAATACTTATTTTTCTATACAGCTCGAAAAATAGTTAACAGCACTAAAAATACGATTTTTTAAAGAAAGCGAAGCCTAAAAAGAGCGTTACTTAAAAGAAATGGCTTTAATCGGACTAATTTTGGTAATTAGCATTGACGGAATAAATAAAGAGATCATTCCGATAAACACAACAGCCAAATTGGCAAGAATCACATCAGACCATTGAAGTTGAACGGCCACATAGGAGATATAGTAGGTCTTCTCATCCAATTTAAAGAAATGGGTAAAATCCTGAAAAAAGTAAAAACCGAGGCCAATAAGATTACCGATTAACAATCCGAGGCCGATCAGGTACAAGGCACTGTACATGAAGACGCGGCGAATTCCGGCATTGTGATACCCCAACGCCTTTAAAATACCGATCATTGAAGTACGCTCAAGAATGGTGATCAGCAAGGCGGAAATCATATTGATAATAGCCACGACCGTCATCAATATAAAAATGATTTTGGTGTTCATATCCAGCAGTTCCAGCCACTGAAAAATATCGGGAACCTGATCCTTGATATTAATTGCCTGCATATCGATAGGCAACAGATCTTCAACCTTGTTTGTTGTCCGTTCGAGCTGACTAAAATCTTTGATCCGAATCTCATAGCCCCCTACCTCATGATCATCGAGGTTGCTCAGTTTGCGGATGACATTGAGAGACCCGATCACATAGACCTTATCTAATTCTTCAGAGCCTGTATTAAAAATGCCCTTAATGACAAATTTACGTTTGCGTATAGGATCCTGCACGAAATACATAATAAAATCGTCACCGACTTTTAAGAGCAATCGATCTGCGAGATACTTAGAGACTAAAATCTGATTATCGGCATTATCCGATTTAAAGTCTATCATATTCCCTTCCACCAGCATACCTTGAAACGGCTGCTGATTATACAATGAATCGATACCCTTGAGAACCACGCCTTCCACTTCATTGTTGACATTGATGATTCCGGCCTTGGTTGCAAAGGAACTGATGGAATTGACTTGAGGAATTGCCAATATGGACTTGCGGACCTCCGGTGCAAGTGTTATGGGCGAATTTTCGTAAGACTTATTCAGGTCGTAACGTAAAACCAATACATCGGCAAAAAAACTCCGTTGCTTACTGATAATCTCTCCCTTAAATCCGCGCAATACCGCAATAGATATAATAATCGCTGCAATAGCAAGAGCAATGGCACCAATAGTCACCCGAACGATCAATTTTGAGAACGTTCTTTTTCCAGAAAATGCGATCCGATTTGCTAAAAAATAAGGAAAATTCAAGCTTTCAATATATTTATGTAACTTCGCAAAGTTATAAAAATTTGTTATTTACAAAACTGAAATGACAAATTATTAGGTGTTTTTCAGTAGGCTATTCAACGAGGAGGCTCCTGCACTGGTTTAAAGAGTTTTATAAAAATTTTCAAGTATTATGCGTATTATTTTCATGGGTACTCCCGATTTTGCTGTAGCTTCACTTGAAGCACTGATTCAGTCTGGCGAACAAGTTGTCGCTGTGGTTACTGTACCGGATAAACCTGCAGGACGCGGACAAAAAATACATGAATCTGCGGTGAAAATATTTGCTAGACAACATAACATCCCAGTTCTTCAACCCGTGAAACTTCGCGATGAAGCATTTCTGAATGACCTCAAAAGTTTTCAGGCGGACCTACAGGTTGTGGTCGCATTTCGTATGCTACCTGAGATCGTCTGGAATATGCCTAAATTTGGAACAATCAACGTTCACGCCTCACTCCTTCCACAATATCGGGGTGCAGCACCGATAAATCATGCCATCATCAATGGCGAGAAAGAATCGGGCGTAACGACATTTTTACTACAGCACGAAATCGATACGGGAAACATCTTATTGTCGAAAAAAGTTACCATCAAAGAAACAGACAATGCCGGCGATCTCCACGACAACCTTATGGTGGCTGGGGCAGAAACGCTCCTTCAAACCATCCAGCAATTGAAGGCCGGCACTTTGCAGCCTAAACCTCAAGACGTCCTTCTCACCACGGAGCCACTCAAACACGCACCAAAAATCTTCAAAGAAGACTGTAAAATAAACTGGGATCAGCCCACTGCGCAGGTTTATAACTTCATTCGCGGTTTAAGCCCTTATCCAGCGGCATTTACCCTCTTAAATGATAAGGTACTAAAAATCTATCGCACAGAAAAAGAGCTTGCCCATACAGCTACAATACCGGGCACCGTAGAAACTGACAAGAAAAGTTTCTTAAAAATTGCGACACAAGACGGCTATATTGTCATTTCTGACCTTCAACTCGAAGGCAAAAAAAGAATGAATGTAGTCGATTTTTTAAAAGGCTATCGATTTTAACCTTTTTCATCACCACCATCATAATATTGCAGCAGATCACCAGGCTGGCAGTCTAGCGCTTTGCATATCGCTTCAAGAGTATCTAATCGCAATGCCTTCGCCTTTTGATTCTTGATGATTGAAAGATTGGAAAGGGTAATTCCGACGTTGTCACTCAATTGGTTAAGCGACATCTTTTTCTCTTTCATTATTTTATCCAAGTGAATTAAGATTGGCATAATATAATTTTTATTCTTTTAAATTTATTTAATGTCACTAATAAAACAAAAGATCCATCTTTTTGTTTTATCATAAAATTATCATTTTAAAATAAATTTGAGGAATGCATGGTGCATAATAAATCAGCTGCCGACGAGTTAAATTGTTTAGAACAATAAAAAAAATTAAACCTTTTAGCTCTTTAAATATCAAACAGTTGAATATTACAGCAACAGATAAGAGGAAAAAAAAATATTAAAATGGAATAGTTTTTGATGATTAAAAATTGAAACTCAAAAAAGCCTAACTCATTAAATATGAGTGGCTAGATAATCAATTTTCCATTAATAATTCAAAAATTTTTCGTATTTTCGCAAACATTTCTTAGAGAGGAGAATTAATAAAAATTAATGAGACAGCTCAAAATTACACAATCTATCACCAATCGTGAGTCACAGTCTTTGGACAAATACTTACACGAAATTGGTAAAGTAGACTTAATTACAGCAGAAGAAGAAGTAGAATTAGCACAGCGTATCCGCGAAGGCGATCAAGTTGCCTTGGAAAAATTGACTAAAACCAACCTTCGTTTCGTAGTATCAGTAGCAAAACAATATCAAAATCAAGGTTTAACCTTAGGTGATTTAATCAATGAAGGTAACCTGGGCTTAATTAAAGCGGCTAAACGTTTTGACGAAACAAAGGGGTTTAAATTCATTTCTTATGCCGTTTGGTGGATTCGCCAATCTATTCTTCAAGCAATTGCTGAACAATCGCGTATCGTACGTCTGCCATTGAATCAAGTTGGTTCATTGAGCAAAATCAGTAAGGCTTTCTCAAAACTAGAACAAGAATACGAACGGGAACCATCTCCAGAAGAATTGGCGGATATCCTTGAAACCACAGTAGACAAGGTTTCGGATACGCTAAGCAACTCTGGCCGTCACGTATCTATGGATGCTCCCTTTGTTCAAGGTGAAGAAAACACACTTTTGGACGTTTTGGAGAACCATGATCCAGACACAGACAGTTCTTTGATTGATGAATCTCTGTCAGAAGAAATCAAACGATCATTGGCAACATTAACAGAAAGAGAACGTGAAATTATCGTGCTTTTCTTTGGCTTAGGTTCCAATCACCAATTGTCGTTAGAGGAAATCGGAGAAAAATTCAATTTAACACGTGAGCGCGTTCGTCAGATCAAAGATAAAGCTCTTCAACGTTTGAGACACACTTCAAGAAGCAAAATCTTAAAATCCTATTTGGGTTAACAAGAGATACTTATTAGACATTTTGGCAATCCCAATCAGAAATGGTTGGGATTTTTTGTTCCTAATTTTTTAGCCAATAAAAAAGGGTTGCCTACTACGCAGGCAACCCTTCTGTTTTCCAGGACTCCTGTTATTTAGAATCCGGCATCAAAATAAATTCAAAAAGTCGATCTCTTTTCAAATATTTTCCGGCAACATCCTGCACCGACTTCGAAGTTACCTTCTTCAAATTGTCTATTCTACGTGTATATCGTGCAAGATCAAGATCATTCTGATAAGAACTTGATATATAATTCAGCCAATAACCATTTTCACGAAGATTTAACTCATTTTGTCGCTGTTGTTCTGCTAGGAACTTTTCGATATCTCCATTTTCGGGGCCTTTTTCCTGAATCTTTTTTACTTCATCCAAGGCCGAAGTGATTAAAGCATCAGCCTTATCTACTGCCGAACCAAAACCAATGGAAAAAGCATAACGTGCTTTTGGCAGCTTACTGAAACTCGCCCGAGCGCCCACGCCGTAAACTCCACCTTCTTTTTCACGGAGTCTTTCCAACAATTTGATCGTCAACACACTCTCCAAGGCTTCCATATTCACATTTTCAGTTTCATTATAGGTATAGTCCCCATAGTAGGCCAATTGCGTACTTGCCTTCTCCTCTTTGCCTTTATGAACAACTACGCGCTCGCCCTTGCTCGGCTCCAGAATATTTAAATCCTTGTAGCTTTCTCCTCTTTTAAGGGCCGGCAATGAAGCCAGGTAGGTTTCTAAATAAGGCTTGATCTGATTCTCGTCAAATGACCCCACAATTGTAAACACAAAATCCGAAGCATCAGCAAATCGTTCTTTGTAAATTGCCAAAGCACGTTCCCGATCAATTTTATTGATCGTTTCTACCGTTGGGTTTTGCCGGCGGACATTGTTGCCATAAAGCACTTCTTTCACTTTATCCGAGAATACATTATTTGGATTGCTCAACCTATTTTCCAAAGATCCTTTTGCCCGGGTCATGGTACTCTGGAAAATATCCTGATCCAATCGAGGCTCGGTAAAATAACCATAAATCAATTCAAAAGCATTCTTCAAGCCTTCTTTATCTGTACTACCTGAAATACCTTCGTAACGTTCGGAGATATACGGAGAGATGGAGACATCTTTTCCTGAAAGATACTTCGTAAGCTCAACGTTGTTCATTTGTCCAACGCCGCTTGCATCAATTAAAGAAGACGCATTGGAGGCTGAGAAGTAGTCTGCATCACTATAGCCTGATGTTCCACCCGGACTATACGCCATAATCTGTATCTCATCATTTTTAAAGTCCGTAGGCTTTAAGATTACTTTCACACCATTGCTTAAGATCAATTCTTTCGCTTGAACGGCGTCAATACTTTTTGACGATACAACAGTGCCTTTTACGGGCTCTTTTGAAAGCAAGGGAAGATTGGAAACTTTATCTTCATATGCTGTCACGGGACTCTCTTCCACTGCCTTTACCCAGCCCGTCACGGTAGACTCAGCGGGTAAATTGGCCTTATCCTTTTCTGGCCCCATAACTAAAACATCGCGGTTCAGATCGGTATAATATTTTTTCACCAAACCATTCACTTCCGACAGTTTCAAGGTTGGTAACAGCTGTTTTGTCAAACGATAAGCGTTTTCATTACTTAAAGCAGGTTCATCATCAATAAAATAATTGAGATAACGGTTTACATAGCTATCCGACTTCTTTTTATCACGCTCGATAAATGACATCTCGTTACCCTTTTTCATATCGGCGATGGCACGATCCAACTCCGTCTGTGTAAAACCGTATTTTTGAATGCGCTCAAATTCGGTTAACATCGCTTTAAATCCGGATTCCAACTCGCCTGGTTTAGGCACCACCAACAATGAAAAAGTATTAAGGTTAGCAACAAAATCGCTGATACTTCCACCTGCCTGCATAAAAGGAGGGTTCGGTTGTTGCATCAATTCAGAAAAACGCCCCGCGATCATCTGATTGAACACATTCTTCAACAGCTCGTTTCTGTAATCTCCTACCGTGGAAACCTTTTCTTTTTCGCTTTTGATCAAAATCTGTGCAACAGTGTAGGGCAGTTCCGGATCTGAAATAGCCAAGAACTGGTTCTTGTTTAACAGATCGACCCGATATTTTTTACGCTCCAACGCTTTTTTGGGCATTTTCATATCGGAAAACAATACTTTCACCCTTTCTTCCATCTCCTTGGGATCAATATCTCCAACGATGATCAGGGCCTGTAAATCCGGGCGATACCAGTCTTCATGGAATTTGCGTATTTCTGTGTAGGGAAATGTTTTCAGTATCTGTTCAGTTCCGATCGGCAAACGCTTGGAGTAAAGGGAACCATTGAGCAACATCGGAAAGTATTGATCCTGTAAACGCTGCTGTACTCCTCTTCCACCTCGTTTTTCTTCGAGAATAACACCCCGTTCTTTATCAATTTCTTCGCCATCCAACAAAGCGTCCTGAGCCCAATCGCGCATTACCTGCAAACCATTTTTTAAAAGTTCAGGATCGTCAGAAGGAATGGGCAGCTGATAAACGGTCTGGTCAAAGCTGGTATAGGCATTGAGGTCCGATCCAAATCGAACCCCCGCTTTCTGCAGGTAGTTAACCAATTCATTCTTTGGAAAGTGCTTCAGGCCATTGAAGTTCATATGTTCTAAAAAATGGGCCAAACCAAGCTGTTTTTCATTTTCTAGAATAGAGCCGGCCTTCATACCCAAATACATGGTAACACGGCCTTTAGGCTCGCTATTTTTACGAATAAAGTATGTAAATCCATTTTTCAGTTTCCCTGTCATGACTTCATTGTCGAAGGGTAATTTTTGATTCAGCGCCAAACTATCTTGGGATAGAATCGCGCGCGCTTCCGCAGTTAATGTGGTTGGCATTTTTGCTTCTGCTATATAGAACGTAGCCGGTAATAGAAAAGCTAATGCGAGTGGTTTAATGAATTTCATACAAAAAAATGTCTTTTTTCAGTTATTTTTGCTAATTGTTTTATATTAGGGTAAACGGAACAGGAGATCAATTGTCCCGATAAATCGTAAAATACAGATTAATACTTTTTTCATTATCCAAGGAGGAATCGGGACCCGCTATAAGGGAACGTCTCTTTGTATCACTTATAATCTGTAAAAATTCCACTTAAAAATACAGAATAACTTTCGAAAAGAACAACAGTTAATTGTAATTTTGTTGCAAATGGATTTTGAAAACTGGACTGATATAAAAAAAGAATTCGAACAATTCTTAAAGTTCGAAAGAGGCTTAAGCGTTAATTCAATTGATGCTTACTTAAATGACGTATCCAAATTTCAGATCTACTGCGAAGACAATCATTTGGTTTTAAATACTGTAACGAGAAAAAATATACAGGAGTTTTTGGCTTGGTTGCAGGAGTTTAATATTTCACCCTTCACACAATCCAGGCTGATCTCTGGCCTGAAGACTTTCTTTAGCTTTTTGATGATCGAGCATGAATTCGTCCACAATCCGACAGATCTTCTTCAGGCGCCACGCTTGGCACGCAAGCTGCCCAGCGTTTTGAGCATACATGAGATCGATCAATTGATCGCGGCAATCGATCTTTCTTCACCCGAGGGTGAGCGCAATAAAACGATCATCGAAATCTTATACGGATGCGGTCTCCGTGTTTCCGAACTTGTCACACTCAAGATATCGAACCTTTTTTTAGATGTTGAATTTATCAAAGTTGAGGGCAAGGGAAGCAAAGAACGCCTCATTCCAATTGGTCAACACGCCATTAAACACCTCCGTATCTACTTAGAAACGATCAGACCTCATATCAAGATTAAGGCCGGAAATGAAGATATTGTATTCCTCAACAGAAGAGGCGCCGCATTATCCCGGGTCATGATCTTCTTGATCATCAAAGAACTTGCCTTAAAAATCGGTTTACAAAAAACCATCAGCCCACATACCTTTAGGCATAGTTTTGCATCACATTTAGTGGAAGGCGGGGCAGATCTAAGAGCTGTACAAGATATGCTCGGTCATGAAAGCATTACCACGACCGAAATATACACACACATCGATAGGGACTACCTTCATTCCGTTATTACGCAATATCATCCACGGTCGTGATGAATGTCCGATCACCTTTTGCCAGCTCGGCCATCCAAATGAACTATACTGGTTTATTCAGGGGCAATCGTGCTAGCCTCCTCTCATTCCACATTGCCCGCCCGATGCTAAGCATATATGGAAACTATTATAGCATTGACGTAAAAAAATAGAGAATTGACAAAAGCTAAACGCTAAAATACTGACGATAAGATGCCTTAAAAATTGATTGCTAAAAGATATAATTTTATCACAAAGATTGTTTGTAAGATCTAGAAAATAGTATATCTTTGCCAGACGTTCCCGTAGTTCAATGGATAGAATTTCAGATTCCGGTTCTGACGATGTGGGTTCGACCCCCGCCGGGAACACATCCTATTTAACAACAAAGACTATCCTAGGATAGTCTTTGTTGTTTAGAAGCTCTTTTGCAATAACTTGTGTTGCGAAGCCGTAAAAATATTCCGGAAGATGATATTGATTTCATGGTCAATGGCGGCCCCCGAAATTCCGGTGTGTGGATAGAGTCTTATCGTATTTGTTAAGATAGATTCCACAAAATCTCTACTTTGTATCCCTATCTGTTCATAAATCGCTGCATTATCATTTCCATCGTGAAGATTTTCCCAAGAAAGAGCGGCCAAATTCATGATTGCTTCCCTCCGATTAACATAATCTTGCTGAAATTCATCGAGTACCCTAAACGCTTCTTTACTTTCAGTCTTCTCCCATTTGGATTGATTGCTTTTTAACACAAATAGTTTTTCGATTAAATCCAAAAAGCGCTTATACATTCCCGTAAAGTTGGCCAGTAAAGTCAATTCCGCAAAAGGCATAAAGGGATATTGATACAACAGCTCGCGACGTGTACTTTTTGCCGCATCAATCTCAAAAGACTGCCTGCTATCAACGAGAACGTCT
This sequence comes from Sphingobacterium sp. UBA2610, assembly GCF_002339225.1. NCBI lineage: Bacteria > Pseudomonadati > Bacteroidota > Sphingobacteriia > Sphingobacteriales > Sphingobacteriaceae > Sphingobacterium > Sphingobacterium sp. UBA2610. The sequence goes on from NZ_DDKA01000023.1 coordinate 456,639, forward strand.
TCCAGCGAAAAAGAATGCGAAGCTGTAGCTTCCAATCCAAATGTATCCCAGTCATAGTGAATCAGTACATGATCCCGATCGACAAAAAATGATTTTATCAGCGGTTCACCTTTTTCGTCCAAAACGGGTTTTCCCGCCTCCTGAATTGCGGCATTTAATGTGAAGTGCGTTAAATGTGGCGCTCCGGTAGCATATCTCCAGAAACCACGGAGTCGATAGTGGTCCCCTTCACGCGTAGCAGTACCAGATGCCTGTCCACTACCTCCGAAACAAACCCGATCCGTTTCGAAAATTTGATTTCCTATAAGGGGATCAATAAAACCGACAAACAGATTTGCTCCTGAACATAAGGTTACTGTCCAGGCTAATCCCCCATCCCAATAAGCCAGATCAGCCAATAAACTGAGTCCTTCAGGTACACTTAACCCCAATCCACCTAATGCACGGGGAACCCAAATCTTAAACCACTTCCGACGGTAAATCAGATCCAGTTGTCCATCTGACAACGTTTTCTGCTGAATTCCTTTTGCCTGATTATCTTTCAGTATAGCGATATCTTCGCTATTGAATTGCATATCTTTCTTCACGTATTATTCTCCTCCAATTAAAATACCCACTAAATGCCATAACAAATAAAAATAACGTCAAGCCCGAATAAAGAAACAGCCCTTTATGGATCAGTAAAGGAATTGCCATCAGATTACTGATATTCAACAATATCCAGTTTTCTATCTTCCGCTTTGCCAATAACCACATCCCTGCCCAAGCTGTACAGGAAACTGCAGAATCCCAAAGCGGTACATCAGAATCTGTTAAGTGTACCAATCCGAAATAAAACAACAGAAAACCGACAGCACATATGCCACCTACTATCCACCATTCTTTCGGCTCACAGTGTGTTATGGGCGTAGCTACATCACGACTATATTTCCAATAGATCCAGCCATAGATGCTCATGATCAAGTAATAGAGATGTAGCAATATTTCGGCATATAGTTTCGCATGGAATAATACGTATACAGAAATTAAGATACCAATAATCCCAAAAATGTAATTGATCGATTTATTTTGCCGGGAAAACCAAACTTGTAAAACACCAAAAGATACCCCCAACCATTCCGCAATGGTGGCCTGTTGAATCTGTTTTACAAAAGCTTCGAAAATTGTTTCAGAAGTCATCGCCTTGTTTATTATATCGTGTCATTCATAATAAACCTATGGGAGAGAAACGGCTATTTTTTATTGAAATTAAATCCCTACGCCAGCATTACCTGGATCAGGTATATAAAAGCGATTGTACAAGGAGGTACAATCGCTTTTATTGGGTATAATCTCAGCCGAGAATGACCATGGTCATTCCAAGCACCCCATAAGTATATTTTCTGTCGAATTGATTATTCTATATCAATCAATTTCAACGCTTTGTGCGTACGCGTACGCGTTTCTTTACAAAGTTGCGCATCATCGTTCAATGATTTCCCGTGTGAAGGGATCATTTCACGTAGTTTTTTACGGTATTCATCTGATTTGGCACGTTCAGGGAAACATCTCTTCAACAGGCTGATCATAATAGCCACTGACGTCGAAGCTCCAGGAGACGCTCCTAATAGCGCAGCAATAGAACCATCGGCACTCGAAACGACCTCTGTACCAAATTCTAAAATTCCACCTTTCTTTTCATCTTTCTTGATGACCTGAACACGTTGTCCTGCTTTCTCGATAACCCAATCCTCCAATTTAGCTGTAGGCATAAATTGTTTTAAAGACTCCAGTTTATCTTTTGGTGACTTCATGACTTCAGTAATAAGATACTTCGTCAACGGTAAGTTGTCAAGTCCGGCTGATAACATCGGACGGATATTGGACAATTTGATAGAAGCCGGTAAATCGAAGTAAGACCCCTGTTTTAAGAATTTAGTTGAGAAACCTGCATATGGTCCAAACAATAACGCTTGCTTGCCATCAATATAACGTGTATCTAAGTGCGGTACAGACATTGGAGGCGCACCGACAGAAGCTTTACCATACACCTTCGCATGGTGTGTATTAATGATCTCTTCATTCACACAACGCAGCCATTGGCCTCCCACCGGGAATCCGCCATAGCCTTTCGCTTCGGGTATTCCAGATTTTTCCAACAATAACAACGAGTGCCCACCGGCTCCAATAAATACAAATTTTGCCTTGATTTCTCGCTTTGTTCCTGTCTTTAAATCTTTGACTTCCACTTCCCAGCGACCGTCATCTTCACGTTCGATGTCAATTACTTCGTGGTTTAAGGAAATCGAAATATTTTCTTTATTTTCAAGATTAGCGATCAAATCACGTGTCAACGACCCAAAATTTACATCAGTACCCAGATCCATTTTTGTCGCAGCGATTTTTTCGTCTGCCGCACGTCCTTCCATCATCAATGGAATCCACGATTTCAACAATGCTGTATCTTCGGTATATTCCATCCCTTTGAACAAGTTTTGGGTCGTTAGTGTTTCCCATCTTGTCTTTAGAAATTTAGCGTCTTTTTCACCAAAAACCGCACTCATGTGTGGAATACTACGGATAAAATTTTCAGGTTGGGCAATAATGCCTTTATCAACGAGGTAGGACCAAAATTGCTTAGAGACTTCAAATTGCTCGGCAATTTTCACTGCTTTATCAATCTTGACAGAACCATCTTTCTGTTCGGGGGTATAATTTAACTCGCATAAAGCAGAGTGACCCGTGCCAGCATTATTCCATGCGTCAGAACTTTCAGCAGCCACAACATCCAAACGCTCAAGAATTTCAATATTAACGTCTGGGCTTAATTCATTGATTAGAGTACCCAAAGTAGCACTCATAATACCGGCGCCGATCAGAACAACGTCAACTTCTTTATTTGATTTTTTGCTCATGTTTTTGTGATTGATGCAAATTTAATATAGTTTTTGGTAAACGTCCAAGTCTTTTGTCAAAAAACTGTACTTTTTAGAACCACTTATTCAAAAATACCATTGATTTATTAAAATAATCCTAAGTGAGCAATCGCTTACCGCAAAATTCTAAAAATGTTACCTTAAAACACTCCCCCACTCCAAGATAAACACCGGGTCAGCACACAATGTTTTTCTATTTTAAACCGTTATTTATCGAAAGATTTTGTGTTATAATATAGTTTTAACATTTTTGCAGAACGTCGATAGGCAATAGTGTACACGATGGCTAAAAAATAAGATCATTTATTCGCTCATACTATAGCATCGAGAAAAACACAAACACTGTGACATAACCAAGATAAACCTAATGGAAGCGAGTTCATGTATCGTGTTGAATTCCAAGATCAGACGGGCTGTGAGCGAAAGAAAGCACGAGGAAAATGGTCATAAATGCCATAGTGTAATTAATTGAAGAACAAATAACTTATACAGATGAAAATACTTGAAGGAAAAATTGCTTTAGTAACAGGAGCATCAAAAGGAATCGGAAGGAAAATTGCAGAAGTCTTTGCACAACATGGTGCTAACGTCGCTTTTACGTATCTTTCTTCTGTCGAAAAAGGACAGGCGTTGGAGCAGGAGCTTCAGGCTTTTGGCACCAAAGTGATTGGTTATCGCTCTGACGCTTCAAAATTTGAAGAAGCAGAACAATTGATCAATGCGATCGTCGCTGATTTTGGCGGATTAGATATTGTTGTAAATAATGCTGGTATCACAAAAGATGGCCTGTTAATGCGTATGACCGAAGAGAATTGGGATGATGTATTAAATGTCAACTTAAAATCTGTCTTTAACGTTACAAAAGCTGCTTCAAAAATTATGATGAAAAACCGTAAAGGTTCATTTATCAATATGTCATCCGTTGTTGGCGTTCAAGGAAATGCTGGTCAGGCAAATTATGCTGCATCAAAAGCTGGTATCATTGGGTTCACAAAATCGGTCGCTAAAGAATTAGGTTCTCGTAATATCCGTGCAAACGTAGTTGCTCCAGGCTTTATACGTACCGAAATGACAGATGTACTGGATCCTAAAGTTGTGGCAGGATGGGAAGCTGGAATTCCATTGAAACGTGCTGGCCAACCAGAAGATGTTGCCAATGCATGTCTTTATTTAGCATCTGACTTATCGGCATACGTAACCGGACAGGTTCTTCCTGTTGATGGTGGTATGTTATAAAAAATAACAGGCTTAGGTCAAGTTTTCTTACCTTGACCTAAGCCTGTTCTCTAGTTATGTTTTACGACGATCCCGATCTATCTACCCCTCTAATCCGGTTATACTGGACAAAGACACTATACTGCTCCTTCTGTTTACAGAATTTTCTGTCTCCACATACCTGTATTATTAATAATACCAAACATCTTCAATAGGCTTCTGATAAGAAGGAATCTATAGATCGCCTTCAATATTTACAAATTTTCGTTAATTTTGTCGATCAAATTTAAATGCTATGGCGAACTGGAAGGATTTTTTTGAAATTAAAACCGAGGATGATTTTAATCAGCATTGTTTAGATACCTACCAATTCCAGAGCCAGCATTGTAAGGTTTATCGTGACTATATCAGCCTCCTCGGCAGAGAAAAAGACCTTATTCAGCACTATACGGATATTCCTTTTATGCCTATTGAATTTTTTAAGACGCAACAGGTTATTGCTGAAGGAATGGAGGCTGAAATCGTATTCTCGAGTTCGGGTACAACGGGTATGGTCACCTCAAAACATTTAGTCGCTGACCTCCGTATTTACGAACGCACTTTCCGTCGTATTTTTGAAGACTTCTATGGGCCACTGAGCCATATTGCCATACTGGCCCTTCTACCCTCATACCTTGAAAGAAGCGGTTCATCTTTAATCTACATGATTGATGATCTCATGAAGCAAAGTGAGCAGCCTGAAAGCAATTATTTTCTCTATAACCACCAAGAGCTTTACGATACACTTGTGGCGCTCAAAAATAAAGGCACAAAAACAATCCTTTTCGGCGTAACGTACGCCCTACTCGACTTCATTGAACAATACGCCTTTGAATTTCCTGAACTGATTATTATGGAAACTGGCGGAATGAAAGGTAAGCGCAAGGAAATGGTCAAACAGGAAATCCATAAACTCCTGGAAGAAGCCTTTTCCGTCCATGGAATCCATTCGGAATATGGCATGACAGAATTACTCTCACAAGGTTATTCTTCAGGTCAGGGAATTTTCCATCTTCCCAAATGGATGAAAATCTTGATTCGCGACACCAATGATCCATTGAGCCTAATTCCCATGAATAAAACTGGTGGTATCAACGTTATCGACCTTGCGAATCGTTACTCGTGTTCATTTATAGCCACGCAGGATTTGGGTAAAGTATATCCAGATGGATCTTTTGAAATATTAGGACGTTTTGACCAAAGTGATATCAGGGGATGTAATTTGTTGGTTCAATAATGATCCAACATGATTCAGCACGGGTTTTGTGATGATCCTTTATATTCCCAAATAAATGAAAGCGTAGGTGGTGAAACACATAGGGCAATTAAATTAAAACACCTGTTCATGATGTGTGAACAGGTGTTTTTTCATTCGAAGTATGATCTTTATTTCAGACTCGGATCTTCAAAGGTGTTGCCCGATCGCATATCCCCCGAATCATATCCCTTTTTAAACCATTCCATACGTTGAGCGGACGTACCATGCGTAAATGATTCAGGAACAGCATAGCCCTGTGCCTCTGTCTGTAATTTATCATCTCCCACTGCTTCGGCAGCTTTCATACCGTCCATAATATCATTATAATCGATTTTTATATCGGTATATTCATTGAGATAATGCGCCCATACTCCAGCATAAAAATCAGCTTGCAGTTCGGTCATCACAGAGATCCGGTTATTTTCGCGTTCACTCATTTGCCCACGGGCCTGATTGGTCTTTGGTAATAAACCCACCAACTGTTGGATATGGTGTCCAACCTCATGGGCAATTACATACGCCATGGCGAACTCTCCCTTCGCCCCGAATTTATCCGACAGTTCTTTACTAAAGCTCAGATCCAGGTAAATCTTTTGATCGCCAGGACAATAAAAAGGTCCGTAAGAGGCCTGTCCCATGCCACAACCATCCGTTTGTGTACCACCATCATAAAAAACAAGGGTAGTAGGCGTATAACTCTTCTGCATCTGCTCTTTAAACAGCTTTGCCCAAACATCCTCTGTACTTTGGAGTACAGTCAAGGAGAATTCGGTTAGCCTTTTTTCTTCAGGATTTAACTCACGTGGCTGCCCGGACTGTTCGGTTTGCACCCCCATATTTTGAGCCTGCTGTAAGAGTTGACTCGGATCTCCACCCATCAAAAATCCAATGACCAAAACAATAATTCCACCAATTCCTCCTAAAGCAATTTTTCCTCCCCCCGACATTCCTCTGCGGTCTTCAAAATTACCACTTTGTTTACCTCCTTGCCATTTCATAGTATTTCTATATTACAGTTAATAATCTTTTCTAATGTTGGATAAACACAAATTCGGTACCAATGTTTTACATGAAGTAGATTTATTTGAAGAAAAAACTCATGCTACAATTTACATTATAGCTCGCTCATATCATAAATTTACCAGTAAGAAAAGATAGTCATTAGCAAAAACAATGCTTTAAAGGGACAAAAACAGGAGTTATTTCTCTAAGTCGTGATATTCGTCATTGTACATCAAAACAAATTTGGCTAAGTTTGGGCTTTCAAAAAAATTGACATGAAATTAGAAGAACAATTACAAGCGAGAGCTGGCGGAAAATGTGAGCTGACAGGCGAAGATGCCACTTTAATTGCTTATACATTACCACCGGAAATAACATCAAATTTGGACAATACTTTACTGATTTCAGAAACATTGGTCAATCAGCTCAACAAAACGGAGCAATTAAATCCGGACGATTGGAAATTCCTTCCAAATGCAATGTGGTCCGAGAACCCATCGGTACAAATTGTATGCTGGCGTATGTTAAACCGACTAAAAAATGAAGGTTGGGCGTCTGAAGCATTGGATATTCTCTATTTAGACGATGAGACACTAGCTGAAGCTAAGAAAACTGGAGACCATGAAAATGACGGCTATGTTTCATTTCATGAAGATAGCATCGGGCAACGACTATTGGAGGGCGACACTGTTGTTCTGACAAAAACGCTTGATGTGAAAGGCTCCTCTTTAAAAGCGACTTTAGGTACCGTGGTTAAGAATATTCGACTTGTAGCAGACAATATCGAACAAATTGAAGGAAAGATTGAAGGTCAAACCATCGTGATTCTGACCAAATATCTCCGTAAACAAAATTAAAATAGACTTTTCGTCTAAATAATTAAGGCTTAAACTGGGGAACTCCTGTTTAAGCCTTAATTATTTAAATAGATACTAGTTGCCACTATTGCGGATAATTCCGCACAAATTCGAAACGATAGTTTGGATGTTGTTTGAGACTATCGATCAAGTCCGATAATAGCCGCTGCCCTTTTTTCGTTTGGTACATATTGTCATGTGTCAAGAGCACAACATTGTTCTTTGTATAAGACGTACCTTTGCGGAGTAAATTCTTCATTTGGGTATACAATTGATTCACCGATAGGTCCGGTTTCCCTGTAACACCATTAATCTTCCACTCACAATCCCAACCAATTACTTTATAACCATTTTGGTGTAGTAGCTCGGCCGTCGAAGCCCCACTTTTCAAATCAACCTTTTTGCGGTCTCCGATATACCAGATATTTCGTCCCGGCAGCCGCACTATCTTATGTGTTAAGCCCAGCGATTGCTCAGCAAGTTCAAAATCTTCAAAGGCCGTCTGCGCATTCGAATAGAACGTACTGTACTTATTATGTGCATGCCAGTAACTGTGGTTGTAACAATCTACTAATGGATTATTTTTATAACGTTCTGTAAAGCCGTGTAACTTCTTACTCATCTTGTCATGATTACCAATCAGAAAAGCATTGATTTTAATGCCTTTTGCTGTCGCAATGGAATCAAGGTGCTGACTTCCATTTAAGGGTCCATCGTCAAAAGTGAGATAAATGTATCGTGGAGAAACAGTATCAGTCAACAATACCGTTGTATCTTTAGCTCCTTTGTAGTCCACATCTTCTTCCATTTTTGTAATGGTGTCTTTCCGTAGCGAATCTACTTTACTTATTGAATCCTGCACGGCAAGTAAACTATCCTTTTTTGGTGGCATAGAGTCAACAGCCCCCACATTTTGCACCTTATTTGTCCCACTTTGATTGCAGGAGTAAAATCCCAAAATAGATATACTTAACCCTACCCATACAACACCCGAATTAACTACTTTTCTCATTACAAAAATTAACTTACCATCACAATTATTTCACAAATACTCAAAATCATCTAAAATAAGCTGATTTCAGTCCCGTGTTGCGCAAAATTAATATATTTTTCATTAATAAAGCTGTTATGTTATTTAATTTATTGTGCATGGCACTCAAAGCGTCATGATTTCGCATGCCTCCAGCGCTACGAAAGCAGACCAGCTGTTATTTCCGGCCAAAAAAAAGGAACCTATGTTGATATAGATTCCTTTTTTATTCTGTTATTCAGCTACTCAATTAATCCCGATGTCTTCCGCCATGACCGTTACCTCGCCCGTGTCCATGTCCCTGATCATTGCCACGCCCGTGACCACCTTCGCGACCTCGTCCATAACCGCGGTCGTTTCCTCTATCGTATCCCCGACGCTCACCCCATGAATGTTCGCGGCTTACCCGACGCTCGCTTGCAAATGAATATCCACCACCATGATGACTGTCTCGAATGGCGACCTGCCTTCCCCGATAACCGCCATAACGGCTTCTGTAGCGATCGTGATGATGCCAAGGTGTGCGATCGTTGATTACTACTTTATGCACCCGATAAAAATCGTAATGTCTATATCGTCTCGGTAAACTTGCTCTTCTTATCCAGCCGCCGTTATCATAATAAACGTAACATCTCGCGGGTACATCGTAATACATATTGTATTCTGGCATATAATAATAACGCGCGTAATCATAACCCGCTGGCCCCCAACTAGGCTGACTTCCAATATTGACACTGATACTCACTTGCGCCTGTGCGGCTCCCGCCGTAAAAAGGCCTGCAATGATCGCCGCCGCATAAAACAATTTTTTCATAAGTAGCTCCTCCCTTAGTTTGTAATTTCTTCTTTACAATACGACAACAAACAGTATGCAAAAGATTAATGTTCAAATGTTAATTTTTGTTAACGCAACAATAAAAACCTCATTTTGAACAGGTTGAAAATAGTGTAATTCACAAAATACCCCAAACCTTTTTGAAGGATCCGTTGTTCAGATTGATAGGACTTTAATGAATAATTACCATGAGTATATATAACGTAGGCATATTTGTCGGCAGCTTGAGAAAGGAATCTTTCAATAAAAAGATCGCACAGTTTATCCTCGACCAGGAGGAATCGAAATTTAGCTATCGCATGATTGATATCGGCGATCTCCCCTTATATAATCAGGATTTTGACGATGCTGGTAACCCACCGGCTAGCTATACCCGTTTCCGTCAAGAGGTCGCGTCCTTGGATGCTGTGCTTTTTGTTACCGCAGAGTATAACCGTTCGATTCCGGCGGTATTAAAGAATGCGATTGACGTGGGTTCGAGACCCTATGGAAAAAATAAATGGGATGGTAAACCTGGCGCAATAATTTCCTCATCAACGGGAGTTTATGGGGGCTTTGGGGCCAACCATCATTTGCGTCAATCACTTGTCTTCGTCAATATCCCAACGATGCAGCAACCTGAAGCTTATCTGGGCGATATCGGCAGCTGTATCGGTCCAAGTGGAACAGTGGAATTAGCAAAAACCAAAGATTTTCTCCGCAGCTTTAAAACAGCATTTGAGCAATGGGCTGAGCGAATCATTCATACAAAAAGGCAGAATTAAGTTCTGCCCTTTTGTATGAATGATCAAATTAAACTAGTCTTGTTCATCACTGAGGTCATAGTTCCAATGCTGTAATTTTTCCTGTAAGATCCGCGATATCTTATTGAAATAGCGCTTTTGCTTATAGCCCATTACCCATTGTACCCCCTGTACAGCATTGGTACAGAAAATCTCATCTGCCCGTTTCATGATTTCGGGGCTTATCTGTGCTTCCACCACTTCTATACCTTCATCCTGTGCCATGTCCATGACTACCCGACGCATCACCCCTTCAATACATCCTTCGGATAATGCTGGTGTATAAAGCACCTTTTCATAATAGACAAAGATATTTGAAATTAAGGATTCACATAGGTAACCTTCCTGATTTAGAATTAACACATCATCAAAAGCCATTTTCTTTTTATAGATGCCAGCTAACACATAAATCTGCGCATTTAAAGATTTAATCTTTGAAAGATCGCTATAAGGTTTTTTGAATTCATTGTACAGCCCTACAATCAAACCGACCTTCTTATCGCGAAGATTAGGTTCTATGCGCTGCACCTGCAAAACAAAACCAGGTTTATTACTCGTCGGACTATACAATCCGCCACCAGATCTAAATACGATCAACCGGATACGAACCTGCTGTCCCAACATATTGTTTTTACGGATTAATTCTTCGGATCTCGAACGAATAAAAAATGCATCGAAAAGGTTTGCATCATCCAAATGAATCAACTCCATTCCTTTTTGTAAACGCTCGACATGAAAATTTAGAAAGCGGATATCACCATCCTTATACAACATCGTTTCGAACAGTCCGTCCCCATAACGAAAACCTCTATTCTCAATGCTAAATATTTCCTGATCTTCCGGCACTACATTGCCATTGAAATTGATATAGTTTGTTGGCATCTTAATTTTGTTCTAAATTTTAATCATGTTCTATAGCCATTGAATTTGCCGCATATCCGCGCCACTTTTCTAAAGCTAAACGAAAATCTTCCGGATATGGTACCTCAAAATACATATTTTCTTTTGTAGAAGGATGAATAAATCCCAATACTTGAGCATGAAGTGCTTGTCGCGGCAGCAATGAAAAACAGTTATCCACAAACTGCTTGTACTTTGAAAACACGGTACCTTTTAAAATCTTATCGCCACCATACATGGCATCATTAAATAGCGGATGACCAATAGATTGCATATGCGTACGAATTTGATGTGTACGTCCCGTTTCTAATTGACATTCTATTAGGGTAACATAGCCCAGTCGCTCCAAAACTCGGTAATGTGTCACTGACCAACGCCCCTTGTCTTCACTATCATACATCGCCATGATACGTCTGTCTTTTAGATGACGTCCAATATAACCTGTGATTGTTCCGTCCTCTTTTAAATCTCCCCAAACTAATGCAATATATTTACGGGTAATGCTGTGATCGAAAAACTGCTTTGCCAAAAAGGCCATTGATTTTTCATTTTTAGCAATGACCAATAATCCGGAGGTGTCTTTATCGATTCGATGCACTAAACCCGGGCGATCGGAGTTTCCAGGTAGCTGTGGCAGCTGCTGTATATGATACGTTAATGCATTGACCAAGGTTCCTGTATAATTATTATATCCTGGATGCACGACCATTCCCGCCTCCTTATTCACGATCAACACATCGTCATCCTCGTATTTGATATCTAATGGAATGTTTTCAGGATAAACTTCGTTATCCCGTGGCGGATCAGGTAGCACCAATGTAATCACATCATCAGGTCTAACCTTATAGCTCGCCTTGATCTCCTTACCGTTAACCATGACAGAACCAGCTTCAATAGCATGCTGAATTTTGCTCCGCGTAGCATTTTCCACCCTGTTCATCAGATATTTATCAATGCGGAGTAATGCTTGCCCCTTATCCACCTCAATACGTAGATGCTCAAATAATTCCTGTTCTTCCTGATCTTGCGATCCAATTTGTTCTGTCATGCTACAAAAATAAACCAAATGAAACAATTTTCGTTAAATTTGTTTTCATTTAATGTTATGTTGCCGTTCAAAATCCATAGTCCCGAAACTGAATTGTGCCTTCCGGCCTGGGAGAAGAAGCATATTAAAGTAACGCTTAAGCGGGATGACCTCATACATCCGTTTATTTCGGGCAATAAGTGGCGAAAATTAAAATATAATCTGGAAGAAGCAGTGCAGCTAGGGAAAAGCCATCTGGTTACATTTGGCGGGGCATGGAGCAACCATCTTTTGGCTACTGCTTGCGCCGGCGCTACCTTCAAGTTTAAAACAACTGCTTTTGTTAGAGGTGAAGAAGGGGTTAACAACCCTGTTTTAACGATGTGTCGTCTTTTTGGGATGCAGCTTATTTACGTCGACCGCGAATCTTACCGAAATAAAGAAAATTTATACGAGCGTTATTTTGGTCAGGATCCGACGACATTCTATATACATGAAGGCGGTTACGGTATGCTCGGAGCGAAAGGTTGCGCCGAAATCGTTGACGAACTCCAACATGAATATCAGCATATTTTTACAGCCTGTGGTACAGGAACAACATTAGCGGGAATAGGCAATGCTGTCGAAAAACGAGATCTATTTACCCATGTACATGGCGTTCCTGTTTTAAAAAATGGTGGCTTTATTCAAACGGAAGTCGATCAACTTTACCCCAACATCCCCCCGCCTATTTTACACCTTGATTATCATTTTGGTGGTTATGCCAAATCCAACGCCGACTTGCTCGCCTTCGTTCAACATTTTATAGCATCCACAGGAATAATGATTGAACCTACTTATACCGGCAAATTGCTCTATGCCGTGGATGACCTGATCAAAAAGGACTACTTTACCCCCGCCGATCAGGTACTCGTAATACATACCGGCGGACTTACAGGTCTACTTGGCATGTACGAACGTTTTAATTTTCTTGATCTACATCAATAAATAAAGCAGAACACCCCACAGAGACATTTGATTGACATTTATTCAGCAATTATATTGTAAGTTTGACCCGATTTAAAAATAAATCAAATCGAAAACATGCGAAAACCATGATTTTCCAAAGGTAACAGCGAGGCCAGTATGGGGTATTTTTAACCCTATGCAGCACCTCATAAATTAATGATATAAAGATGAAAATATTAGCATTTGCAGGCACAAGCAACAAAAACTCAATCAACAAAACATTTGTCACAAGTACTTCAAAATACTACAAGGAAGCCGACGATACCATCGAATTGCTAGACTTAAACCATTTTGAAATGCCGATCTATTCTTACGACAAAGAAGTCGAGTTGGGCATTCCACAATTAGCGCATGACTTTGCAGCTAAAATGGATGCCGCAGATTTCCTGTTGATTTCTTTGGCCGAACATAATGGATCCTATACCACAGCTTACAAAAATATCGTTGACTGGGTTTCACGGATTCCTAACCGTAAATTATTCAACGGCAAACCTGTTTTCTTATTGGCTACTGCCCCTGGTCCAATGGGAGGTGCCACAGTTTTGAACACTGCTGTCAATCGAATCACTTGGGACGGTGCCGATATATTAGATTCCTTTTCTCTTCCCGAATTCCACAAAAACTTTGAAGAAGGTAAAGGTATTATCGACCCGACTTTAAGAAGTCAATTAGAAGCTAAAGTACGTAAAACAAAACGTGCACTTGCCGAAAAATTATCCGTTCAGGGTTAACAAAAGATTAACAAATAATCATTGTAAAAACCTCTTTTAATATGTAAATTGAAAACCTATTAAAAGAGGTTTTTTGATATGGCAAAAAAAATATTACTACTTGTAGGAGACTTTGTAGAAGACTACGAAGCAATGGTTCCATTTCAAGCAATGGGTTCTATAGGGATAACGGTAGATGCAATTGCTCCAGACCGCAAAAGCGGGGATGTAGTTCCCACAGCAGTACATGATTTCACTGGTGATCAGACCTACAAAGAATTGCGCGGGCATAATTTCGCAATCAATAAAGATTTCGACCAGGTAAATGTTGAAGACTATGACGGTCTATATATTGCTGGCGGACGATCGGCAGAATATATTCGACTCAACAAACGTGTTTTGGAGATTACGAAACACTTCTTTGAGCACAACAAACCTGTGGCGGCAATATGTCATGGTATCCAGGTGTTAACAGCTGCAAAAGTACTCGCAGGTCGTACATTGACAGCCTATGTTGCTGTAGGTCCAGACATTGAATTAGCAGGCGGCACATGGAAAAATATTCCTGCAGATCAAGCGGTCGTAGACGGAAATTTGGTCACCTCTCCTGCTTGGCCAGGACATCAGGCAATTTTAAAAGAGTTTTATAAGTTATTAGGTATTACTATTACAATTTAAGTGTTTTTTAATGAAGAAGAATAAAAGGTTATGGCTTTTGGTCATACCGATTTTAGTGCTGCTGGGTTTTATTTTAAAAGATAGCTTCAATCAGAAAAGTATTGAAGGTTTACCGGGAGGTTTTAAGGAAGTCGCTTTCGTCAGAAATGAACAAAATAAAGGCGGTATCATACGCATCTATGCCGTTACAGTAGGTGACCTGTTGAACGCAGATTATACAGGCTGTCTTGACTTGATGCCTGTCAATGATTACGGAAGCACAACAACGGTGTATTTCTTCGATCGAAGTGCACCTTATCCAACAAGCTTATCAATTGACACACCCCATTTTGACACGACGAAATACAAAGCTATTCAAATTTCCAAAAAGTACGGAAAGAAGAAATAGACGAAATCAAACATAATGACATGTCCCTCAAAGTCTGCTAGACTTTGGGGGATTTTTTTTTGCCACGCTATGCTCTACCTTGTAGCGGTTATTTCTAGGGAAGAAGAATGATGGCAAAAATGCACCTTAAAACGACGCTCGAAATACATCAACAAAAAATAACTTAATAATTCTTTAACACAAAAAAGTTCGATTATCCCCTGCAGAGCTATAGTTTTGCTTTTTAAATTTACGTATATTTAGCTATGGCGAAAAAATTTATTCCTAGAGACGTTAGTTGGTTGAGCTTTAATGGCAGAGTACTTCAGGAAGCTGCGGATGAGACTGTCCCTTTACCCTTAAGAATCAAATTTTTAGGTATATTTTCCAATAACCTCGATGAATTTTTCCGCGTGCGTGTTGCAGGTCTAAAACGGGCTATAGACCTCAAAGATAAAAGTGCCAATCAATCCTTCTATGAAGATCCTCAGCTTATCCTAGAAGAGCTCAATATCCGGGTCATCAAGCAGCAAAAGAAATTTGACAGTACCTGGAATCGTATCCAAAAAGATATGGCCAAACAAAATGTCTATATTAAGACCAGTGAGGAACTCAACCCCGAACAACAGAAGTTTGTGAGTGACTATTATCAGGATGACGTAGAATCGAACGTCATTCCGCTGATATTGGACGATGTGCGGCCTATGCCTTATATTCGGGATAAGAGCCTTTATTTGGGCATTGCTATGGGAAAACAGGAATGGCAGTACGAAACCAAATTTGCACTCATCGAAATCCCGACCAGTCAAAATGGACGCTTCGTCCAGTTGCCATCGCCAAAAGATGAAAAACACATCATACTTTTGGAGGATGTTATCAAGTTTAATCTTCCTCTGATATTCTCCTATTTCGGTTTTGATGTATTCAATGCACATGTATTTAAAGTCACAAAAGACGCCGAATTTGACATTGACAATGACATCAACACGACGCTGGTCGAAAAGATAAGCAAAGGGGTAAAAAACAGAAGAAAAGGTAAACCTACCCGATTTATTTTTGATCAAGAGATGGACCATAAATTGGTAGAATTCCTGATCAAGAAACTTAACCTTTCAAAAAAAGACAGCATCATTCCAGGACAAAAAATACACAACTTCAAACACTTCATGGATTTTCCCAATGTGTTTAAATCCTATAATCAGCCCTTGGAACGGACGTCCTTTCCACACCCCTATTTCAAGAACTACGAACGTGTAACGGATACTGTATTGAAAAAAGATGTGCTGCTCTCCTTCCCCTATCATGAGTTTAGACCGATCATTGATCTACTTCGTGAAGCAGCGATGGATCCAGATGTGAAAACCATCCAGATTACGGCATACCGCTTAGCCTCGAATTCAAAAATTGCAAATGCCCTGATTAACGCGGCCCGCAATGGAAAGGAAGTCACCGTGATGCTTGAACTTCGGGCAAGATTTGATGAAGAAAACAATTTGGACTGGAAAGAGAAACTTGAACTGGAAGGCATCAAGGTATTGACCGGTATCCCAAATAAAAAGGTCCATGCAAAACTATGCGTCATCAAAAAACGTATTGGAATGAAAACGATCCAGTATGGTTTTGTCAGCACAGGAAATATCAATGAAAAAACGGCTAAATTATACGGAGATTACTGCCTATTAACGAGTAATAGGGATGTTATTGCCGATATAAATAAGGTTTTCAATTACCTGAGACGTCCTAAGTCAAATCCGGCTGAAATTATCAAAAATTGCAAAAGTCTGTTGATATGCCCAACGGATATGCGCAGGGAACTTCTACACTACATCGATCAGGAGATTACCGAAGCCAAGGCTGGTCGAAAAGCATATATTATTGTCAAGGTAAACTCACTGAGCGATAAAGAAATGATTAAAAAGCTCTATGATGCCGCAACAGCTGGTGTCAAAATAGACCTTATCATCCGGGGAATCTACTGTGCAACAAATCAAAAAACCTTTAAATTGCAAATGAATGCCATTTCAATCGTCGATGAGTATTTGGAACATGCACGTGTGATGTATTTCTACAACGCTGGCCGAGAGCAGCTATTTATTTCCTCGGCAGATTGGATGACAAGAAACTTGGATCATCGCATCGAAGCAGCGGTCAAAATAACAAGTAAAAAAATCAAGGAAGATTTAAAAGAAATGCTTCAGATCCAGCTCAATGATAATGTCAAGGCCCGTATACTCAACAATTCACTGAGCAATCATTACGTTGAGAATAAAAAGGCGCCATGCCGTTCGCAGATTGAAATATACAATTATCTGAGAAAAAAATTAGCGGATCATTAGTGGGCTGTTGATCAATACGAGCACAAATTGGTCAATAAGCTGAATTCAAGATCATTCTTGTCATTACGAACGAGAATAACGTTTTATATTATATTAATTAAGACACAAGTTGTATCTTCATTCCATGAAATTTAACTTGTGTCTTATATTTGCCTTAAGCCTTTCCACGCTTTCTCTCAGTGCGCAGGAAAAGACCATGCCTTCAGATTTTGTATACGTCAAGGACATTATTCCAACAATAAGTTTAGAAATGCGTTATTTTGGTAGCCACAACTTCACCGGAAGGCCAATTCAAGGTTATGAAAAACCAGTCGCTATTTTAACGAAGCGCGCAGCGCTAGCACTGCAACAGGTCGAGAACCATTTAAATAAAAAAGGTCTTGGCCTGAAAATATTCGATGCCTACCGTCCGCAACGTGCTGTTGACAACTTTAAAACATGGTCCTTAAACACCAATGATACTATCGCAAAAAGGGAATTCTACCCGCTTATCAATAAGAAGAACTTGTTCAATCTAGGCTTTATTGCCTCCAAATCAGGCCACAGCCGTGGCAGTACAGTCGATCTAACGCTCATTAGCTTAAAAGATCATAAGGAGATTGATATGGGTGGACCTTTTGATTTTTTCGGCGCAGTCTCCCATCATCACTATGCGCATCTGACCGTCCAACAGAAAGAAAACCGGAAGATTTTAAAAGAAGCGATGGCTAAATTTGGCTTCAAAGCTTATGATAAGGAATGGTGGCATTACACTTTGCAAGATGAACCCTATCGTAAAACCTATTTTGATTTTATCGTAAAATAAACATGTCTGTAAAGGAAACTCCCATCAAAAACAAGGGTTTTTATGTCTTTCATTTTAAGGGCAACAAATCGAAACCTGTCTTTAGTTCCGAGCAGCAGCAGATTTTAACAAAAGGTGACCTCTATTCGCTCTGTTTAATAAAAAAAGGTGAGACTTCCTTCATGATTAATAATGAACGGGTACAAGTTGCGCAAAATCACCTATTGTTAACCAATCCATCCTCCCGAGTGAATGGCTCTTCGGTCGTCAAATCTTGGGATTGTGAGGTATATTTGATTTTCTTTACGCTGGATTTTAGCTTCAAACTGGATTTTCAAGAAGATTTCTTCGAGGTCACCAAAAAATCTCTTGCCTTAAGTGACAGTTACATCTGGTCGCTATCGAACCAAGATTCGATCAACTTATCTAACTTATTTAAACAGTTTATTCATTACGACCGACAAGACTCTAGCTACCTTTTCAAACATCAGATTATTAAGTCATTAACAGAAATATTATTTTGTGAAATAGCCCGTCTAGGAAGCCAAAATATGCGAAATACACCCGCTATTCCCTCCCGGAAAAGAGAGATTCTGGCCAATTTCCATTTGCTATTAAAAAAGTCGTTTCATAAAGAACACATGGTGCAATTTTATGCGATGGAACTCGGCATCACAGCGAAACATCTATCCGTAATTACCAAGGAACTAACTGGAAAATCAGCAATAGAACTTATTCAGAACGTTTTAGTGGAGGAAGCAAAATCATTACTTTGCCAGGGGCTTCCCATCGGAGAAATTGCAGTGAAATTACATTTCTCGGATCAATCTTTTTTTGGTAAATTCTTTAAGCGAAATGTTGGAATCTCGCCTAAAGAATTTCGTCAGAATCTCTACTTAAACAAAGTCGATTAAATCGAAGATGCTTGTAAATTGCTGGTCTGCAGCTCCAGTATCCTGCAATTTATCCTCGCCCCAAGTCTGCCCTTTCAACCATAAGGTTTGGCAGCCAACCGCTTTGGCAGGTACCATATCTTTACTATAGGAATCACCCACCACCAATACCTCTTGTGCAGGAAGTCCTATTTTAGTTACACCTAAGGCATAAATGGCAGGATCAGGTTTGCGCACACCGACGACAGCCGACTCCACAACTTCCTGAAAATAAGATAGAATCCCAAAATCATCAAGGACCGATTTTAAATTACCATAAAAATTGGAAACCATGACAATCGGATATTTTTCATGGAGTGAATTTAACAGTGGTTTTACCTCTTCAACCGTATTCTTCGCCAATGAATAACCGTCAAAGGCTATTCTATGCGCTAATGATCGGTCTAAGTCGTACCCTGCAGCAATAAGATAATCAAATTGCACATTGAGCTTTGCTTCAAGCACTTCCAAAAAATTAAACTGCGGTTTAATAATAGGTTGTAAAGCCATCTGACGTTCCGCGTAGGTATAGGCCTCCTGAAAAGCGTTCAAATTTACGGGAACCTGATATTTTTCATAACCCGACCAGATAACAGCTCCCCAGTGGCCGCCATTGGTGTCTAAGGTTCCACCATAATCAAAAATAATTCCTTTAATATTAAACTTATCCATGTTATTTCCTTTTTACTAAACTCATCCACCCCAAACCGATCATAATCCACACAATTTCCCTAATTCGTGTCACAACACCCATAAAAATACCGACTTTCGCAGGCAATCCTATACTCATTACGGCCATTGCCAATCCACCTTCCCGGGTTCCCAACTGCATTGGAAAGAAAAAAACAAGATTGGCAAATAGGGAAGATCCTGAGCTAATGATCATAGCATCAATAAAATCAATATTGATATCTAAAGCCAAACCAATAAAATAAATCTCAAAACAGCCTACAACGCGTGCTACAAATTCCCAAAAAAGCGCCGTATAGAAACGATCACGACGATTTTGAAAGAGGTTTTTCACCTGTTGATCGACGTCATTCAAAGTTTCATATTTCGTATCCAGTACATCACCCACTTTCTTGCCTACCAAAGGCAGTTTAGACAAGGCTTTCAATAGTGAAACGGTAATTCCCTTCTTATAAAATTTTGTAAATAGCCAAGTACAGATGATAGCCATTACAAAAATCGCAGCACAGGCCACATTGACCATCGTGCTAGCAGGCACAAACCAAAGAATTAGAAAAACAGAAGCGACCCAAAATAAAATATGCGATAGGATGTGCATGACACCGTATAACAGCACAGATGAACCTGCCTTCGAACCACCGACATAGTTTTTAAGCTCCATAATACGATAAGGCTCCCCTCCTAACGCAACAAATGGTGTTATATAATTGATGGCATACCCCGATATTGTCAATTGTAAGACCTTCCAAAAAGGGACGTTTGTCTGTGGCAATTCCGGTTCCTGAATAATTGCCTTAAATGCCATAGCATTCATCCAGTAGAGTACTGCCCAGCTACCAAGTACAGGCAGAAACCACCAGCCAATATTTTCAAGGTTGTTCCAAATCTCATCAATTCCCATTGCATGAATCATATAGGCCAGTGTACCTATACCGATCAGCATAAAGAGCACTTTATAGATTTTGCTACCCATAGGTTGGATCATTTGTTAATTTATCAACAAAATAGCCACTTACCTTTTCTTGTCGGTTACACATATAGATCAATATCGGATTTAGGACAAACATGTCAAAGAAAAAGTAAATCCAAGGTTGGCCGATAAACAACCAAACAAATAGGAAAATCACCCTTGTATTGAACTGTACAATATTTGTATACTTCATCAATGGTTTATTTTGAGTTCTAAAGTCGACCATTAATTGTTTTGGCAATTCGTCTTTATAGCGACTTTTCACTAGGCGCAGTAGCTTTTGCAGTTTTGGCGAAAGCTTTTCCTGGTTTCGTGTATAGCCCATATAGCCATTTAACACAAATTTGCTGAAAAAATTCTTGCGCCAGGACAAGGCATCGTAGTCAACTTTCAAATCACGTGTATTGTCCAGCTCACTTCCAGCTTTACCTTTAATAAAATACAAATGCACGTTACGATAATAATCAGCCATTGCTGACTGAAGCATATGCGATACACCTGCAAGCACACAAAATACCCATAGCCATTGTGGCCACCCCTCGTTAATACTGCGTAAACAGATCGCAATATGAATAGAAGCAAACCAAAAATCGCCAGCAAAACCATCCAAGATACGACCAAAGCGACTTTTATTGTCCGTCATTCTGGCCAGCTGTCCATCGGCACTATCTAGAGAATTGGCAAAAACCAATAAAAGCATGCCGATCACATTAATCCATAACGCCGGGTAATAGAATAAAATACCCGCCGCAACGCCAAAGAAAATACTAATAATGGTTACAGCGTTGGGTGTAATACCAATTTTTGCACAGACTTGCGCAATGCGATAACCTATAGGTCGATAAAACCAAATATCAATTCGTTCCTCGGTATCATTAGATTTTAAAGATTGTTCGAATGCACTCAAATTATCTTCTTCGATTACATTAACTTGTTCTTTCTGCATTGTGGTTCTTTTCAGTAAATTTATGGTAAACCATTTGAGCAATGGCCTCTGCAGCCTCTGCCCGACAAGGCGCAAAACTTGGCCAGTCATTTAAGTCAATAATATGGAAGTCTCCATTTGCATCAATAATCACGTCGCCGCCGTAGATATGTACATCCAGGACTTCTGCCGCACGATTGGCGACTTCTTTTAGTTTGTCGAGATCAAAAGGAAAGTGTACGACCTCATCATTAATTTGTTCATACAAATCATATTTGTGATGATTGTGTTCATAGGGGTAAAAATAAAAAAAGAAATCCGTTCCCCGCACCGCATAAAATTTTAGTAGGTCTCCGGCAAGATGTTCAGAAATCACCGCCTCTTTAATCCCGCGGAGCGCATATTCATTCAAGATATGTTGCGCTTCTTTCAGACTAGCGGCAAAAGTAACATCTTCTTTATGAATGGCGTGAAAGTCGCCACGTTTGATCCACACACCCTTTCCTTTCAGTTTCTCAAAAATAGATTGAATATCGGCAACCGTAGAGATCACGATACTTTTCGGATAAGGAACTCCACCTTCCAAAAGCTTAAGGGTCATATTTTTCCGAAAGCAATTTTCAATTCCAAATCCAGAATTCAAAACATTGACCCCATTATTTTGAAGAGATTGCAACTTTTTCACTAAAGTCTTTGTTCTCCCCATAGTCAGAATATTATCCTGCTTCACGGATGCTGAAGACAAAAATTCATCCTCGTTACAAAGCTCTACCGAGGCACCTTTTTCAGTCAGTTTTAAAACTACTTCATTGAATATGGCGGCATCATTCCCCACATGGTTGGGTGAAAAGCGATTTTTTCGAGTTACGCCTAAAATAGAAATCATATCGCTCATTTTACTAACTAACCTCCTCACTCAAAAATTGTTCTGCGACAACACGATCTTTTAAATGATCAATATCGACCACCTTTTCAAATACAAATGCTTCTACTTGTAAATCGTTTTCCAATAGAGCACGCTGAAAATTACGCATTCTGGAATTACCTGCTTCGACGGAGCTCAACGCACAGTCCATCGCCGCCTGACGAAAGCAGTAAATTCCCCCAGAAACGTACTTCGTTTTGGCGGTTGCCGTATCCAAAAAAGCTTCCACCCGAAGCTGCGAATTGGTGTTCACAT
The DNA here is from genome assembly GCF_002339225.1 of Sphingobacterium sp. UBA2610. Lineage (NCBI taxonomy): Bacteria > Pseudomonadati > Bacteroidota > Sphingobacteriia > Sphingobacteriales > Sphingobacteriaceae > Sphingobacterium > Sphingobacterium sp. UBA2610. Next base: position 479,079 of record NZ_DDKA01000023.1, read on the forward strand.
AGAGCGGACTCTCATCGTCAACAAAAGGAGTTACAGCCATAAAAGCATCGGCCTGTTGATGTTGCTGAAATGCTTCTAAATAGGCATGAAATTCATGTGGCCTAAAAACCGTATCTGTTGTGGTCAGACAACAGGACGACCAATCGGGGTTGTTTTTGACAAGCAAGGCAAAACTATGCAATGAACTTGCAGTATCTTCCTCTATAAGCACAATAGGTAATTCAAACGTCGTTTTTTCCAAAAACAATTTCAGCTCCGGAGATTGTTTATTGATAATAACATGAACTCGTTGCGCTCCTTCTTTAACAAACATGCGAATCAATCGTTCAATTAATGGAACTCCATGTAATGGTAGCAAGGGTTTCGGTAAATTGAACCCCTCTTTTCGCAATCGAGAACCTTCTCCCGCTGCTATAATTGCAAATTCCATTTCTTCTAATTGCAAAATAAAATCATTTATAAAAAAGCAAAACCCCCGTCACTATCTCAGCGTTCGTAAGCGCAAAAGTCTACAGAGGGTTATATCACAAATCTTCAATACCGTAAAGATGTTGAAGAAAAAGGGGAAAAACTGTTTTTAGACAATTGTTTCCCCGCTCTTATTAAGTTAGCTTATTGAATACTATCGACTAGCTCCTGGTAATAATCCAGTCCTAAATGTGTGATTAAATCTTCACCCATAATGTGACGCAATGTATTTTGCAATTTCATCAATTGTTTGAAGATATCGTGTTCAGGAGGCAATCCTGGAGCTGTTTGAGGCGACTTCAAGTAGAATGACAACCACTCTTGAATACCCGACATGCCTGCACGTTGCGCCAAGTCAATAAACAAAGCCAAATCCAAGGCAACCGGTGCTGCTAAAATTGAATCGCGGCATAAGAAATTGATTTTAATCTGCATTTTGTAGCCCAACCAACCGAAAATATCGATGTTGTCCCAAGATTCTTTATTATCACCGTGTGGAGGATAATAGTTGATACGTACTTTATGGTAAAGGTCACCGTATAACTCAGGGTTCTTTTTCGCATCTAGAATTTCTTCCAATACCGATAATTTAGACACTTCTTTTGTTTTGAAATTTTCAGGATCATCCAATACTAATCCGTCACGGTTACCTAAGATATTCGTCGAAAACCAACCTTCAACACCCAAAGCTCTCGCTTGAAGACCAGGTGCCACAATTGTTTTCATCAATGTTTGACCTGTTTTAAAATCTTTACCTGCAATTGCTACACCATTTTCATGCGCCAACTCAACAATCGCTGGAACGTCACATGTTAAATTTGGTGCACCATTGACATACGGAGCGCCCTCTTTCAATGCCGCATAACAATAGATCATACTCGGTGGAATACGTTGATCATCATTATCTAACGCTTCCTCTAATTTAGCTAAGGTTGAAAAAGCTTCGTTTGTCTCAATATAACGCTCAGTAGATCCACACCATACCAAGACAATACGGTCTAATCCGTTTTTCTCTTTGAATTCACGAATATCACGTTGTACAGCATCTGCCAATTCACGGCGAGTTTTTTCAGATTTGATGTGCGTTCCGTCCAAATTTTTCACAAAATTACGGTCAAACACAGCTTTCATCGGTTGGATAGCCTCCAATTCAGCCTTAACAGCATCCAATTGACCTTGCTCCAATACCTGTGCTTTTGATGCAGCCTCATATACGTTATCTTCGTATACGTCCCAGCCACCAAAAACAACATCTTCCAGTTTTGCTAAAGGGACGAAATCTTTAATTAATGGATTTCTGTTCTCAGTGCGTTTACCCAGACGGATTCTGCTCAATTGAGAAACAGATCCGATTGGTTTTGAAAAACCTTTGTTTATAGATGCCACACCAGCGATTAATGTTGTAGCCACAGCACCTAATCCCGGAATAAGAATACCCAATTTTCCATTGGCATCTTTCACTTGTTGTCCCATATTAATTCTATATACTTAAATTGTTATTTAATTGATGTATTATGATAAAATAATTCTTAAAATTAGCTTAAAAAAACATATTTCATACCACCCCGCACTTAATTTATAAAATCGTGACAAATAGCGATACGAAGCCTATTCGAAACCTTAAGAAATAATCCGAAAATGAATTATTATTTAGTATTCTACTAGTCCATCTAACTGGAATTTAACGTTTTTAGCTAAAGTTGTTAACCCAAAAAACAATTGTCCTTAATTTTACTCAATATATCAAGATTCGAAAACTAATCCAAATTCAATCCAAAAAAAGTTTTTCTTTCTTAAAAATTGGTCAATTTTTCTTTTTCTATTTCCCATAAATATGACAATAAAATTGGAAAATGGTTTTAGTAGCACTAACTTTAGCCTAAAATCTAAATACAGGCAATGAGTCTATCGTTCAATTTATAAACCAACAGCATTTGACCTGCGCATTGTTATTGGATAAATGCTCTGCCAATCGGTAGCGCGATGACAAATTTAACGGTATCCCCTATAGCCTAAGGTGCATAAGAGTATCCATAACATTGCAACGAACGAAACCAAGTGTAAAGTAGAGTTTTACACCAAAGAATGTACTGAACAAATAATTATCTGAATGAAAAATACAATTTCGTGCCTAACTTTGGCGCTTTTAAGCGCAAGCCAGTTACATGCTCAAACCGCTGCCGACTCGGCTTATGTTAGAGATCATTATGAAAAGACCGAAGTAGCAATCCCCATGCGAGATGGGAAAAAATTATTTACTGCGATCTACAGTCCAAAAGACAAATCGAAGAAATATCCAGTTTTGCTCAATAGAACGCCCTACACGGTTTCTCCTTATGGACAAAACGAATACAAAAAAAGCCTGGGCAACTTTCCGACGATGATGCGTGAAGGCTATATTTTCGTCTACCAAGATGTGCGGGGCAAGTGGATGAGCGAAGGTGAATTTGAAGATGTACGTCCGACCACCTACAGCAAAGACAAAAAAGCCATCGATGAAAGTACAGATACCTATGATGCGCTTGAATGGCTACAGAAAAATCTCAAAAACTATAATGGCAAAGCCGGACTCTATGGGATCTCCTATCCAGGCTTCTATTCTACCGTTGGATTGGTCAAAACGCACCCGAGCTTGAAAGCGGTCTCCCCACAAGCTCCGGTAACAGACTGGTATATCGGCGATGACTTCCACCATAATGGCGTACTGTTTCTTCAGGATGCATTCACCTTCATGTCAACCTTTGGTGTCCCGCGTCCAAAACCCATCACCCCAGATCAATTCAAGAGCAAAATTCAGATTAAAGAAGCCGATAAATACAACTTCTTTTTAGAAGCCGGAACAGCACGGGAACTGAAGGAAAAGTATTTTGGTGACTCCGTACAGTTTTGGAATGACCTGTTTAAACATCCCGACTATGATGATTTTTGGAAGTCGCGTGTGATCACCAATTCTTTACAGGAGGTAAAACCAGCGGTGATGGTCGTCGGTGGTTTCTTTGACGCGGAAGATGCTTATGGAACATTTAAGACCTATCAATCGATTGAGGATAAAAGCAAAAAAAACAACTCGATTTTAGTCGCGGGACCTTGGTATCATGGCGGCTGGGTTCGTGCAGAGGGAAACTATTTAGGTGATATCCAATTTGAGAAAAAAACCAGCGTTACCTATCAGGAACAATTTGAACAGCCTTTTTTCAAATATTATCTAAAAGATGAAGGGAACTTCGCACCATCGGAAGCGAACATTTTTGTCTCTGGAAGCAATGAATGGAAACATTTCGAACAATGGCCACCCAAAAATGTAGAAACAAAAAAACTATACTTCCAACCTCAGGGGAAACTTGGATTTGACAAAGTTCAACGTACAGATTCTTGGGATGAATATGTCACTGACCCCAATAAACCGGTTCCGCACCAGGGTGGGCTAATCCAAAACCGAACGCGAGAGTATATGGTAGATGATCAGCGTTTCGCCGCTAGTCGCCCTGATGTCATGGTTTATCAAACGGAACCGTTGACAGAAGACCTGACTATAGTTGGCCCCATCAAAAATTTCCTTAAGGTTTCTTCAACAGGTACAGATGCAGATTATGTTGTCAAACTGATTGATGTTTACCCGAACGATGCAGCAAGTTATCAAGGAAAAACAATGGCTGGATACCAGATGATGGTACGTGGTGAGATCATGGCCGGGAAATACCGAAATGGTTTTGAAAAAGCGCAGGCCCTGACTCCAGGAATGGTCGAAAAGGTGAATTTTGAAATGCCAGATGTTGCGCATACGTGCAAAAAAGGACATCGCATTATGGTTCAGGTACAAAACTCCTGGTTTCCGCTGGCAGAACGAAATCCACAGGTGTTTTTAGCGCCTTATACAGCTACCAAAGCTGACTTCCGTAAAGCCACACAACGTATTTTTCACGATGTGAACAATGCCACGTACATCGAATTTTCTGTCCTCAAAGATTAACAGTTAAATTTGAATAATAGCGTTTAAGAGCGAATTGAATAAGGCTACATCAGCTAAACAGCTGTGCCTGATGTAGCCTTATCTTTAATCTTCCGCTACATACTTATCTTCCCCGGCCTTCCATCCTGCAAACAATAAAAGTACGATACTGCCCGCTAAAAAATAGAAGGAGTAATTCCAGGTAGCATCTATTTCGTGCAGCTTACCGAATACCGGCGGGCCAAAAGCTGCAATCAGATAACCAACAGACTGGGCCATGCCCGATATTTTAATCGCATTCGCCGTTGACCTCGCCCGCAGGGTAAAGAAAAGAATAGACAAACTGAAAGAAAGTCCATTGGAAAGTCCCAACAATATGGCGGCAACATAAATTCCCTGAAGTTTGTAATGCCAAAATATAAAGATACTTCCAAACATGCCTATCGCAACAGCCGCTGCCATTAGACGCTGATCCTTCATCCGATGTGCCAAAATAGGCCCAATAAACATTATGGGAATCATGGCAATTTGGATCAAAAAAAGCAACCAGCCCGTATCCTCCGCTGGCATACCATAATCGACCAATACTTTAGGTAACCAAGAAATCAAACTGTAGTAAATTAAGGACTGAATACCCATAAATAAGCTGATATACCAAGCTAATCTTGACCTAAAGATATGTCCGATTCCACTTGTCGCCGGTCTATTTTCAGTGATACCCTGTGCTTTCTTTCGGCTTAAAGCATCAAAGGAAACAATGATAAGGGATAACAAGGCTAAAATCACCCAAACCCCCAAGGAACCCTGCCACCCGAGACCAGTCCATTCGCCCAATCGTAAACTAAACCCCGAAGCAAAAGCTGCGGTCAGATTCATTGCTACGGCAAAAATGCCTGTCATCAGTCCAATCTGCTTTGGAAAATTTGTTTTTATATAACCGGGCGTAACGACATTGCCCACACAGATCCCAAGTCCGATTAAAAAAGACCCCACAAACAGCGTTGGCATATTGCCCCAAATCCGAAGCACAATTCCTACACTCAACGCCATTAAACCGAGTAATAAAAAACGGTGCATGCCCAGTTTATGTGAATATCGGCTCACTGCTACAGAACAGCTCGCAAACATAAAAAGAGGTATTGCCGTCAATAGACTGCTTTGAAAACTATTTAATTGCAAATCTTCACTGATTTGCCCCAGTACAGGGCCAACGGCTGTGATTGGCGACCGCAGATTGGTTGAGACTAAAACAACAACCAATATGGGTAACCAGGTCCAAGAGACAGCTGCGGATATTTTTATATTTTCTTTCATCATAAAACCACACTATACATGTAAATTAAGCTATACACGTAATGAATGCTTGCAAAGGTATGTATGGAATTTTAATTAAATTTGCCATTAATTTAATTTAAAACGACATGGATCAGACAAATCATACGTTGATAATTGAAGGCATCCAGAAATCAACCTATGTCTGGTTTGAAGAAAACTGGATACACGACGACGAGTTACACAGTCATCGGAAAGGTCAATTGATTTATGTTGAGCAGGGTTTTCAATACCTTACCGTTGCAGGAAAAATGTACCTACTCCCCCAAAATCACGTTGCTTGGATTCCTTCAGGTGCATTACATAAGACCAACTCCCACTCGGAACGCATTAAGCTTATAGTCCTTTTTTTTGATCCCCCACAATTTGACAGCTCACAAGAGCATTTGTTTTTCAATCAGGTACAGCTATTTTCGGCGCCTAAAGTATTACGGGAAATGATTTTATATACCGAAAAATGGTCAAAATTGAGAGAAGAAAATGAACAGGAAAGAGTTTTCCTCGGTGCTTTACTCCATGAACTCCCCTATTTCTGCTCACAATTACTCCACTTAGAAATTACCCTTCCGCATGAAAGCAGGCTTCAAACGGTCTTAAATCACCTACATGACCATTACACAGAAGCCATCACGTTAGACGAGATTGCCATGCTGTCCAATCTTTCGCTCCGAACTATTGAACGCCTTTTTAAAAAAGAAACCGGAATGACGCTTGCAAAATATCAGCAGCTCCTTCTCATTATCAAGAGTTTGGAGCTTTTGAGCACAAAACAATTCACCATCTCTCAAATTGCGTATAAAGTCGGTTATAAAAGCGTCCAAGCATTTACCAATAGCTTTTATGCGGTGATGAAATATAGACCTTCGCACTTCATGATGGACTAGTTTTGGCGTAGCTACAGGCGGTTTGTAGCTAAGCAGCTACAAAATTTAGGACGTTTAAAAAAAATAGTAACGAATATTTGCACAGGTGTAATATTTACACTATCTTTGTATCATCATAATTTAGGTTTATAATTGGTTATTTAAGGTTTTCATTCTCCCCGTTTGAAAACCTTTTTTTATTTATTTTCACCGTCCCTCAAATCATTTCGCTACTCCGCAAACGTAATAATTTCCCTTTTAGGCCCAAACAAAAGCAGCTGATCGCATGTTCTCAAAAAATAGCGTTCAAATTAATTCTCAAAAAATTCAAGATATTCTTTAACAATACTGTATTTTTAACGAATATATTCGGATGAGAAAGGTCACGCGAATAGAAAAGAGTTCAAATATTATATTGAAAAAATAATCTAAACATATATGGCAGAACATGGGGATTTGCAAATCGCAATACTAATCGATGCGGACAATGTATCTTATCGAAAGATCGAAGAGATTTTGAATGAAGTCAAAAGATATGGAATTCCGACCATCAAACGCATCTACGGAGACTGGACCAACCCATATGTTGAAAAATGGAAGGATAAACTCCTTACCCATGCAATTACCCCCATACAACAATACAGTTATACACAAGGCAAAAATTCTACTGACTCGGCATTAATTATTGATGCCATGGATATTCTGCATTCAGACCGAGTTGATGGGTTTTGTATTGTATCCAGCGACAGCGATTTCACCCGACTGGCTACACGTCTTCGAGAATCCGGTAAACTGGTCATCGGTATCGGCGAGAAAAAGACCCCCAAACCCTTTATTGCCTCCTGCGACAAGTTCATCTACGTCGAAATTTTTGAGAAAAATCAAAAGAAAGAAACGGTCGCAAAGAAAAAGCAACAAAATCAGCCCAAACCTGCTCCCGTTGACAATCCAACAAGTATTGCCGTATTGGACGAGGAGACTTTGGAACTTTTAAAGGACACGGTGGATGATACTGCAGATGAAAATGGCTGGGCATTCCTGGGTGAGATCGGAAGTCTTTTCAACAAAAGAAAGCCTGATTTTGATGCGCGCAACTATGGATACGACAAGATGTCTCATCTTTTCAAAGCTTACAAAGAAGATTTTGAAATTGAGGAACGAAACACCGACAAATCGCGCATAAAACACTATTACATCCGTAATATTATTAAACGGCCTTTAGCAATGGCCAGCCCAGCTACAGCAGTGGACACCGAGCACAAAACTCCTGCTACTCCTACTCCTTCCGTACCCTCTACAGAAACTACGGAAAAAACTGCAAATCAAAACACCAGAAAGAAAGGGCGGCAAGATAAGAAACGTCAGGATAAAACAAACTCTGAGCCGATACAAAACGAGGCTCCAAAAGTTCAGGAAATTCAGGAACAAAAAACAGAAACGCCCCCCCCTACAGCTGACACTCCGCCCACGAACATGTTGTTTCCTTCTGAAGGTAACAAGATCACTACAGATGACGTAAAAAAATCGCAAATACGGATCACGAAAGAATTTAAACCCCTATTCCCAACCAAATCCCAAAAATTAAGGATTATGATCAACGCTGGAGAATATGAATGTAATTTTACCTATCGCGGCAGAGGGTTTCATGTGCTTAAATTAGGAAAAGATGCGGCGACCAAACTTGGCCTTTCCGAGGGGATACAAATACAAATAGTCAGACTGAACGAAGTTAGCTTTAGCCTTCAAAATAAATCAGTTTAATATCATTCAGCGGAATTATCTTCTGTATCATACGATAATAGGACAACAATACATTGTCCTATTATCGTATTAAAGCCTTATGCAGGAGGTTTGTCGTATTGAAATAACAATTAGCGTCCACCAGCAAATTCCATCGTAAAATGGTAGTTCTCATCGATGGCCATTGGCTTACGATCCACTTTACGAAAATCGCGTGCTTCTTCAGTCCACAGGAAAGGGTAAAATGAAAAAACTTGATTGCCGCTCAGGAGTTTGACCTCTTCGCTCCAGTCTTTCCATTTAAATGTTTCGTAAAACTGTCTAATATCCCCTTTCAATGCCCAAAAAACAAAATCTGAATAACCACATTCCAAACTTTCCCATTGTAAGGTATCTTGTGCGAAATAATAGACCTGTCCAATAGCATCTCCCAGCGCACCAGCATTAATAGCGAAATAACCACCTAGAACATCGTCTGCAATCAGCAAAAAACCACCTTTTTCGCCTTCCTTGTCAAAACTTTTCCCTTTATTCCATTCCATAATCCCTCGGTCCAACTGCGACGAGCCAGAGCCTAAAATACGTAACCAGCCCCCATCGATTAAAATACCACCAGTTTGATGAATAATGGCTCCCATAGGCGATTTTGTGGTAATTTGGGCCCTTAAAAGTTCCTCATCAGCCCGCTTAGGGTTTCGAGGAAGCACTTCATAAGCATTCGTCGCTTCTTTCATCCAACTTTCTACCAACTTCCATCCTGAATTACTTGTATCAATCAGTTCTTTTAGACTTTTCATTTCCTATGTGTTTTATGCAGCGACCAGCTAGTCTACCGGTCGAATTCGAACGCTATCCAGCTATTCATTGTGCCGAAATTACCATAATTCTTTATCGCATCCAAATTACAGCAGACCCAAGAGCAAATCGAAGAAAATATTCTTCGAAAACATACACCTAAAGATTAGGAACCTTGTGTCTATTTTAACTAATTTTAAGTCATGCAACATGAATTAGAAAAACTCAGATACCCTATAGGTCGCTTTGCGATACCCGATGTCATCAACAAATCCCTGTTGAATGACTGGATCAAAACAATTGCCGACTTTCCGGCCCGGTTAAAATCCGAAGTCGGCGATCTAACAGACGACGTACTGGAAAAACGCTACCGTCCCGAAGGCTGGACGATTCGTCAGGTCGTTCATCACTGCGCCGACAGCCACATGAACAGCTTTGTCCGTTTTAAATTAGCCCTCACAGAAGAAGACCCAACCATCAAATTATATGAGGAGAAATTGTGGGCCGAGCTTCCCGACGCAAAAAATATTCCAATAGAAAGCTCGATCAAATTGCTCGAAGGTCTACATGAACGCTGGGTTATTTTGTTGAAAAGCCTGACTGGCGAACAGCTTGAAAGAGGTTTTATTCATCCTGCGACCAAAAGGTTGATTTCTTTAAAGATCAATATTGGCCTCTATGCCTGGCATTGCAATCACCACCTGATGCACATTGTCAATGCTAAAAACCATTGATGGGCATCAAATATCGCAATGATCATTTCACTTAAAGTCAACAGATCATTGCGATAAATTTACTCTATTGCCGTCACTTTACGATAATGACATCGCCCATATAAAGGCCAGCAATCCGGCGGCAACCAGTCCAATAACACCCGATACCACAAAGGATAGGAAATAATATCCTACCGTCCGTGTTTGCTTCTTTACACGATGAACAATGCCTGCAGATAACGTATAAAGTGTTCCAAATCCAAAAAAAACAATCAGGATCAAGTCGATCAGAATGCCACCAAAATCTATATTTGCTGATGATAACATAATTTACTTTTTCTTTTTAAACAGTTTGCCAAAAAAGGACGAGCTAGCACCTGAGTCTTCAGACTGATTATCCCATTGCAATAAATCCAGTTCGATATCCAGTTCATTGTTTTTTGCAAAATCAAGCCAATGGACATATTTTTCCTGATTTCTAAATGTAGGATCATTCTTGTAATAATCCAATAAGCGAGCAGTGGCACTTTCGTAAACACCATAGTCGTTGGCTCGTTCAAAATAGTGGATCGCCTTTTTACTGTCCTTTTTAAATTTAAGTCCCTGATCATAGAGCAATCCATAATAAATATTGGAATAACTATTTTCTTTATCCCTTTTCAAATAAACCAATAGACGATCGTAATCCTCCAAACTGTAATAGATAGAAGCTATATTGCTGTTGTTCTCAACTAATTTTAATTCAGCTTTCTGATAATAGCTGAGGGCTTTTTCCAGATCTTCTTCGACATAGGTTCCACTTGAATAAAAGTAGCCTAAATTGGACAAAGCATAGCCATTACCCAACTCTGCTCCTTTCATGTAGGCATTAAATGACTTTTCCAGGTCTTTTTTATAGCCGATGCCATACTGAAAGAGGTAGCCGATTGCATTCCATGCAGCGGAATAATCTTTTTGGGCCGCTTGTTCATAATATTGAATTCCTTTGTCCAAATCTAAAAAAGGATTGTCTTCGCTATCAGTATCCGTATAGATATTCCCCAATTCATGCATGCTGCTTTCATTATTCTGGTCAGCAGAAAAGGTAAAATAGCGTATCGCCATTTCGACATCGCCTTGTCGGCAACAGTCCAGGGCCATATGATATAGCGTATAACTATCATAACTGGATTCAAAATTATCGCCCTTCGCAGCCTTCCACCCTTCAAAAAAACGATTACATATTTCAAAATCTTCTCCAGACAATTGATCCAGCTTCTTCAGAAACTGACCATATTGATCTTCCTGAATTACTTCCACACCATCGTAGCCCTTTTTATACAACAGGTCACCTTGCAATAACATCAGATCCTGATAGTGATTAACGCTTGCACAAACATAATCGTAGGCGGAACTGAGCGTCCTTTCCACTGCGTCAAAATAGTAATATCTTCCCGCATGGTCTTTCAGAATAAAATAATCCATCACAGCAGCATATACAATTTTCACATAGTGCGTTGAGAGCGGGACCAGCCACACCTTTTCAGCAGCCTGATAAATTCCCCTCCCGGTTGCTGTTTCGATAATATAGCAATCCCAGGCGCCATTACCAAAATCAGTCCCCCCTTGAATGGACCGAATTGCCAAATCTTGCAGTACAAAGGCGCGGGCTTCCAGGTCATACAAACGGATGCCGCCGGAATCAGCAAAAAATAATGCGCTTCGGCCATTTCCGGCATTAAGTACAGCAACATCTTTGACCAAGATAGTTCCATCGGGAGACAAAACTGATTTTTTCTTTTTATTATTCAAATTGACTGCATAAAAATCAAACAGTAATTCGCTCAGTGCACTACTGGCAAAAGCGCCAAGCAAAATACCGCTATTGGAATAATAATGACGCAGTTTATTTCCCCCAATCTCTTGATAGATAAATCCATCATAATCAATTTCAAACGGTTTGTCCGCACCGGCAGCATTGAACAGCTGGCCTTGAGCATCGATGATATAATATTGCTGATCTTTCTTCCCCTGATAATAACCGTAAGCAAAATCTTCGAGTTCATCATATTCAAGTGGTATGATTATTTCTCCGTTCCCGACGTTGACTAATCCATATTTTTTAGCTAAGCTCACCTTACCAACCGTTGATCCGGTTCCATATTGGGCTGGCGCCGCCGATGAATAAACACAGGAAATAGCTTCTTCTCCACCCCTATTCAAATAACCGAACAGCTCATTTTTCTGTATGACTGCGATCCCTTCACACTCAAAAGTACCAATTTCCTGATAGCTAGCTTCGACCTTCACCTCCCCTTTTGCATTGCGTATCCCCCAAAGCCCCTGATCTTCAAAAAATTGATTATCCAGACGATCAATCGCGTCTCTATTCCACCAGCCTAAGCCATAGTTGCTCCATTCCAGTTCGAGCATCGCTAAAAAAGAAGTATAACCAGCGGACACCAAAATAAACTCAAGCTCAGCTAAGGATTGTTTTTCGATTGCTTTTTCATAGAGCAAATTCTTCTCAAGGATTTCAATTGCAAAATCTTTGGCCTGTTGGCTATGTTTAACATCGCTCATGTTAAATACATCACTTGCGTTCAGCTGGAAATAATCGAAGGGTAAACCGTCCAAAAAATCGAACAGTTTCCCGATAGCTGCCATGGCCAGCGCATCGGAATTTAACCCATATTCATGAATGAGCAAATCATACAACGCACGAAGCTTTCTGACTCCCGGTTCCTTTTCGGAGTAAACTAAGGTACCTTTTGCTTTCGGATTAGCAGCAAATAGGGGTAAAAAAAGGGGTGGAATCACATAGTTCCATTCTCCTAAATAATGAGGGAAGTAATCTTGATCCTTCTTATCTGTATTGTAAATATATATGCGATGAGCCATTTTCTATGCAATTTCCTTACTATTGATCAATTTCAACAGCATTTTCTTTAGCAAAATTGAACCAAAATCCGTATTTATCCGCGTCTGAAGCCGCTCCATGCGCTCCATAGAGTTGTAGCAAACGATTAACGGCATAGGCGTACACGCTATTTTCATTGGCTTTTTCATAGTAGCGGATCGCTTTTTGTAAGTTTTGCTTTACACCAAAGCCTTCCTCATAAAGAATCCCATAATAAATAGCAGAAAATTGATTGGTTGTATCCTTTTTCAAATAACGCAATAAGTTCGCATAATCTTGCCCTTGATAGTAGATTTCTGCGATTTGAGCATCATTATAAATCCCCGCTTTCTCTGCTTGTTTAAAATAATCTAGGGCTAAGGCATAATCTTGTTCCACATATTCACCCTCGTAATACCAGTTACCCAGGTTGCTCATGGCCTGCGCTTCCCCCAGCGCAGCAGACTTTTGATAGGCCTTTAAGGCTTTAGATACATCAAAAGCTACACCATGGCCTGTGGCATATAAAAATCCCCAATTGTTCCATGCCTGCGCATGATCATGAGCCATGGCCTTTTCATAAAAAGACTTTCCTTTTTCGATGTCCATCCCCTCGTAGTCATCATCCGTAAAGATGTTTCCAAGCAGATATTGACAGTCCGCACTACCCCGATCTGCTCCGATGCTGAACAGTCGAATGGCATCTGAAATCTTTCCCTCCGCTTCCAGCTTCTTACCATTTTCCAACAGCGTTTCATTGTCAAAATACTGTTCGTAGCCGTCGCCCTTACGCCTGATCCATGCCTGATAGAACTGTATAAAATAACTTTGATCACGCCCCCGGAGCTGGTATCGCTCGGAATACAAATAGCCATATGCTGTTTCGGGAATCTCGACAACATTTCGATTTATATCCAAATTAAACAACTTATCCCCTTTGAATAAAAGCAACAGTTCACCTTCGGCCGCTTCTGGTCTTGGGTAATGAAAAGGCGAACAAATATAATCATACAGCGCACTACGGACGTTAAGCTTCGTATCGAAGCAGTACATACCCTGTGCACAGTGTATGCGCATAAAATCCAAAAAGCAATGTTCGATTTTTTGATAGGCAATAGCAGGTTCAAGTAACCATTCCCCTCGATGAGCGTCATAAATCCCCTGTCCTTGGGCACAACCAACGACAAAGATATCTTTACGGTACTGCTGTATATGATCGACTAGAACCTGATCAATCGTTAAATCAGCCAATCGGAATAAGCCTAGTTCAAGCGAATAGATCTGCCATCTTTTATTTTTGAGATACGCAATACTTCGATAGTCGTCCAACACTATAATCCGGTCAATTCCTTCATCCAAAATATTACCATCGGGTTGAATGACGGCAATTTTTGACTGTAGCTTATTGGGTTTAATCCAAAAATAGCGATTGGCTAGCGGCTCCAGGCTACCTTCCAAAAAGGTCCCTAAAAACTGACCATCCATTAGGTAATACTTCCTTTTTATCGTTCCTTTTTGCCGGCTATAGAACAACTTGTTATAGTCAAACATAAACGACTCGGCTGCGGGATCTGAAATAATCAATCGTCCTTCAGCCGAAAGGAGCATGTGGCTATCCCCCTGTCTTGCATTTAAAAAGCCATAGGCGATCCAGTCGAGTTCATCATATAATGCAGGTATGCTCAGCTGTTTGGTATCAATATGCAATACCCCACGTTTCCCTGCCACTTCCACTTCAGCGTAATTGTTCCCATTGATATGTCGGGCATCAAAGGCCTCCACATATTGACATGGAATTAGTATAGTGCCACTCGTATCAACATAACCAAAAAGGCCATCGCGTTCAACAACAGCGATCCCCTGTTCATTGAATTCGAATATTTCATCGTAAATCGCCTCAACCAAAATATCCCCCTTGGCATTCTTTAATCCCTGCTTTCCTACTGCCTCAAAAACTTCAGGGTCTGGCTCTTTCAGAACGTCTTCTTCCCATAAACCCAATCCATAATCAATCCAATCGGTTTGAAGGGCATCTAAAAAAGAAGTATAACCAGACGCTTTCACAAGCGGGTCAAGCGGATCTAAGGACTGTTCTTCGACAGCTTGTTCAAACAATAAGGCTTGCATTTTAATTTCTTCCACCCAATCTTTGGCTTGCTCCACATCTTTTTCCGCATTCATTGTAAAAACATCGCGTCCATCGATCTGCAAGGTATCAAAAGGTAGCGCTTCCAAAAATTCAAACATGTTGTTGACAGGCTCATAATAGCTTTTTTTATAATGCAATTGATACCTATCAGCCAACAACGCATAAAAATAGCGAAGTCTTGCGATCCCATCTTCCTTGTTGGCATAAAGCTGAGAACCTTTGGAACGGATATTGGCGGAAAATAATGGCCGCATGAGGATGGGAATTTCATAATTCCATTCAGCCAGGTAAGTGGGATATGTTTCTTTGGTCCTGAGATTTACATTATAAATATAAATACGATGTGCCATACTTTATTTCTTCTGTTTTTTGTTGTATCACATTGATCCGTTCCATACGACAAGAATCATGCGAATGCCGTAAAAATACCGTATTTATCGATTTTTTCGATTAGCGGAAAACAGGGATTTTTTTCTCCCCCTATTTTCGGCAACTTTGGATTGGATTTTGTAACAGAAAGAACAATGAATCATTTCAAATACAGTTATTATAGCAGTGCATTAGCACTCCTCGCGTTACAAATCGCTTGTCAGGAAAAACCAAAACAAGCTGAAGAACCTGTAAGTTCAAGCAAGGCCATGGAAAAAGCTGCCGAGGATACTGCCCCCAAAAAAAGTATCTCGTTAAAAACTTCCAAACTGGATAGCATTGACCAAGCAAATGCACAAAGCGTACTGGAATCTGACGAAATCACCAAAGCTTATGTAAACTTAAGTGCTCGAGACAGTATGATCCGCTTACATGCCAATATACGTATCGATCATCGCTTCTTTGGATACGAAGAGGCAGATAAACAGGCTACGAAGTTGCTTTTGTTTTCCATCTTTACAAATGATGTGGAACACAATCCATTTCAACTCAAATTGGGTGCATACTATGATACCTCCGACTTAGAAAGTAAAGGTTTAAAACTAAAATATGCTGGCCTAAAGGGCGACTTTGTAGCAGCGAAAATCATAGACGCCACCGATACACCGGTAGGCACCGTCTACTTCGAAAGAAAATGGGTTGAGATTGAATAACAAAAACCGTTTCTCAATCTATATGTTTATGAGTAACAACAATAATTGCGAAAAATAACGATGAAGGTAATCTTAAAGACTATGTTTCTGTCCTGCATGGTATTGTTTTTCAGCTGCCAGCAAAAGAATGGAGCCAAAAAATCAGCTGCCGCATTCAGCAGCACCGCCAGCATAGACTCCATAAAGAAACAAAAAGAGCTAACATCCATATCCGATGATAACCTTTCGCTCTTTAAACAGCTGTATCCTATTGCTATTCTTCGACCGGAAAGCAACGATAGTTTTAAGAAGTATGGCATCGAATTCTCAGGAATATGTTATGCATGCGATCTTGCAGAAATCAAAATGAATAAAAAACAACTGCTTTTGGTCAATGTCTGTGATTCCAATGAAATCTATCAAATCAAAGATTTCACCTATAATTTTCGTGACAGCGGCCTCACGATGAAGACTAAAAATAATGAGTTTTACTTCAAGAAAATAGAGAAAGAGCCCATTTTCGAATTAAAAATTAAGGGGGATTCTCTTTTGTTAAAAAATAAACGTGTCGCAAAATACTATACACAGAAAGCTTTAGTCGATCAGTTCGAAGTCCATGATTGTGGTGATTTTCAGGGTTAGCCCAAACGCGACTCAGCTTGAATTAGTGTATTAAGACAGCGCTGCACCGGACATTAACGTAAGATCTTAAAAAGACCAGACAGCAATGAAAGCAGGCAGAAGCCAATTTCATGGTTGCCTGCTCCGTTCGTTAGACCTATACTTCAAAATAAAACCCCGATTCAGTAAGTTCTTTATATTTTACCCTGTCAAAACTATAGATCTTTGCAGCCCTGGCACGCCGGTCTTTTTGCTTATCGCTGTGGTCGATCAATAAACCCATGCTGAGAATTTTTTTTCGAAAATTCCCACGGTCAATTGACCGCTGCAGAACGGTTTCATACAAATTGTGTAAATCGGGCAACGTAAACTGTTTGGGCAAGAGCTCAAAACCGATTGGTTGATAACGAATTTTACCCCTGAGCCGTTGTATGGCGGTGTTCAAGATCTGTTTATGGTCAAAAGCGAGATCCAACTTTTCGTCAATACCAAACCATTGCACCGCATCGATATCAACCCCTGCTTCCAACGTATAAGCATCGGGCCTGACAAGTGCATAATAGGCAATACTAATGACTCTTCCGCGCGGATCACGAGCTAAGTTTGAAAATGTATAAAGCTGTTCGAGGAAAATATCTTTGAGACCGGCCTCCTCCTGCAGTTTACGAATCGCACAGTCGTCGGCGTTCTCATCTTCCTGAATAAAACCGCCAGGAAATGCCCATTTTCCCAAGAAAGGCTCTATTGCCCGTTTGGTCAATAATACCTTAAGCTGGTTTTTATCAAAGCCGAAGATTACACAGTCAACCGTAACAGCAGGTCTTGGGTAATCATATGTGTATTTTTTTTCTGAGGCTGTCATCTGCTACAAAGTTACTTCGGTTGACAATTTGATCTGGATTCCATACTTCTCCTTTAAAGCCTCAAACTGCTGTAAAGTCTGCGCTTCAAATCCAGCGATGGGCGACATACAGTCGATCAATAAGGTGATTCGTGACGTAATCGCTCGATCTTGTTCAAAATATTCCAAAATCTGCACGGTTGATGCTAAAACACAATGACTGGAAGCTTCACCGGCGATGTATATCGCATCGTAATCGCGAATTGCATCGAGCACAGCATGATTTACGAATTTATTATCGTCATATTCCGCTTTGATAATACCGTACATTTCCGTATTTGGATCTTGCCCCTTATAAACCAATATGGGTTTGACCTGACGTGCTGCACTGTGAAAATAAAGCATATTGGTAAATTGACTCTCCAGCTGCGCCCCCGAAGTCCCTTCCAGACAATGGTATGGCCAGATACACAATTGTTTTTTTCCCTCAGCTTCCAAATGCTGGAGATAATCCAGCGCTAAGGCTGTATGGTCATTCGCAGCACGCCAGATACCATCGCGGACATCGGCATGGCGAATAACGGTGAATCGCTCCGGATGATTTCCCGCACTGTCAAGCCACCAAGCGGGATGGAAAATCTGCCTTATCGAGTGACAATCGAGACTACACATGACTTGCGTTAAGGCCTCAATATTACGGTACATCCACTGCGTCAGACGTTGTACATCGGCCTTTGAACCGTTGACGGCAAGACTACCGATGGATTCCATAAAATCATTTTGGACATCGATCGCCAATAGCAAGGTTCGTTTTTTATCCAAGGCTGCTGGCTGTATATTTTCTTCCTGTGCCAACATCAACATGTTTGGAATATTATCCTTTTTGCCGCTGGCAATCTGTTGGACATCTACAATCTGATCAAATTGTGTTTTTATGTTATTCAGTTTCATAACATCTATATTTATTTCAACGCAGCCTTCATTTCGCAGAACGATGAAGCCATTAAAGCCTTCTTCCAGTGAAAAATCATCTTCACTATAGTACTTTTTTGTCCCTTGTTGCCTGTTATGAAGTGCTTGCGTCGACTTCTCGAACCATTTAAAATTAACCTTTGAATGTAGGCACCGCTGCAAACTTGTGGGCAGATTGTTGTATACGTTTACGAATAATTTCGTCTATAACCGGATCGCCCGATGTACCTTTTAAAATAAACCCATCGATTTGCGCATAGGTCATACCCAATTCCTCTTCATCGGTCTGCCCCTCCCAAAGACCAGCAGATGGACTTTTATACTGAATAGATTCGGGCACCCCCAAATATTTGGCTAAGGTATATACTTCCTGTTTGGTAACCATTGCCAGCGGGTTCAGATCATAGGCACCATCGCCCCACTTCGTAAAATAACCTACAGTAGCTTCGGCCATATTCCCCGTACCAATAACAAATCTACTACCCAATTGTGCTAATTGATACAAATACGTCATACGAACACGTGGACGAATATTAGCAAGGCTCAAAGCGCGGTTAGTGGCGGTAGCTTCTGCGATAAACTTTTCTTGATGAATGGCCAACGCATCCACCGCGGGTTGAATGTCAAATACATGAAATGGAAAATCAAATTTCTGAATAAGCTCCATGGCATGTTGATGGCTTTTACTTTTGTTCATATCACTGCCATACGGCATCAACACCAAGTGGACATCCACCTGTGCCAGCCGGCATAGGCAAGCGACAACACTGCAGTCTATTCCACCACTCATACCCAATACAAGTCCTTTGCGGTCGGCCGATTTCACCTGTTGGGCAATCCAGGATGCCATCAATTGTGCATACTGTGCAACGTTTTCATCCTGGATGAAAAACGGTTTGTTTACGCTATTTTCCATATACTCGAATTGTTTCAGTTCTTAATCTATTCCTTATTTCTTCAAAACGCGTTGTGCGTATAAATTCGCCATTCAGATAACATGTTTCCAGCAGATTTCGTTCACCCAGATCGGCGACCGTTTGCGGTGTAAGATCGTCTATCAAACGAAAATCGTCATTTTCAAAGACCACAGCGACCATCCCCTTTTGCGACTTTTTAAAGTTGCCAGTATCTGTAGCGGGACGTTTCTGTATCGCTTTAAACTCACCATTGACAATCTCAGCCGTCCCTTTTAACGCAAAGCCAAAGGTATCCCGTGTCACATACTGATAGGTATACGAACCTATGCCCAATATGGTATTCGTCGAGGCAAAACCCTTATCCAGCAAACCTTGACAGATCTTATCCGCTCGATCGACTGTAATGGAATCACCGTACACTACGCCAATATGGGGATCCAGCTCCTTAAAGCCTTTGCTGTTGGTCGTACCACCAAAAAGTTCAAACAAACGTTCGACGATACCTTTCTGCACAGTACTGCGATCAGATGCAGCATCGCCACAGATAATCTTCACAGGATCGCCACTATCGGGACGAATAACAACCTTCCCCTCCCTAGCCATAATAAGATCTTTCAATTGCGGCAATACATTGTCAACTACATTCCAGAGGTCGTAGGTATCCGATACGATGGAGATATTTCCACTTGGATACACCGTTGTGATTAAATGTCGAAATGCTTCTACCTCGTCCTCTCCGTACGAACACATTACACTGTGCTCCGTCGATGGGGTGTACATCATTACATCACTTTTTGCATGATAGTAGGATTTCAGATACTCCCGAACAGACAATGTAGCAGAGACACCGAAGCTCAACAGATGTCCCCCAGCCGTACGATAAGCCGTTTCAGGAGAACCCATACCACGCATGGAAAAATCTCCGGCCTGCGTAAAGACTTTATTGACGTCGCCCGTTCTCTCGGCAAACCCCGTCAATAACCTTTTATAGCGATCTGCGATTGTCGCTGCAGTCATCGGTGACCAGATAAAAGCCGATAATTGTGTTTCCAGGTAACCCGGAAGCCAGAAAAAATCGGGATGTGTATTTTCAATCGTAAACATTGGTACGCCGACAGGAACCAAGCTTCCTTCCTGCAACGCATTTACCTTGATTGGAAGATACCCCAGCCGATGTAAGTCGCGAATATGTTTCGAATCATGCGTCGCCGCAAACTTCGCGTTTGTATTTTCAAAAACAGTTGCAATTGCCTCTTCGTAAGCCGCCACGACCTCTTCTTCCGGTTGAGCAAAAAAGTTTGCATCAAATGAATTGGTGATTTCGGCCAAGGCTCCCTGTAATCCAAAAAATACAACATGACTAATACCTTCTATGCGAGACATTCGTGGCGTCCAAGTCTCATAAACCCATTCCGTATGTGTTGGATATTGATCCTTATGACACAATTTATAACCATCTGTCCAAAGTATTGGATTCTTGCTCATTGATTTAAACATAACTTTCAGTCGTTAAGTTGATATAATTTATTTTTGGGTGCTCGGTATCCATCATGGAATTGGTGGTAAAGACACTGGTTATTGGTGAATCATCATCCAACAGGGTCCCTTTAAAAATTCGGGCTTCACAATGTGTGACCAAAAGATAAACTGCACTGGCTCCCATTTCTTTCAATATTTTCCCGGCCCAAAGAAATGTGCCACCTGCAGAACAGAGGTCATCGACAATAATACATTTTGCGCCGAGCGGAATATCTCCAGCCTTAAGTTCCATCCCTTCGATCCGGCCTGTTTGTGGATTTCGCTTTTTCTCAAAAACACAGCTATTTTCATAGCCGCTGTTGATGTAACGTGCCGCCGCTCCTTTATCCGGGAAAACAATCCGATCATTGTCCGAAAAATCAAGCTTTTCCATCAACTGTGGCAACCAGTCCAATGCCGGATAAACCCCAACACTGTTCACTAAAAGTTCTAGGGTAACGTGGGAATGCGGTTCGACCACAAACACCTGATCAAATTGCAAACTGTTGATAAACTCCGCCACATAGTTCAATGTGAATAAATCACCTTCTATTTTGCGATCCATACGGCTATAGGGCATATAATGGATCAATAACCGACAAGTTTCAGCTTCGGTTTCATCCAACCGCTTCTTGACAAAAAGCAAGCGGATTAAGTCTCCATCTTCTTGATATGTAAATTCGACAAGGTTGTCTTTTAAGATCAACTGATCAAAATCTTTCACTTTTGTTTCCCCGTTTGGAAATTGTTCTGTGACTACCTGTTGCTTATTTAATACGATCATAGCTTTTAATTTTACTTTGTACTATTGAGTATTTTTTACTCAACAAATATGAGGATTAAATTTAAGCGCGCAAAATATATTGAGTACTTTTTACTCATAAAATCACAAAAACACCATAAAACACTATCAATCAATCAAATAATTTAGAGAAAGTTAGTTTACTTAAAATTCATCCCCCATTTCTAACTATTGGTCCTAAAGCTGATCTCCTGATTCACCTATATTAAACCAAGCATACCTATACCAAGTCGTATCTCATAACAATTTTTAGTCACTATTTAGACAGTGATCATTCATTAATTATACAGTCCACACTGAGTCATCACTGAACGAGCACTGAACAATCACTGAACAAGCACTGAACAAACAATGTTAAAAGGTAGAATTTGATAGCTCGCTCATCCCCGTTTGGCTACACGGCATCCCGCTCTCCGTTTGATTGACGGGCAGAAAGAAAAATACGTGCGACAAGACAGAAAAATGCGATGGAAATATGGACTGCACAGGTCCTATAGGAGATGCTCAGGTGATAAAAAACTGCTGAGCGACAGTCTCCATAAAAATTAGCTGATTATAGGGATTGAAATTTTGCGATAAAACAAGATCTTTGTCTATACCAAAGTCAAAAAATTCTTTGTCAGCAAATTTGTGAGCCGGCGGGGGACTTTAGATTACTTTAAGCATAAAGCATGGAAATAGCCAATCTTATCAAACAGGATATTGAGTCAATCTTACAGATTGAATCTCAAGACATCAAACAGTTGGTCGAGGACTATCGCGAAGACTTAATGGATTCGGAAACCTATGACGCCATTGATGCGTACAATATGCTCTATTCGAATATTTATGAAATGTCCGAGGAAGAATACCTCGATGCTTTTCGCACGTTGGGAGAGGCCTATCCGAACTTTGGCAAGGCCGATGAAAATGACGTCCAAAAATCAATCGCTGAATTGGAACGATTAAAACATGCCTTTAATGAACTACAACTCCATACTACAGAAGGCAAACAGCTGCTCGCACTACAATTAGCCGTTTTGGAACTAGATATTCAGGTCTATCGAAAGCTTACCTTGTCGCCGACTACAATGGAGATACAAGCTGAAATCAATTTATTGGAATCCGAATCGTTTGGGTTAACCAATCAGATCAATCAGTTTTTAGAGCTATACCACGATTAGTCATGCGATCATTTTATACCATGAATCGCTTAGGGTTAAAAATAGGTCTTTGCATGCTTTGCTTACTAGCCGGTCTGGCAACATCGTTATTTGCCTACCAAAACAAGATCGTTTTTCAGTCACAGCAGCAGCCGGGGAGCAGAATACCCTTTTACATCACAGAGCAAGGAACACTTTGTTATAATTTGCATGCAGACAAGTTGGGCGTATACGCCATACAGATCAATCTCAACAGGCTCTTTCCCACCGCAACGACAGCGCATCTTCGTTCAAAACATTATGAATTATCAGACAGTACAATAACAATAATCAACTATGCTGAACCAGCTATCTCTATCAACTATAGGATTGCTAACAACACCTTTGTAATAGCCAAATCCTCCAATTGGCTCGCGGACTATCAACCCGAATTTCAATTTATCGCTTTGGACAGCCTCAGATACATGGAGAATTTATTCGACACGAACGATCTGAGCGGCCTCATGCAACTGGAGGTAGCCAAGCTCCCTTTTGAAAATATACTTTTATTTTTTAGTCAGCTGCATGGATTTTCCACAGTAGAGGAATTTAGCAGCAATGCCATTCATCGGATTTTAGAAAAGGGACAGTACGCTATCGCCAAACAGTTTCACCATTTATTTCTAGCTAAAAACAGACAATTCAATGATTTCGAAATCCTGAAGATAGCAATAGAAAAAAACGACATGGATTTTATCCGTAAAACTTGTTTAAATAGCCTGAACCGACTGGGTATTGATGAAATTAAAGCTGATTATAGCTTTACACAATGCACATTACTTGGAAAAGCTATCTTAATAAAAAACAAAATAATCGTAGATTATCTTTGCAGAACGGTGCAAACACGGAGAAAGTATACCAAAATGAATCCGACGTATTATCTGCTTTTCAACTTGCCGAAAGGACCAAGTCAAAGAAAATCATGAAACTATTTCAATAAGTCATCAATAAAACAATGAAAAAGACATTTATATACCTGCTATCGCTGATTAGCTTGATGTTAGTCACACTGATCTTTGCTGAGCCAATACATGCTCAACCAAAAAAAGTGGCCCCCAAACACGCAAAAGATAATGCGAAATTGCCCCCACTCAAAGATGGTGATATGATCTTTCAGTCTTCCATTTCACCGCAATGTAAAGCGATCCAATTAGCGACGCGTTCTCCGTATTCCCATTGTGGGATTATTTTTTATGAGAACGGTAATCCTTATGTACTGGAAGCCGTACAGCCCGTAACTGTAACTAAGTTAGAACACTGGATTGCGCGAGGGGAAAAGCAGCATTACGCGGTCAAGCGCCTCAAAAATGCAGATCAGGTACTGACCAATTCGACGCTGGCCAAAATGAAATCAATCGGCAAAAATTTTCTCGGAAAAAATTACGATGCTACATTCGAATGGTCGGACGATAAAATATATTGTTCGGAATTGATCTGGAAAATATACCAACGTGGAGCAGGCATCGAAGTTGGGAAGCTGGAAAAGCTGAAAGATTTTGACCTAAGCAGCCCCGAAGTAAAAACCAAATTGAAAGAGCGTTACGGCAACAGCGTCCCGCTAAATGAAACGGTCATATCACCAGCTTCGATTTTTAATAGTGCGTTATTGATCACGATTGCGAATACGTATTAAGCATACCTACATAGTTTTTTATTTTTGAAGCAGAACCGTCTTGCCGCCGTTTAATTTACTTTCTTCGGCGGCGTCTATAAATGCGCATATTGCCAGGGTTTCCTTTTCGTCAACCGGACTTACACCCGTTTCGAAAAATGGAAGGATCTTATCCAACAAGGGACCGTATCCCATAAATTGCCCCAAATGGACAATCTGATCTTTCAAAAAAACCGTTCCACCAAAATCATCCTTCCCCTCACGAATGCCCCGAAGTGAGGCAATTCTTCCATCCGCCCAGTTCCCAACATAAAACGAGGTACCCTGTTCCTGAACAGTCTTTACCGAAAGACACCCCGATCCCATCAACGCAAATAACATTTCAACGCCATGAATGCCGTACCAATATAAATCCTTATGTGAAGGTTCCGTTACTGCCGGACAATAGACATCTGCTCCGATAACCTTAGTCCTATCCACTTCCTGAAGACCGGTAATATAACGCAAGGAGCTTGACGAAAAAATAGGGCAACCATACTTTCTTGCAGCTTCAAAAATTTTGAAAGCGTCCGCATAGGAATTCGCTATTGGTTTGTCAATAAATAAAGGTTTCTTTGCTTTAATCACTTGAAGTGCCTGTTCCAAATGGAGATTTCCATCATTTGTCTCCAAAAGTACATAATCTACTTTCTTCAATAGTTCGGCAATACTTGATACGATCGAAACCCCGAGCTGTTGCACTTCCGCTGTAATTTTCGGAATACGCTCGATACTTAAAGGGATCGTTTTGCTTCCATAGGGGTAAGCCGCAGTAACCCTGAATTTTCCATAGGGATGATTGCTGGCAGCCGTATTAATCGCTCTTGTAAAAGCAACAGCGTGCGTAATATCCAGTCCAATGATCCCTATTTTTTTTACCTTCTCTTGCCTCGAGGACAGCTTGTTATTCGCATTAACGGCATAGGATAGTCCAAATGCAAAAGAGGACATCAAGAATTTCTTTCTATTCATTTGATTCATTCAAAAGAGAAATAGCTGCATTGACCAAAACAGCCATGGATGTTTCGAAAGCCTTTTCATCCAGATTGAACTGTGGATTGTGAAGACCATATTGCGTGGTGGAATCGTCGTTATTTGTCCCAATCAACATGAACAACGCCGGATAACGATAAGAATAATAAGCAAAATCCTCGGCCGCCATCCAGATTTCGAGATCTTGTGGCACACTATTCCCCATCGTTTCCGCAATAATTGTTTTGACTTTTTGCGTTAATGCGGGATCGTTATAAAGTGCGGGGTAACCATGCCGTACTTCAACTTCCACCTTTGCACCCAGCGATACGGGAAGCGTTGCCGCTATTTCAGCAACCATTTCCAGCGCCTCCTTGCGCCATACCTCATCCATGGTACGAAATGTTCCGGCTAATTTGACTTCCTCGGGAATAACATTGGCAGCACCATCCCCAATGAAACGACCAAAGGTCAATACAGACGGCACATCGGGGTTGGCTTTCCGGCTGACAACTTGCTGTAAGGTGGTGAGTAACTGCGCGCCGATCATAATGGGATCAACAGCCCGATGTGGCTCCGCAGCGTGGCCACCACGTCCCTTAATGGTGAAATAGAACTCGTCGCTCGAGGCCATAAATCGTCCCGAACGTAAACCGACTTTTCCTACAGAAACACGGGGACTTACATGTAACCCCAGCACAGCTTTAATCGTTCCACCAAAAGATTCCAGAATCCCGGATTCCAAAACCTGAATCGCTCCGCCCGGAATCTTTTCCTCAGCAGGCTGAAATAGTAGTATAATTTTACCAGAAAACTCCGTTTTATAATCATTTAATATGGACGCCGCCCCCAAGAGATTAGCCGTATGAAAATCATGGCCACAAGCATGCATGACACCGCTATTCCTCGATTTATAGTCCACATCATTTTGCTCATGTATCGGCAAAGCATCAATATCAGCCCGTAATACCACAATATCATCGCTCGCCGATTTTTGTCCGGTCAGTACAGCCACAACACCTGTCTGAGCGACAAGCTCGAATGGTATACCCAGTTCGCGAAGTTGTTGCTGAATATAGGCACTTGTCTCGTATTCTTGAAAAGACAATTCAGGATGCTGATGGATATGTCGGCGCATTGCAACGATTTTTGGAAAAACAGTCGCTATCTTGGCATTTAATTCTTTCAATATTGGGTCGATCATCTGGATAAGTTTTAAGAGTATAACAGGTCAACAAGTTAAGCTAAAAATAACGTACATAAAAATAAAGCACCAACACCGTTATAATAATCCACCATAAGGTCGGATTTCGAAAACCACGGTAAGCGGCTTTATCCTGATCCGGTACCTGAAAAGAATCGCCCGTCAACACCAGATTTTTTAATCTTGCTTCGGCGACCGCTGGTGTCAACAAACTGACCACAGCACAAGCAAGCATACAAGTCCAGAATACAATGCCTGTTCTATTAAAAAACGGCATTTCAGGTAAGGTGTATTCCAAAAGTAAAGAAAGGGGAATTGTCAGTAAACCTGCTGTTAAAGCACCCTGCGATGTGGTTCTTTTCCAAAATACCCCCATTAAAAACATTGTTGCGATGCCTGGCGTGAAAAGACCATACAGATTCATCAAATAAAGGAAAACCGGCTTATCCGAATAACTGATCAGTACAACCGCACTCATGATCCCGAGTACGATAATAGCAACGCCGGCGCGCTTACCAAAACGGACCGCTTCGCAGTCGCTTGCATTTTTATTAATATACTGGCTATAGATATCCACGGTCAGAATTGTTGTACAGGAATTGATCGCTCCTGAAATGTGGGACATGATCGCCGAAATTAATCCGGCCATCACCAACCCTACCAGACCTTTGGGCAGTAAGGTTTCCACGAGTGTTGCAAACAGCAAATCGGGCTGATCGAGATGAGGTAGGAATTTTGGAGCCACCAATGCCGGAATAGTAATAATCAATGGAACCAAAAATTTAAGATAGTCACCAAAGATAACTCCCATACGCCCATGCCATTCATTTTTTGCCGCTAATACGCGCTGCACAATAAACTGGTTTGTCGCACAATAAAACACACTGATACACAATAATCCGCCTAAGTACATGGTCCAGGGAAAATCAGGATCAGAAGCAGGATAAAACATTTTCCAATCTTTCGATGAGTCTATGACCGACTGAAATCCCCCTGCTGCATCAATGGTGGCAAAAGTTAGTACAATTCCCCCCAACACCAGAATGACGAGCTGCACCATCTCTGTCCATATCACCGCTTTTAGCCCACCTAATACGGTATATAAACCGGTCAGAATTGCCATTCCAAAAATGCTGTATAAAATAGGAATGCCGAATAAAGCGTGCAGCGACAGACCGCCCAAATAAAGAACTGCCCCAATCTCCACAAACACATAAGTAAACAAGATCAAAATTGCATAAAGTACACGGGTAGCGTTGCCGTATCTCTTTTCGAGGTATTCAGGTATCGTATAGAAACCGTTGCGGATATAAAAGGGAAGAAATATCCACAATAATGCATTAAAACCGATTAGGATCGCGCCCCACTCCAGGGTAATGGCTACAAAACCACGACTATAAGCGGCGCCCATAGCGCCAACGAGATGATGACTGCTGATATTTGCTGCGATGATACTACCCCCGATCATCCACCAGGGCAGCTTATCGCCCGCAAGAAAATAGTCCCGCTTCGAGGCGGAGTTTTTTTTCGAAGCGTATAAGCCCAATACCACTATACCAATAATATACACGGCAAAAATAATGACGTCAATCCAATCGAGTTTCATCGGTCAATAATGTTTGAATTCCTAATTTAGTTTGTTCAATAAGTATTTCAAGACCGCCGCTGGCATAGGGGCTTTGCCACACGGCATAAATATCCTTATCATAAAGCTCTTTCGGTGCAAGGTACCCCACATACCCATTCGCGATATTGATAAAAACGATCGTATGATCTGGAAATTCGGCTCTTACTTCGATTTGATAACAGGAATAAGCTTCGTTGGCCTGCGCCACCAACACAGCATCTCCCATTTTCCAGATCCACACCGGAATAACAGCATCCTCTTGATCGCCGATGGATTTGCGGGTATTATATTTTCGCCAAAGGCGATCTTTCATAACACGGTCCGTACAGCCTTCGTATTCACTCAAAATTGCTTCGGGACTCGGTAGCTTTTTGTAAGGTACTTTGATCGATAATACCCTTTGCTTAAAATCGGTTGAAGCGCGCTGTTCCCGAAATCCCCAACAGGCCAGTGGCGCCCCCGAGATCAAAGATTCCTTAAAAACCCAGTTTTTATGACTACGCTGTTCCTGGGCCAGCGTCGCGAGCACCGCATAGCCCAACTGCTTCCCGTTGGCTTCAACCAGTGCCGGATCTTTTACATACTGTCTCCGCGGAGCCAAATCACCGGATGCACCCTGTAAAAAAAGACAAGGCACGGATAAAGAGCGCTCTACTGTATTCCGCATCTCGCCAACAAAATCGGGCGAGAGCAAATCATTCTCGTGGGCAAAGCTGGTTGGGTGGCAGGCATAATTACAAATAACTGCTTTTAAGCTTTCAGTTTCATCATACAACCGCCCGACCAACAAGGTTGTATCCGCTTCTTTCAATGGATTGTAGCCAATCAGATAATGATCATCGACTTTCAGATCGCGGTTGCTGGCCAAATCGCATACACCATAATTCCAGGTTAGGCTGCCGTTAAACAGCCCACTTAGTGCCGTTTCGATGCAATATATCGCCTGTTGTTTGAGGAATTCAAGGTAGGGCGAAATCAGTTCACCTCCAGGTTGGGCTGCATCTGTCGAACAGATGCTTGGCCCGGCATGGGTATGCGACAGCGCAAAAATCAGCTGCGATTCAGCCAGATTAAAATGACTGAGCAGTGCTAATCGCAAATTTTGTTCATCAGCTGCATTTTTCCACCAGCCCAAATCGGCGGTTAGCAGAATTGCGGGCAAGCCATCGCAGGATTGCATAGCTAAACAATGCATCAACAGAGGTTGGTGAACAGCGGTTGCCTGGTCAAATGCAGCTGCACCCCAATTACGGGAATAGATGCCGACCGGTGGAGTAATATCACACTGGCTAAGTCCAAATCGTGCGTACAAGCTACCGGTCGTTTCTTTCAAGAGGTCTTTCTGTTTCATACATTAGGGTCTAATCAAGGACAGTCCACCATCCATCACAATTGCGGTACCAGTCATATGTTTACAATTGTCCGAACAGATCCAAAGTA
Source organism: Sphingobacterium sp. UBA2610 (assembly GCF_002339225.1). Lineage (NCBI taxonomy): Bacteria > Pseudomonadati > Bacteroidota > Sphingobacteriia > Sphingobacteriales > Sphingobacteriaceae > Sphingobacterium > Sphingobacterium sp. UBA2610. Next base: position 508,773 of record NZ_DDKA01000023.1, read on the forward strand.
CCTGTTTTGCAACCTCTTCAGCTTCTATAATCTGACCAAGTGGCACCACAGCCTTTGCTTTCATTTGAAGTTCGGCATTTGATGACCAGACCACTTTGCTCAAGCCCGCATTGACATAGCCTGGTGCAATCTCGTTGACACGAATTCCGTATGCTGCATATTCAAGGGCCATGGCCTGGCAAAGCATACGCAGGCCAGCCTTAGAGACACTATATGCCGGTAAATTTTGATGTACGGCGTGTGCCGCCCAGCTGCCCATAAAAACGATCGAACCTGTGATCTCATTCTCCACAAATGACTTTGCACAGGCATTCGCCAAGAAGAATGAACCGTCGAGATTAACGGCCATTTCATTCTTCCATTCCGCATTGCTTAACGTGCTGAAATCTTTAATCGCAACGCATGCGGCATTCGCGATACAGATGGAAATTGCCCCCAGCTCCTGTCTTATCCGTGTCACCCAGGCGTCCACCTGCCCGGCATCCGCTACATCGACCTGATCATAAAATAGACGCGCTCCAGGGGCATCCAACAAGGGCCATCGCTCGCTAGCCACCTGTGGTTCAAACCGATCCGAGATGCATACAATGGCCTGCTGGGTCAAAAATGCTTCAGCCATAGCCCTTCCGATATCGCCAAGTCCCCCACTGATCAAGACGACCTTATTCTTATATTCCTCCATTATCGCTATTTTTAGACTACCAATCCCCTACACTACCGTCTTTATAGAAGGTTCGCTGCAATATTTCCTGTTGAAAAGGGTGTTTCTTTACCTCTTCTTCATTGATTTCAATACCCAAACCGGCGCGCTTATTCGGAAGGACAATCCGCCCTTTCTCTTGAACCGTAAACCCTTCGGTAACGACGTCCTGACGCCATTCGACGTCCTTATGCACACTTTCACAAATAATATAAGATGGTGTTGCAAATCCCAGCTCAATGGAAGCAGCCGTACTCACGGGGCCCTGTGGATTATGTGGTGCCATAGATACACGGTAAGCATCGGCCAAAGCTCCAATTTTACGCGCTTCAGTCAGACCGCCACAATGTGTAATATCAGGCTGTATAACACTTACGGCGCGCTTTTCGAGCATATCCCGAAAGGCATGCACTCCGATCAAACGTTCGCCTGAAGCAATAGGTGTCGTCACCGCCCGTTGAATCAAAGCAATATCTTCCATGGTCTCTGGCCAGCATGGCTCTTCAAAGAAATACAGGCCATAGGGCTCCAAGGCTTTCGCAAATTGCATCCCCATACGTGGGCTTGGCCGCGCGTGGCAATCCACCATAATATCAATATCGTCGCCGACAGCATCACGCATGGCCTTCACACAAGCTTCAGCATATTTAATGGGACGAAGACCTTCCAACGACATCGTCTCTGGAACAGCCATCGATTTAAAAGCAGTAAAACCCTCATCAACAGCTTTTAGCGCCAGATCCCCAAATCGCTTGGCATCGTCCGGAGCAGTCTCATAAAAATCCTCCATGCGACCTCCACCTAAATGACAATACAAACGGATATAGTCACGTACACGACCTCCCCACAGCTCATGACAAGGGACATTGTGAATTTTACCTAAGATATCCCATAAGGCGATATCGATACCACTGATGGCCGTACCGCGAACGATACCGTTTCCATGCCAGAAATGTTGTCTATACATCATCTGCCACAGGTATTCAATACGACGCGGATCTTCGCCGATCAACAATTGAGAAATATCCTTGATAGCTCCGACCACACTTTGCGTATGCCATTCCAATGTGGCTTCGCCCCATCCCCAAAGCCCGGGCTGGTCGGTCATAATTTTGACAAAAATCCAATTTCGCATGCGCGCATGGCATACAAAGGTTTCAATAGCGGTTATTTTCATAGTTAGGGTTTACAAACTTTTTATTACGCGTTCAGTTGCCTCCAACGTTCTGTCGATATCATCCTCCGTATGCGCAAAGGAGATACTTCCTTGTTTAATTGGTGCCGGGAAATTGAAAATCCCCTCTTTTATGAGCTTTTTTCGATATTGGGTATCCAGCTCAAAATTGTGGTTATCCAAAATATCATGAAAATTGACTGGCGCATGGTCCATAAAATATGTACAGAAGGCAGATCCTTGGCGTGCGACATAAAACGGTACGCCTAATTTAGGAAATATTTCCTTATATCCTTGCTCCAAACGCGCACCAAGCGCCTCTACGTGCTCATAAACGCGGTGCTCAGCGCTTCCTAATTTTTTCAAAGTCGCAATCGCCGCCGCCGTCGTTAGCGGAAAAGCATTAAAGGTACCGGCAATCATAACGCGCTTCGACTTATCAGGATCCACAAAGTAATCCATATATTTTTTCTTCCCTGCAATAACCCCCAATGGGTAGCCGTTTGCAACCGCCTTTCCGAAGGTTGAAAGATCGGGCTGAATACCACAGATGGACTGATAGCCACCCAGCGCATGTCTGAATCCGGTTTTCACTTCATCAAAGATCAACAGAAATCCATGCGCGTCGGCCATGTTGCGTAAGCCTTCCAAATAACCTTCCTTTGGCTTCACAATCCCGATATTCTGAAGAATCGGTTCCAACAGAATACAGGCAACATCATATTTTTGGGCCACATACAGCACACTTTCCAAATCGTTGTAGTTGACAATGTGTACTAAATCGCTGTGATTTTTGGGAACGCCAGCACTCAATGAATCGAATGGATATTCCCCCGGACTTTGATATGAACCCACATCTGCCCGTTGACTGATCACATTGCAGGCCACATCGTTATGCCAACCATTGTAGCCCCCCTGCATGACAATCACATGATCACGGCCTGTTACTGCACGGGCAATACGGATCGCATGGTAAGTCGCTTCCGATCCTGTCGTTGTGATCTGAACGCTCTCTACCGAAGGAACGGACTGACAAAAAAGCTCCGCAAACTCTCCTTCGAGTAAGGTTGGCCCAGCCCCCATCAATACCTGCTGTTCCTGCAATGTCTGTAACACGGCAGTATTGACATCCGGGTCGTTATGCCCCAAGAAGGAGGCGGCAAATCCAGCCTGATAATCAATGTAGCTGTTCCCATCAATATCTTCAACCTGACTACCACTTCCTTTGACGAAGCAGATATTCGGATCTGACTTCCGATTTAACGATACCACTCCACCAGGTATCCATCTTGCATTCTCCCGCAGTATTGCGGCTGATTTTTCATTTTCTTGCATGCCTATTAAAAGTTTTGCTATTTGTTATTGTTATAATTGGACGATCACCGCCACACAGGTTGCAGTCATCAATAAGTTGTATTTAAATACACCTTATTTTATGTATACCAAATTACAATATTTTTGTATACATTTAAAATAAATTTTAAAATTTTTAAAAATGAATATTCTCATTGAAGGACTTCTTTTTCCAGAAGGCCCCGCTTTCGACCGGGAGGGTGGTATATGGCTTGTGGAGAAAGAAGCAGGAAATTTAGTTTATTACAAAAACAGTCAGCATAGCAGGATAGCCGTGGGCGGACATCCCAACGGCATCGCGATCGACAAGAAAGGAATAATATGGTTTTGCGACTCACAACAAAACAGCATCCGTTGCTATGATCCCTTCGACAAAACCTGTACGACAATAGTCACGGAAATCGCAGGAAAGCCATTAAAAATGCCCAACGACTTATGTTTTGATACCGAAGGAAACCTATTATTCTCCTGCCCGGGAAATGACCTGGAAGATGGTACAGGCTACATCTGCTGTCTACATAAACATGGTGCGCTTACGAAGATCCACACAGGCCTTTTTTACCCAAACGGATTAGCCTTTGCAGCAGACAACTGCACACTTTTTGTCGCTGAAACGGGTACAAAATGGATCTGGAAAATGCACTGGAACAGCTTGACACAACAGGTGGAGAACATCGAAAAATTCATCGAAACAGGTGGTCTTATTGGCCCAGATGGAATTGCCTTCGATCAGGATAACCAGCTTTATGCCGCTATCTATGGATCGCAACATATCCTATCCATTGATACCAAAAACAAGACGACCGAGAAAATACCTACGCCGGGAAAGAATCCGACAAATTGTGCTTTAGACCCAAAAGGAATTCAGGGACTTATGATTACAGAAGCTGAAAAAGGGCAATTGTTGCAGTGGGACAGCACAAAAAAGGGTCTATTGTAAACAATAGACCCCCTATAAAAATCCAAAAAATATTAAACCAATTCCAAGGCTTCTTGCTCGCCCCGATCCAAATGATGGACCAAAGTGGTATAAGCTTTATTCCAGTCATCCGCTTTCAGCGCATCAACAATAGCGCGATGCTCCTTCTCCGTATCCAGGTAATCTTCCATCTGCCCCATAATAGCCCCGAGCTTCATATGAAATAAGGGAATGTTACTGTTCTTGTAAATAGAAATCAACCTTGAATTGCAAGTTCCCTCAATAATCCGCTCATGAAAACGAACATCCGCCTCGCAAGCACCACCATAATATCCCTTGCTGACCATCTCAGAAAAATCGTTACAGATCAGTTCCAAATCTTCGATAAGCTCTTTACTTTTCTTTGAAAACAGAATCTTTAATGCACCTATTTCCAACAACTCACGCAGCTCACGAATATCCTTCACATCTTCGACTGTCATTTTTTTCACAAAGCAGCCGCCTTTTTCACCAAACTCCACCAGACTCTCGCCTGCTAACCGCATAAAAGCCTCACGAACAGCCACTCGACTCACCGTCAACTTATCCGCCCAAGCACTCTCCACCAATCTTGCCCCTCCAGCAAGCTGACTGGACAAAATTTTCTTACGTACTTCTAAATAAACTTTATAGGCAAGCGAATCCTCTTTCATATTGTATACAATTTTATGCAAAAATAAGAATACAAAATCATTAAAAAAATTTAAACAACGTATTCTTTAATTAATCTTCCCCTCTTGGGCACCATACTGTCTCCCCGGCGATAAATAAATAGTTTCGGCTTTAGATTTCCAACTGGTTGTATGATTCCCTTTCAGGACATTTATATTAAAGCTACTATTTTTTAATGATCTTTTCATATTCCAGAAACCATCTTTCAAACCAACCACAACAACCTCATACTGCTGATCTCCCGGTACCGCAAATTCAATGGCTTCATTAAGATATTGATTTGGTTTGGCCACCACCAGTAAACGATCAGCCACCCTTATTAAATAATAATTCGCTTTTTCCTCCGAATACACCGGTAATTTTGAAGAACCACTCTCCGTCATCTGAAAAACCGAAGCATAACTCGCCTGATCACTTTCCTGTTTGGGCGAGACCATAATCCGTGTTCCTCTAGCCTCTGGCCAAGGAGACTTGACCTGATAAAGATCACCAAAAACAAAAGCAGTCGAATCGCCTGAATACAATTTCACTGCACAGTCTCTTAATTGCGGCTTCAGCAAATCAACATAGGTAGCACCAGCGACATTTTTAAATTGACTATGCAATACAAAACCTGTTTCACTTTGTAACGGCTTTTCAAGCGTATTGATCTGCCAGTAGGGCTCAAATTTCTGATCATTGGTCTTAAGCTCGTCCAATAGGACAATGACCGCAGGCACATCCTTCCGCTTCAAATTCAAAAACAGGAAACTTTTAGTATAGGATTTCACTTTAGCGGTATATGCAGCCGTTAGATCCACATTGAAATAGCTATAGCTCGGCTGAATGGGATCCTTACCAAATGCCGATGCCCTGATCTCTCCGGTATGGTACCAGGAGTCACTTAATACCTCCTCAACCGTACGTGGAAAACGCTGGCTAAACCGAGTACCACCATCGTTTGATTTGGTCCTGAACAACAGCGGCTCAGCAGGATCACGCACCAAAAGCATACTATGCGCAACCGACCGCTTATTAAAGTTAAAATCATAAGGGGAGCCATAGGAAAGATACAGGCCAAGATCACCAACCTGAATACCATGATGATAGACCTGCAGCGCACCTGCATCGGCATGCTGATGATTGCCGAAATGATAACCACCACCCTTAATTTCTGCAACCACATCGGAACTTCCGTTCTCTTCGCTCCAGCCTGTCCGGGCAACCATAGACCCTAAGATGGGTCCAAAATCCTTTGTCAACGGCATTTTCTCACGGTCAAAATCCGGCTTCAATTTTGGATCATCCAAGAGGAGAAACAGGATTGGATTGTCGGGCAAACCGCCCTGCTTGACAAACTCGGCCTTGATTACCGGATTACCTGAATAGGCATAACAAAGCAACATGGTCTGCGGATTTTTCCAATAAAAATCGGCACTGCTGTTGTACTTTACATTAAACATATCCCCGTCGCGTAACATTTTTCCGTCAGGCGTTCGCATATACAGCCAGTAATACGGCATATCCTTGATGTTATCGTCAAAAACCGGATAGCCAAGCATGCGATAATACAACCAGGCTCCGTGCATTTCCCACCCAAAACGATAGCCACCGTAATCAACACCTTGATTATGGCGCGGAGACTGATACTCAAACTTGCGCATAGGCACCAACTCTTCCAATATCGAATATGAAGTATATTTGTAAGGTACAGGATCCTCATCATATAAAGCAATACTCATTGCCAGCAGATCGCGCGACACCTGCGCCTCATTCCCATGCCCATTGATAATACTTTCGATACCAAAAAAGGGAGGCCAGCCGATTTCCATATCTTGCGCCAGACGCATCATATTTTTATGCAGGTTGGCCTTAACGCGTACATCCAATAAGGAGTAGCACCAGTCGTACACCAGTGCACCCGTATAAATTGCACGTCCCAGCTCGCGTGTAATATCACCATAGGAAACATTCCCAAATTCCAACATCGTCAAGTACTGATCCGCCAGTCTGACCGCCTCTTGACCTATTTTTTCGTCACCGGACATGAGGTAATAAAACGCTTTTGATTCAATAGCACGCTCGAGCTTTTCATCGTAAAACATTTCCTTATTCGGATCAAAAATAAATTGAACAGGTTGCTGCGCAAGTGTTTTCACTTTTCCCCAAGCTTCCAGATGCTCCGCCTCTTCCAGCCGCCCTTTAACAAGCGGCAAAGATTCTTTATTAACCCATAATCTGGGATGACCTGCAGGTGGAACAATCTTTGGTTTATAATTTTCCGCTGCAGCTGGTGCAACTGGAGGCACAAAGGCATTGATCGAAACTGCTTTAATTTTAAAATTAGCTGGCAATTGCATGCCGACCGTCTGCTTCCCTTTCCCAAAATAAAATTTACCAAGATCTTGCTTCGCACCTTTAAAGCTGTCGAATACGATCCGTTTGGTCGATCGTGCAGCGCGAACATCAATCATCGCATACAGCGTCATCATACCTGTTTTATCCGCAGCCTTAATTTTATCCAAATCGGTAACCTCACCTTCTGAAACCAAGGTATAGACACCAGGGGTCGGAACGTCTACCTGCACCTGCAACCTCTGCCCATTTCCCTTTATCGAAGTAATCTTTGCCTGCTGCCCATAGGACACTCCAAGGATCGCCATAAAAGCGACCCCTAGCATAGTACCTTTAACTTTAAGCCATATCCTTGCACCCATATCCTTATTTTACTTGCAACCTTTTTACACTGATCTTCATTTCTTTCGTGGTATTATTTACGCTATTGACAAATACATAAGCATTGTATTTACCATCTGCCGTTTGCAGCCATAGTCCTGATTCAGCTTTTAAATTAATGGCAAAATCCGGCGCATCGATAAACGATTTGTCTTTCAAATCCACATCGTCCACAAATACACTGTATTGCAATCGTGCCAATTGTTGATCGCGCACGGTCCAAGCCTTCACGATCTTCGTTTTATTTGTCAGCCCGACAGGTAAGGTGAAGCTCGGCAAATAACTGGCATCCGTCGTGGGAGCAACCAATGAATGTGCATAAGTCACCGTTGGCAATGGCCGGTACAAATAGATCAAATCAATTTTATCCGGGTTTGCTGCAGCTTCCGTTGCTGTATACCATTTTAGATCTGCTACAGAAAAAAAGCAGGCTGCCCCATCTTTCCCGATCAAATCTAAGGCCATATCCATATTACGAATCGCATACGCTTCGGTCTTCAACGCAATTTCCTGCCCATTACTGGACCTCGCCCTGAATGTAAACGTAACCGATTTGCCTTTTGCTGCTGCCGGTATTTTGTAGCTATAACGCAGCGTTGAAGCCGAGGTGTCTTTTGTAAATTTCACCTCCATGTTATTCCCATTTACTGTCGCAGGATCACCAACGACGACACCGACATCTGCCCCTGTACTACTGGTGTAGTACGATTTATTTTCAAGCACAGTACCCACATCACCCGCAATGCTGGCTTCCACAGCTATCGATGTGAGCTTCCCCTGATCTGGTAATATCGCCGCCGCATAAGCAAAGTCTATGGTAGCACCAACCACATTTGGCCCTAAAGAGCGCTTAATGATATCGTTTTGCAAACCATCTTTTGCTTTTGGAATTTCATAAGCTTCTTCTTTACAAGAACCTAACAGCAAGAGCCCAAATCCAATGGACAGTAGCCCTATTTTTAAATAATTTGTTTTCATCAGCTTACTTATTTTTGTACTGTCAAATAAACTTTATACGTCTTACGAACCTTTCTATTTCCAGACACAACAGTCCATTCACGTGGCGTATCCAAATTGGAAAAATCTTGTTTTCCTAAAATCTTAGGATCTAATACCGCATCGGTGACCAATGAAAACTGTGGGTATAGATTTTTCAAATCCGTACCAAAGAGCACCTCCACTTTTATGGTTTGCTCAACGGTATCTACCAAGGCAGCTTTGGTCCGTACCGTCTGAAAATCGGCGCCCAACAGTTCAAAACTACTGACATAACATTCCGACCTGGTCGTGATCAACAAACCATCCTCATCCATTGGATAATCATCCTTACAACCGGACAAGCTAACGAACAGCATGCCGATTAAAAATAATGTATATTTCATCTTATTACAGTCAAGTGTTACCATCTTATTTCCAAGGTATATTTTGTGTTAAATTCGGATTCCGCGAACGTTCTGTTTCCGGGATTTGATAGATATAACACTTTTGATAAGTCAACTCAGACTCATTGAAGAAAAAGCGCTCCCAATTATTCCCAAAACTATCCTGGAACCATTTCCCATCACCATAAGGCTTACCAAATACGGTTTCCAGTTTACGCCATCTCCGCAGGTCAAAGGCACGCTGTCCTTCACCAAACAACTCTACAATCCTTTCCTGTTCTATAGCATCAAAAAAAGTATCACGAGAAGCGGTTTTAGCACCAGCAAGCGCGGGCAAGTTACCACGGCGCCTGACCTTATTAACCAAATCAATCGCATCCGCCTGTGGACCACCAATCTCATTGGTCGCTTCAGCATACATCAGATACACGTCTGCAATGCGCATCAAAGGCCAATTGTAATTTCCGTCACTACGTGCCACACCACCATAATTGCGCACAAATTTACGCGATTGTAATCCCGAGAGATTTGTGGTATTATCGGTGAAGGAAGTTTTGTAAGAGACACCGTTAACCGTCACCGCAGCACCCCAAGTTTTGTAGACAAAAGGAATATAACCTGTCGTCTCCGTAGGGCTCATCCCCATAATCAGTTCATAATCCCACAACAAAGTCGCTTTCATGCGATAATCGCGATTACGGTACGACTCAGGGTTCACCGCTGAATTTGCTGTTGTACGTGCTGCCGGATTTTTCACTGGATCTAGCTGAACCATCTTGGGCAAGAAATCTCCCGTAATGGTAGATTGATAACGGTCGGCCAATTCATAACGCGGAATAGCTTGGTTCTGCCCTAAAGACACCAATGGCCCAGTCCACACACGTTGATATTCCTCACTCTGTTTTGTACCCACACCGCCATGGGTAAGCACCATGACCATTTCCTCATCTTGACTCAAGTTGCCCGTAGAAGGTATAAACATGTAGTAATAATTTGGGAGCACATCTGCCTTCCCCAATTCACCCCATGAACCTGGGTCACCATTTCTAAACATTTTGATACCAAAATCATTGATCACACGCTTAAAATCCGCAGCTGCCGCCGTATAGGCCGACTTAGCGTCGGCAGCAGATTGCACAAATCCATCCAATTCGGGCCATCCATTTTTCTTCCACGAACCCCAGTACAATTGAAACTTACCACGGAAGGCCAACGCGGCAGGCTTACCGGCACGACCAATTGCAGCCCCCTTATTCGGCAACTTGTCCACAGCGTAATTTAAATCAGCCATAATGGAATCTTTCAGCTGCGCAATAGGCATTCTACGCACCGTATCAGCCTCTGCAGGCGCCGGTGCCGATTTATAAAAATAAGGTACATCGCCCCATAAGGAAATCAGTCTAAAGTAGGCAATGGCACGCAGCAATTTGGCTTCCGCCACGATTGTTTCCAAGGTCTGTTTTACAGCATCAGTTTTTGCTACGGGCAGCAAGCGCGCATTGGTATTTTCGATCACAAAGTTAGAACTGAATATAGATCCATACAATGCTCTATACATTGCCGACGCACCGGAACCATAATTCATCGGACTATTCACCGTTAATGAAATAGGCGCCGCACCGGTATTGTACACCTTCAGATAATCACCATGTCCATCAAAATGATAGTCACGGTCAAAACAAGGTCTAAATATAGAATAGTTTGCCATTAATGCAGCAAGCGCGTCATTTTCGTCCACCCAGAACGTTTCAGAGCTTGGCGTTGTTGTTGGATTTTGATTTAACAAATCTTTGCGGCACGCGGATAAACCAAGAAGCAACAAAGAAGAAATAAACACGATGTTATATATCGATTTCATAAGTTCAAATATTATAAGTCTACATTCAGTCCAACCACAAAACTCTTCGTCATCGGATAGGCATCATTGGTATAGGTACTTTTCTCCGGATCTAAGCCTTTAAAACTCGTCAAAACCGCCAAATTATCTACCGAACCAAATACACGCAACTTCTGGATCCCCAGCTTCATCAGTAATTCTTTCTTAAAAGTATAGCCAAGCTGCAGATTTTTAACCCTTAAATAAGACATGTTTTGCAACCAAAATGTACTCAAGTACGCGTTTGGACTCGTTGATCCCAATGTACTTGGAAGCAATTTAGGATAATCGGCATCGCGATTGTCCAGGCTCCACATATTATTCCACTGATCTTCCGTAATCGCCTGATTTGCCGTCCCTAAAAAGTTCGAATTCGCTTTGTTCATCCAAAATTCTTTTCGTCCGGTAGCAGCCTGCAACAGGAAAGAGAAATCAAAACCTTTGTAGTCAACAGAACCTCTAAATCCGTAATTTACCTTTGGCCTACCCAATTGGTAAGCGGGATATGCCACGCGGTCATTCGCATCCAATTTGCCGTCACCATTGACATCTTTCAACAAAATATCTCCCGGAGAAGCCCCCTGAGGAACTGCATTATAGACATCCTGCCAAGACTGCGCAATGCCCAACGATTCGAAAGCATAGATAAAATTATAAGGCATATCAATAAATACCGAACCTCTTTGCAACTGCTCATTCCAAGACAATAGCTTGTTCTTGTTGTAGCCCACATTAAAGTTCAGCATGTAACCCACATCACCTTTTCTATCATTCCAGGTCACATTTGCTTCCAGCCCTTTATTCATCATATCGCCGATATTGCGTCGCGGTGCAGCAAATAAACCCGTCAGATGCATCGATACATCCGAAGGTCTGTTCATACCGATCGTCTTTCTTTCGTAGTAATCCAACTCGGCCGTCAGTTTATTTTTAAAGAACCCAAGGTCCAAGCCCAAATTAAACACACGTGTCTTTTCCCAGGTAAGGTCATAGTTGATCAGTTTTTTATTGATCAACCCCTTGACAACAGACCCTGTTCCTGTACTATTGTCAATCAGATAGTAGGGACTGGACACCAAAGATTGTTTCTGCTCATACAAGCCTACACCACTATTATTACCCAATGAACCATAAGAAGCTCTAAATTTAGCCGAACTCAGGCTAATCTTCTCCTTAAATGCCGACATAAACGCCTCATCTGAGATCCGCCACCCCACTGCCGCGGAAGGAAAAAAACCATATTGATCGCCCGGCAAGAAACGCGAAGAACCATCTACCCGGAAGTTCCCTTCAAACATATACTTTCCAAAGGCTGTATAATTTAATCGTCCGATATAAGAACGTAAACCTTCCGCCGATGATGATCCCGACACATTTTGTACATCTTCAGATGCACCATCGATTTCATGTAAACTAGGATGCAAACGATCTAAGCGACTACCCGCCAAAACACGATTGTTCCAATATTCTTCGGAATACACGGCCAAAGCAGAGAAATCATGATTAGCGCCAAACTTATGATCATAACTCAACTTGAAGTTCAGCTGTGTTTTGTAATTGTTCCGGTCTGTATTATAGATCCCATCATTTGTTGGCACAAGATCCCGGATAGACAATCCTGTCCGGATGTTATACAATTTTGTCGGCATATCTGCCTTCCATTGAAAACGCGTGTCATAATTTAGGGCATAATCCACTTTAGCCTCAAACCCTTTGAACGGCTTCCAGTTTAAATAACCATTCACCAGAGCCTGCTTTTGATTCATGTGGTTCTGGTTGCGCGTCATGTAATCCGCATAAATATTATTGGCCTGCGGGCTTTCATTGTAAGACATTGCTCCACCATAAAAACCGGTCATAGGATCATAAGGCAATATACCTGCTGGCGAGGTAAACAAATCCATTCCACTTGTTGAGTTGGCAGTCATACCATCCTCGTAGTTATACCGGTAATCGGACCAATTTCCGGAGAACCGGACCCCAGCACCGATGGTATTGGTTACTTTTGTTTCGAAGTTAAATGCAGCATTATAACGTTTAAAATCATTATTGATCTGTATCCCCTTCTCATCCAGCATACCCACAGACAAATAGTAATTGTTATTTTCAGTCCCCCCATTAATGGAAACATTATAATTCCCGCTTTGACCATTGCGAAGAATAACATCCCACCAATCGGTACTTGGATACAATCTCGGGTCGATCATACTTAAAGCCAACCATTCGTCGATCGTTCCATTTTTAAAATTGAATGCAGATGCAGCGGTATTATAAGCCTGGGCCCTTTGCGTAGCCGTCATTGCTTTTGCATAATTATTAACAAAATCAAAAGAGCGGGTAGGTTTCACCAGCGATTTGTTGGCACTAAAGGAAATAGCCGTCCTACTGTTTCTTTTACCAGACTTTGTCGTAATCAATACAACCCCGTTGGCCGCTCTGGAACCGTATACAGCAGCGGAAGAAGCATCTTTTAGCACGGTCACACTTTCAATATCATTCACATTCACACGGTTCATATTGACATCGGGCATCCCGTCGACCACGATCAGCGGTCCAGCACTATTGACCGTCCCCAAGCCCCGGATCAAAAGATCCGCTGCATTATTTCCGGCCATCCCTGAGTTTTGACTTACGGCCAAACCGGGAATAACACCCTGTAAGGCCTGCGAGGCATTGGAAAGCCCCCGGCTTGAAGTAGATTGGTCAAAATTGACACTGGCCACTGCACCAGTCAAGTTGCCTTTTTTCTGCTTACCATACCCCACCACAACCACTTCATCCAGCGCATTTTCGCTCGCATCAAGCACCAAAGCCTGCACGTCTTTCCCCGACACCACTTTTGTATTAAAACCGATTAACCGAAATTGAATCTGATCTGAAACCGAACCCGTTAATTTAAAACGGCCTTCTTGATCCGTAACGGTAACAGTTGCATTTTTAAGGTTACGCACTTCCACACCGGACAGTGGCTGCCCTTTGGCGTCCAGCACCTGCCCGACAAGCTGCTGCTGAAATTTAGCTAAACCCGGCGAAGGATTTAGAACATCCGAGATCGGAATCTTTCCATTATTAGGGGAAGAAGGTACATTTGCCAATGCAGCCATCGAAATAAAAGGTAGCCCTACCAACAGGCAACTCCTGTTTATTACATCCCGGATTTTAATCTGCTTTAGTATCATGAATACTCAGGTTAAAGTGGTTAAATAAATGATTTATAAGCTCTTTAGTTTATTGGTATTTTTTAAGAAAAATAATTTTCGACCCCTATGCGATCGCAATTCCTCTTCTTTACTTTATCATAGTGAATACAATAATATATATTTTTTGTATACAATTCAATATTTTTTTCACTTTTTTACAAAAATAGCCCTGCTAACAAGTTCGTGACAAATCTATAATACCACATTTTTGCCCACCAGATTATAAACTAAATCGTATTTACCTTAGGCCGATAAAATATTTTTGTATACAATTTAACTTATTTTTTGTATATTTATTTTTATTCAACTACATTTGACTAACCACATAAATCAAAGGAATAACCGTAGATCCTATATGAAAAAACAAACTTCTATTTGGCTTGTATCGCTGATCCCGCTGCTTTCTTCCTGTTCTTCCGAGACAGAAGGAGAACGTAAACCCATAAATAACATCCAACTGGAGCACAGCATACTAGCGCTAACCAAAGAAGCTACAAAACTCCATGTGCCCTGGGATTTACAATATGACCGGGTCAATAACGCCATTCTGTTTTCTGAAATCGGAGGAAGTATACGAAGACTGGATACAAAAACAAAAGTTGTTACTTTGGTGGACAGCCTGACCGACGTATACCATCAGCGCACCCTGGGACTCTTGGGAATGGCGCTCTATCAGCCGGAACAGCAGCAAGCTTATCTTTACCTTTCTTACACCAGCAAAAAAGATAGCCTTATTTTTTCCAACCTATATCGCTACGATTATAATACGGCAGGCAAGTTGTCAAACCCAAAATTGCTTTTACAGATCCCCGGAAACACGGGACATAACGGCTCCCGAGTTATTGTTTCGACAGACAAAAAAGTATATTGGGCTACAGGAGATGCCGCAAGTGATACCTTCGCACAAGACAGCAGCTCATTAAACGGTAAAATCTTACGCCTCAATCTCGACGGGAGCATTCCCAAAGACAATCCAATTAAAAACAGCTATGTATATGCCTGGGGATTTCGAAACATGCAAGGACTTACCCATGATGCAAAAGGCTTAATTTACACCTCCGAACATGGCGATGCCATCGAAGATGAAATCAACCTGATCCAACCGCTAAAAAATTATGGCTGGCCACAGATCGAAGGCATGATTGACACGGAAAAGGAAAAAGCTATCGCCAAAAAGTCCCCAAGACAGGAACCTATTAAATCGTGGACTCCAGTCGTTGCACCATCTGGTATGGCCTATTACGGTTCCAACGTTATCCCTGAATGGCAACATAGCTTATTGCTTGCGACGTTAAAAAATCAGTCTCTACGTATCCTAAAATTATCTGCCGATGGGCAGCAGATCGTCGATGAGAAGATCCTATTCAAAGATCAACTTGGCCGGCTAAGATCCGTATTGACCTTACCCAATGGGGACATTTATTTCTGTTCAAGCAACCGGGACTGGAATCCACAAAAGGGGTTTCCAAAACCCGATGACGACGTGATCTACCGACTCCGCATTACCGATAAAGCCGTTGCGCCAATGATTAAGCCCGTTGCAGCCAACGCCGTCAGCTCCCCGACCAAAAGTGGTCAAGCCTTATACGAAGCGTATTGTGCATCTTGTCATAAAGCAGATGGAAAGGGACTTACAAACACCTTCCCCCCATTAGCCAATTCATCTCTTGTCAAAGGCGACCCAGCACCTTTATTGCGGGTTATCCTCCACGGACTGAAAGACAAAACAATAGCCAAGGTCAAATACGAGAGCGCAATGCCATCTTTTTCATTCCTGAAAAATGAAGAGGTCATTGAAATTACCAATTATATCCGTACACACTTTGGAAATTCTGCACCTAAAATCAACCAACAGCATTTAACCTCATTACGATAAATCTCATGGAAAATAACCTCGAGCCAAAACCCTCTTTGTTTAAAAATTGGCTATCCATCTTAGGTCCCGGCATCATTACCGCCGCCCTGGTTTTCGGGCCCAGCAAAATGACCATCACATCAAAAATGGGTGCAGATTATGGCTTCGCCCTATTATGGGTTGTCGTCGTCGCGATCTTTTTTATGATGGTTTTCACCAATATGGCGGCACGTATCGGCATTGCGAGAGACGAATCTTTACTTACCTTGATTCGCCAGAAATTTGGTAAAACAACCGCCATCATCATTGGCCTCGGAATCTTCCTTGTCGCAACCTGTTTTCAATCCGGAAATGCCACAGGGGTCTCCATTTCTGTTTCGGAAGCAACGGGGACAAACCCCAAAATATGGATCATCGTTTTTAATGTCATCGGCATTTTACTGTTGTTCTTCAAGTCTTTCTATGCGCTACTGGAAAAACTGATGCTAGCACTTATTATCCTTATGCTATTTGCTTTTTTATCCACAGCCATAATGACAAAGACGTCTGCACAGGACTTTTTCTTAGGTTTTATTCCAAGCCTCCCGCCTTTATCAATGGGTTTAATTATTGCTTTCACAGCGTCTTGCTTTTCGATTGTGGGTGCGTTTTATCAAAGTTATCTTGTGCAGTCAAGAAGAAAACTGTCGTCCAACAAGCAGACTTCGGAACGGCAAATAGTCGGGAGCAGAATCGGCATCATTATACTCGGGATCATGAGTGCTGCCGTGATGGTCTGCGCTGCAAATACCCTTCATCCGCAAGGCATCAAATTGAGTTCTGCCGCTGAGATGGGCCGTGCATTGGAACCGCTTTTGGGAAGCTACGCCTCACACCTCTTTTTTATCGGTCTTTTCGGCGCCTCCTTTTCTTCCTTGATCGGCAATGCTGTATTAGGCGGTTCATTACTGGGCGATACCTTTGGCTTCGGCAACAATCTCAATCACCCCAAAGTGAAACTCTTTATTTCTTTGGTCATGATTTTTGGGTCTGCCATCGCACTGATCTTCGGAAATCTCCCCTTGGAGCTTATTGTTTTTGCCCAAAGCATCACCATTTTTCTTGTTCCCTTTATTGGCATTATCCTCTTTCTGATCGCAAACGACAAAGAAATTATGGGTGCGCTCAGAAACAGCCCACTAACAAGGTTATGGGCAATCCTCGGACTTCTCTTACTCGTTTTTCTTGCTTTTAGTAATTTCTATAATTTAATCAAATAATTCAGACATGGACCATAACAATTTAGCGGAATTGGAACAGCAAATACTTGCACCATCATTAGATCTAATTGAAGATATAAAAAAGATACAAGGTGATATCCTTTTCCTAGGTATTGGCGGAAAAATGGGGCCAAGCATGGCAAAACTAGCCATGCGGGCTATTCAAGCTGCAGGAATAGACAAAAAGGTCATTGGTGTTTCGCGTTTTTCAACCAAGGAACTCCAACAGGAACTGGAAGATCTAGGCATAGAGACCATCGCCTGCGACCTGCTGAATGAGGAAGAACTCAAAAAGATTCCACAGGTTCCGAATGTCATTTACCTCGCAGGACATAAGTTCGGCACCACAGGAAATGAAGATTTCACCTGGGCAATGAACACCTATCTTCCCGGAATGGTAGCTTCTCATTTTCGAGACTCCAACATTGTTGCTTTTTCTTCGGGTAACGTACTGCCCTTTGTGCCGATAAGCAATGGCGGCGTTTCCGAGGAAAGAACGCCCGAGCCTGTCGGTGAATACGCACAATCCTGCTTGGGTAGAGAGCGCATATTCGAGTATTTTTCGAAGAAAAATGGTACACCTACCCTGATCTACCGATTGAATTATGCGGTGGATTTTCGCTACGGTGTGCTCGTCGAAATTGCCAAATCGGTCAAAGGGCAGCTCCCAATAGATTTGACAACCGAAAACGTCAATGTCATCTGGCAGGGAGATGCCAACGAAATTGCCTTAAGATCATTATTGCATTGTCAGTCTCCGGCCAAAATACTGAATGTCACGGGGCCTGAAATTCTTTCTACACGATGGATCGCAGAGCGCTTTGCTGAGCATTTCAACACTAGGCCCATCTTTGTGAATGAGCCCGCCGGAACTGCTTTACTAAACAACGCTTCCGAATGCCATCGTTTATTTGGCTACCCGAAGACAACCATACGGGAAGCGATAGACATTACAGCCAAATGGTTGATCCAAGGTGGCGAACTATGGAACAAAGACACGCACTTTCAAGAACGAAAAGGAAAATTCTAATGAAAACTTTAGACAACAAATTACAACAGTTGCTTTGGGAAGGGACGGTCATTCCGGCGCACCCCCTCGCCCTCCATGAGGACCGCAGCATTGACGAAGCACATCAACGACTCCTGACCCAGTATTACATAGCCAGTGGAGCGGGCGGAATCGCTGTCGCTGTACATTCAACCCAGTTTGAAATCCGGGACCCTGAGATCAATCTTTTTGAAACCGTGTTGCGATGGGCTAGCGAAGAAGTCGATAAAGCTGAGCTCCAACGACCATTTATCAGAATTGCGGGCATCTGCGGCGCCACAGAACAAGCGGTACAGGAGGCAAACACGGCACTTCAATACGGTTATGATATCGGACTTTTGAGTATGGGCGGACTCCAAAGCTGGACTGAAAATGCAATATTAGATCGAGTCAGAGCAATAGCAGCTATTATTCCTGTTTTTGGATTCTATCTTCAACCTGCCGTTGGTGGCCGTATTTTCTCTTATTCCTTTTGGCAGCAGTTTGCCGAAATCGACAACGTCGTCGCCATCAAGTGCGCCTCCTTCAACCGCTACCAGACATTAGACGTTATGCGTGCTATAGCCAACTCCAGCCGGCGAGATCAAATTGCCATGTACACGGGCAATGATGACAATATTGTCAACGATCTGATGAGCGTGTATAATTTCCCCGTAGCTGGAGAAAACGTCTCCATAGAATTTAAAGGTGGTTTACTAGGTCATTGGGCCGTTTGGACGGCAAAGGCCGTTGAGCTCCTTCGGGAAATAAAATCATACAAACAGAATCCCAATAACCTCCATGCGAGCCATCTCCTAAGCAAAGCGATTGCTGTCACAGACAGTAATGCCGCATTTTTTGACCCAGCAAATGCATTCCATGGCTGTATACCAGGCTTACATGAGGTGCTCCGTAGACAAGGTTTGATGAAAGGTATCTGGTGTCTGAACCCCGACGAAAACCTTTCCATCGGACAGCAAGAAGAAATTGATCGTGTATATAAAGACTACCCTGACTTAAACGACGATGAATTTGTCAAGGAGTTTCTTAAATCTAGATCCCAATAGTCGCTTCCTTTTATAACAATCGGTTCCCTCTCAAAGGTCTCATCACCCGGGCTAGTCATAGCTAACGAGGTGATGGGACCTTCCTTTTTGCTCCAGTTCATATTTTACCAATCAATGACTGACCGGGAGGAATCTTGCGCAGAACAAAAGGTTTGATTTTTATAACTTTGCGTCATGACAACTTCTGAAAATATAATTGATTTCTATCAACGGGTATTTCGAGAATCCAATTACCCAATAGGCTCCTCGCCCGAACAAATTTCTCATTTTAACGTATTTTCTCGTGAGCATTGTCCCTTAAAATCACCGTACAATAGAAAAGATTATTTCAAAATATCCCTTATGATCGGCGAGGGTCAACTGCATTATGGCGATCAATGGATCCCTATTGACCGTCCAGCGCTTGTATTTTCAAGTCCGCTTGTTCCCTACTCTTGGGAAACAGACAATCCCGATCAAAAAGGATGGTTCTGTCTTTTTACACAAAAATTCATTCAGGAGGACAAACATTACAACCACAACATCCTCGAAAGCCATTTTTTCAATCCGAGTGGTAGCCCCGTCTATTTCTTAACGGACGAACAGGTCGATCTTTTCAATCACATTTTTCAGCGCATCAATGCGGAACTGCTATCTGATTTTTCGTTCAAATATGAAATTATCCGGAATCAGTTGCAGTTACTCGTTTTAGAAACATTAAAACTAGCGCCAAATGAGGGAATATCACCTTACCAAAACGCCAATCAGCGTATTTCCCATCTTTTCTTAGAGCTACTGGAACGCCAATTTCCGATTGACACCGAAAATTTGCTTCGTTTTAAAAATGCAACGGATTATGCACAGCAGCTCAATATCCATGTCAATTCGCTAAACAGGGCTTTGAAACAAAATACAGGAAAAACCACACAAGAACTCATCGCACTACGCATCACACAGGAAGCAAAAGCCCTCCTCCAACATAGCAGCTGGAATATCAATGAAATCGCTTATGCCCTGGGTTTTGAGGAACCCGCAAACTTCAGTAATTATTTCAAAAAACATGCGGGCATACCGCCTTTAGCTTTTCGCAACAGGCCTGTTTGATTTTCACAATAATTTGTTTGAATTCTATATCTTTCGAAACAGGCAATGAAGCTACTTTTGTCCACATCATATTTAGCAGGTCAAAGAGAAAAAAGTGGCTGGCTGCATGAACGTCCATAGAGACGCGAAATTTAAAAAATTAAAGGATGGAAAAAAACACTAAACCACAGCAATCTTTTATCCCGACGATACTAGCATTTGCACTTGTTCCGATTACGGGACTTGCGACCGATATTTATCTTCCGTCGATGCCACAAATGGCTCAGGAGCTTGGCTTGAATGAAAGCAAAATCCAGCTAACCCTTTCGCTTTTTCTAATCAGCTATGGTGTTGCTCAGTTCTTTACAGGAGCGTTGGTTGACGCTTGGGGAAGATATCGCATCAACCTGATATCACTTTTCCTTTTCATTGTCAGTTTCTGGATTACAGCAAGCACGCAAGATATTTGGGTTATTTACCTGATGCGTATTCTACAGGGCATCTTATCGGCATTCGTGGTCATCTCAAAAAGAGCCTATTTTGTGGATGTCTACGAAGGTGAACAGCGCAAGCACTACCTCAGCATTATGACCATCGTCTGGTCGATCGGTCCGATTGTCGCTCCTTTTATTGGCGGCTACCTTCAGACACAATTTGGTTGGCGTTCTAACTTTATGGTTCTGGCCGTTTACAGTGCTGTACTTTTCATCCTTGAACTGATCTTTTCTGGCGAAACAATCAAACAGAAGAAACCTCTCCATATCAACTACCTGATTGGCGAATTTAAAATGATGCTTAAAAGCAATGATTTTACCTTCGGTATAGTCATGTGCGGTATATCCTACGGTCTTGTCATGTTCTACAACCTCAGCGGTCCCTTTTTTATTGAACACCAGCTGGGCTATAGCGCAATCACAACCGGTTATACCTCGCTAATTATGGGCTTAGCTTGGATGTGTGGTGGTTTTATTGGTAAAGCCCTTATTAAAAGAGCCTTGGTTCCGAAGTTGAGAATCGCCAACTTCATTCAGATCAGCCTGATTGTATGTATGCTCTTGGTTTCACCTTACCTGTCAAATCTCTATACATTGACATTTTTCGCATTTGCTGTACATTGTACAGCAGGATTTATTTTTAACAATTATTTCAGCTACTGTTTAGGGAGGTTTCCATTGTCGGCAGGTATCGCCGGCGGATTGGTTGGCGGAATTACCTACCTGCTGACCTCTTCACTCAGTTACATCACGGTAAGCTTGGTAAACCCTTCTTCGCAGTTTCAGATTGGATTAGGTTATGGCATATTTGCGCTGTTGGGATTGACCACTTTATACGTTATTCATAAATTGGTCAAAAGCGTATAAGCTATGGGCAGGTTCTTTCAGCGACAGGGCAATATTAACCTGTAGCTGGACAGCTACAAAACTATACTTAAAAGTTGAATTATTTTTAAAATAGTATTAAAAACAACTATATTTGTTGCATCATAATTTAGGTTTATAATTGGTTATTGAAGGTTTTCATTCTCCCCGTTTGAAAACCTTTTTTTTGACCGAAAAAAAATTCAGTCTGCTGTCCTCGCTGCTGCTGACCAAATCACGAAAACCCTTGCTTATTTTTCTAAATTGCTACTTTCCTTTACACCGAATTTTTCAACATAGGTACGTGGACTCTCCTTATAGAATTTCTTAAATGATTTGCTAAAATACTTTGGATCATTGAACCCGACCTGATAAGCCACCTCGCTGATACTCAAACCTGTATCGTTCACCAAAATATAGGCTGCTTTCTTGAGACGGACCATATTAATAAATTCAACCAGATTCAGTCCCGTTTGCTGCTTAATCTTGCGGTACAAAACAGAGCGGCTCACACCGATGGCTTTTGTAAGATCAAGCACGCCAAAATCTTCGCAGCCCAGATTTTCTTCAACAATCTTCAACACCTGATCCAAGAAACGAGTTCTTTCGGGCAGATCTGTTCCCTGCGCTCCAAGAAGATAATGCTGTACAAATTTTTCCTCCAACCTTTTCCGCGTCTGTAAGATGTTAGAAATTTTCTGAATGAGGTGCGGCATACTGAAGGGCTTGGTAATGTAATCATCTGTACCGATTTCAAATGCCTCTGTGATATAAGGATCAGCTGTGCGGGCTGTCAAAAGAATCACCGGAATATGATTTGAACTGCTATCATTTTTAATCTGCTGCAAAAGTGTGATTCCGTCACAGTTGGGCATCGTTACATCCGAAATGATAATATCGGGCTGTTTTGTTTGCACCAATTCCAGGGCCTCAATACCATCGTTGGCTTCCAAAACAATATATTTTTTTCGTAAATTTTCACATATAAAACAACGTAGCTCCACATTGTCCTCGGCAACAAGTATGATGGGTTTATCTTCCTCCGCCGCAGGACGCTCAAGTGCTGTTTTTGTAGTATCCACATAGGGCATACCGGCATCTGCTGGGTCAGCGCATATCATCCCTGGAGTATCCGTTAAGACCGGTAGCTCTTCGATGACGACAGCGCTCTGGGGCAGGCTGATCCGAAATACCGTATTGTAGTCTGTCGTTTCCTGTGCCATATTGCTTTCAACAGTGAGTTTCCCGCCGTGCAACTGGACAATGGAACGGCAAAGTGCCAAACCTATTCCACCGTTGGTAGCCGACAAGCCTTTTGTATTGGCCTGATAAAATTGTTCAAATACAAAAGGAATATCTTTGGGTGGGATTCCACGCCCGGAATCCCAAACGGAAACAAGCAATTTCTCCAACTCACCTTCCACTTCTAGCTCAACCTGTATCTTTATTTTACCTCCCTTATCCGTAAATTTAAACGCATTATAAATCAAATTGACAAGGACTTTTTCAAATTGTTCCGGATCGAAACCTGCAACGTAATTAGGACTTACCTTATTATCCAGAAAAAACTGAATATTATTTTTTTCGGCAATAAAGTGAAAATTCTGGCGAATGTTTTCCAAATACGTAGCAAGATGAACCTTTTGGCAAAACAATTTCATCTTTCCGCCTTCATGTTTTCTGAAATCAAGCAGCTGATTGACCAGATTCATCAACCGATCGGCATTTCTCGTCGCATAACCAAGGTGCTCCTGTGCATACGCTGAAAGCGATCGGTCGCCTTTTAATTGATTTAACGGCCCGATAATTAATGACAATGGCGTACGGAATTCATGGGAGATATTGGTAAAGAAATTCAGTTTTGCTTCATGGAGCTCCTCCTGTTTTTCCGAATCTATTTGCCGAATCAAAAGGTCCTGTTTCAATTTATTCCGGCCGTGGAAAAATCGGATAACCAAAAAACCGGCCGCAGCAAAAAGAAGAAAATAGCCGCTATAGGCCCACCATGTCTTCCAGGGTGCTGGCAGCACTTTAATCTTCAAAACCGTTGCCTTTTCGTTCCATACCCCATCGTTGTTAGCCCCCTTTACCCAAAGCTCGTAGGTACCAGGGTCTAAATTGGTATACGTAGCCACGGGATTGCTCACATAATTCCAGTCTTGATCAAAACCTTTCAGATAATACGCGTATTGATTTTTCTCCGGATGGACATAATTCAACACACTGAATTCGAGACTAAAAACATTTTGATTATGATCAAGTATCAATTCATCCATCATGGATATATCTTTGGGAATAACAGCATCAATACCTGGGAGAACTGTTTTATTGAATAATTTCAGCTCTGTAAACTGAATGGGGGGAATATAATTATTGACACTTAAACTATCCGGATTAAATAGGGTGAAGCCGGAGAAACTTCCAAAGGCAAGTTTTCCGTCCCGCAACATTGCTGCTGCATTTTGAATATATTCGTTGCCAGGAAGACCATCGGTCTTCGTATAGGTGCGTACATGACCCGATAGGGGGTCGAAACAAGAAATCCCTGTATTTGTACTCAACCACAATTTGTTTTTCAGATCGCTCAACATCGCAAAAACATTGTTGATCGGCAATCCATTTCGTTCATTGAACCTTTTGAACGCTTTCTTCTCCGGAAGATAGCGATTGAGCCCGCCCATATAGGTACCGATCCAAATCTGTCCTTTTCGATCTTCATGGATACTCACAATATCATTTCCGCTAATTGAAAGAGAATCTTTCTTGTCATTTAGAAAGGAAACAAATTTATCGGTACCGGCTAGTTTTAGATTTAACCCATTGGAAGTACCGATCCATAGATTACCTTTTGAATCCTCTAGCAAAGCGCGCACCATATTGGAGCTCAATTGCTTTCCTGCCACATCAAATGTCTGGAAAGATCCCACTTTCTGGTTTTTACGATGCACCTGTAGTCCGCCACCGAACGTGCCAATCCAAATATCGCCATTGCGATCCTCTAAGATTGCATAGACATTATTGTTTGCCAGGCCATTACTTACATTGGGATCGAAACGAAAATGTTCATAGCCTTGTTGCCCCTTTCGTCTTAAATTCAATCCACCGTCATAGGTACCTACCCATAAGTTCCCTCCCTTATCTAGACAGATGGACTTCACATTGTTATGACTTAGGCCATTCAGGTTATTTTTATCGTGACGTTCACTAAAAAACGAATTCGTACGCCGATTAAAATAATTCAATCCTCCACCCTCAGTTCCAATTACAAGTTCTCCCATTCCATTTTCAACAAAAGCGCTCACCACATTGTAACTTAAGCTATTGCGTTTAGCTTGATGGGTAAAATTCTGAAAATTGGGAATATCCTTGTCATAGATATTGACCCCTCCAAAATAGGTTCCGATCCAAATAGATCCCCTCTTATCTTGAAATATAGGACGAATGGAATTATTGCTTAAGCTATTGGGATTTCCATCGTCTGCCTGAATAAAAAGCAGTTTTCCATTTTGATAAACATATAGGCCATTGAATGTTCCGATCCAAATCTTTCCATCAACTGTTTTTTTTAAGGACCGTACATCTTGACTGGCCAAACCTGTATGATTGCCCGCTTCAGTTAACGAGGATATTTCGCCTGTATGCTCATTGATAATCCGAATCCCATTATATTTCGTGCCTACCCAGAATATACCTGGACTAACCTCCAATACGGCCTGAAACCGTTGATTAACTTTATTATCTACTGATTTCTCTTTGAAGTAAGTCCGTAGAACCTTTAAACTATTTCCATCTTTCGATGCGGCCTGCATGAGTACAATGGCATCATCAGTACAAAACCACAATCGCTTTCTGCGATCCTCATACACGGTTCGAAAATTACGATAGTATTCTTTTCCCTGGCTTCTTTCAACGGTAATCTCATTGAAGACCAATTCCGCTTCGAGATGCCGGCCCTCTTTAATCTTATACAAGCCTATATTTGTCGCAATCCAAATCTTGCCCTTGGAATCCTGAAAGATCTGATGAACGTTGACATCCATTTTTCCACTGCTACTCTCAACGGTAGGTAAGGGTATACGGATGAAATTGTCTGACGCACGATTGTATAAATTCAGTCCTGTCATTGTCCCTATCCAAAGCCGCCTTTTGTTATCTTCCGTAATCGCTTGAATAAAGTTGTGCTCTAAGGAAAGGCTATCTTGTGGATTGCTGCGGTAAATCGTAAACTTTCTGGCGTCGTACTTATTTAAGCCATCACGGGTACCGATCCACATAAAACCCAAATAATCTTGAGCAATAGCGAAAACGCTGCCCTGAGACAAACCTTCATTGACATCCAAGTGTAAAAAACGATAGTTTTTTTCCTGCGCATGCAAAACAGAAATTAACGCTAAAGCACAGCAAAAACAGCGCACAAAAACACGTAGTGGCATCATAAGGTATATAATTGAAATGGATGATAAAAATAATCATTCCATTGAATAAACACGAACAAGAATCACTTTAATCGATCTTTTAATTGTTGCTCATAAAGCGAGCCGATCGACATTATCCGGTTTTGATTTTCCCAATAACCAGCGTTTCTATTTTTCAATCTTCCAGCTACTTTCTCTCCCTTTACGCCTATGGCAAAATTTTGCCCAGAAGTCCAGGGCTGTTGTACTGCAGCACTTTTGACCGTACAATTCCATAAGACTTGTGTCACCCCAGCCCAACCGTGTCCACTCCCCCAATTACCCCGATCCTGCACATTAATTTCACCATCCGTTACGATTTGATCGTATAAGGTTCCAACAGCCCATCGATGATGTGGACCAATATCCGCATGTGTTCGTTCCGCGCTAGAAAGGCTAAAAACGTTCGGACCGAGGGTCCTGGCCCCTGTTACGTAATCATGACGACCTTCCGTCGTATAAAGTTCTTTAAATAAATTAAGCTGACCGTCATTATTGAACGAATACCTCCGCCCGCCTGTAATTTGAGATTTTCCATCCAGACACCGCGACTTCATTACTGTAATCTGTTTGGCAAAAGCACCAAGACTCACCGCCGCATAGCCAAAATAACGCGCGGTGATATTGCGCACCCAACCATTCGTTATTTTATCCATATCAATTGCAATCCAGCCGTGATTTTCGTCCGTATCACTTACAAAATCAGACTCGAACCGTATATTTTCGATCCCAACTTCACTTATACGCCCGTCGAAGGTGTAGGGAATGACGGCCACTTTTGCGTACCTCGGATCAATCGCCATCACCAGGGGATTATCAAAAAATACAGAGTCACCTCGAATGGCTAAAATAGTACGTTCAAAATTTAGCTTGTATTCCCGCGCTGTCCACTGTTTCGTCCCTTCTCTTTTTTCAATCTGGTTCATTCGAAGCGCTTCAATCCAGGCATCGTTCATTTCATACGAGAGGAGGACCTGCTCGCCCACTCTCCATTCCTTCGGACGATCGACCAGAACATAGTTAGCCCCTACAGGTCCATAGCCAGGCTTAACAAACTGTTGTCTAGCCTGATCCACTGTATAATTACCCGTACCGGAAACTTTCAATAAGCTCCGTTGGTGCTGGCCTGCTGCTTTAAGCAGGGTTTGTCCTTCGGCATCCCCCTCACCTCTCAACACCACACCGCTGGCATGAATTTCCAAACTCCCAGGTATAGTGTACAGGCCTTTTTTTAACAAAACAGCACCTCTATAACCGTTTTTATCAGGTGGTTTTGCTGCTACGGCATCGATAGCCTGCTGTATAATTTGCTGATCATCGCCATTTATGCTGGGTTTTACCGTAACCACGACAGGAACATTGGGCAGCTTTTGATCACCTTGATGATAGCCCACATGGCTAAAGTCGGGGATGACGTTTCCCTGTGCATCCGGAAAATAGATCAATTGTCCCGCTGGATTTTTCCGGACCAGATCCGATTGCACTTTTCCGGACTGCAGCTCTTCTTGTCGATGTAGTGCTTCCAAGAAATAATAATCGGCATAACTCAAAGGTTTATCCACTTCGGTATTGGAAGGTTTCGATCCCGTACTGTGTAATAATATAAAACCGCGATTTTTATTTGGTGGCGACATGTAATGGTCTATCAGGTTAGCCAATATGGTCTGTGCTTTTGCACGATAATCTTTTCCTTGGTTGCTATACGTGCTTAATTCCAACAGCACCGATGCGATGACTGTCGCTGCCGACACATCCCGTGGTTCATTTGGTATATGAGGTGCATCGAAATCCCAATAAGGGATCAAGTCTTTCGGCATATTAGGATGTGTAAACAGCCAATGTGCAACTTTTTCGGCTTGCTGCAAATATTTCGGATCGCCGGTTTCTCTGTAACACATCGTATAGCCATACAGTGCCCAGGCTTCACCCCGCGACCAGGTAGATTCGTCACTTAAGCCCTGATGGGTGTTTTTATGCTGCACTGCTCCTGTTTTCGGGTTGTAGTCTATCACATGATAGGTACTGTAATCCGGTCTAAAATGATTTTTTAGCGTTGTGTTGGCGTGGCTCACCGCGATCTGATAATAAGTAGAGTCTCCAGTGAGTTTGGTTGCTTCAAACAGCAATTCTAGATTGAGCATGTTATCAATGATAACCGGAAAGTCCCAGCGGTGGCTATTGTGGTCCCACGAACGTATACAGCCGACTGTTGGATTGAAACGGGTTGCCAGCGTTTTGGCTGCCTGTACAAGCACCTCCCGGTACTGTGGATTTGCGGTTAAGCGATAGCCATTTCCAACGCTACAATAGATCTTAAAGCCCATATCATGGGTCTTACCATTAAATTGCTCCGCCTCGATCGACCTTGTTGTTTCCGAAGCGAGATCCTTCCATTGTTGTTTTCCCGACTTTTCGTAGAGAAACCATAGGACGCCAGGAAAAAAACCACTGGTCCAGTCCCCCCTTTTCACAGCAACCAGTTCGTTATCTGTGGAAAGCGTACGTGGCGAAACCAAGGATGAATCCCTTTTTTTCAAGAGCTGCAATTCTTTATAAAGTAGTTGAGCTTGTTGATCTGCAAGGCCCCACGCTTTTTGCAGCTGCCTGGTACTCTGTGCCTCAACGTGTTGAAAAGCGCACAGAATTCCCGTCAAAAATAGTGCTTTGGCAATGGATGGCCTTTTTAAATTTCGAAAGCGCAAAAAGAGGGTATATCTTCGCAAAGACGTCGCATTAACATTCATGTTATCTGTAGGTTTTTAAGGTGAAATGGTTAAGTTATTTTATAAAGAGCCAGGAAAATCAAAGCCATATAATCGGGTTGCGAATGGGTAAATTTCGAACAACCTCTTCTTGTTCAGGTGCATGATCAAGCTTTTTCCAAAGCTGCAGATAGTCTTTATTCTGGTAAGCTTCTGCCGAAAATACGAGTGCCGGATGCGCAATTGGCCACTGATCCCAATACATGACATCTTTCGGATACGGCCATTTTTCTTTATCTGCAATATAAGGGACCATAAAATCAACACCCGTTTTTATTGTCCGCCCATCTGACAATGTATACTGCCAAAGGGAGGTGTTGGTCTTGGACAAAATCTGGCAGATCATGGTCATCGCATCCAGATTAAACAACGCGTATCCATAAGGTTTTGTCCGCTGCAATTCTCTCGGAAAACTGCCATTAGACTCCATTTGATTCGGCAATAACACGTGCGCATAGCGATCTGCACATCTGTTGAGTAATACCGTGTCTTGCACCAAACTCGAAAATGCAGCGACCTGCATCACCCAACAGGTACCATGGTTATTGGCAGCATTCATTTCATCGATCCCATATTGATGCGTTGTAAGCCAGCGTAAATAGATTGCAAACCAGCGATGTATGGCATCCTTAGCAGCCTGTGGAAAATTGGGGTCGTCTTCAAATATCTTTACGCCCTGTGCAACTTCCATCAGATGAATGGTATCAATAATGCCTATTCCTCGCCCTGTAAAACGCCCTTGTATAGCCTGAGCATAAAGAAGATTCGGATTCATCATCGTCTCTGCATCCACGAACCAAGCCTTTAAATGGCGAAGGGCCTGCTGTACGTATTTTTTATCTGGATTCAAACGATAGGCTGAGGCCAGTGCCCCCACGATTCGGCTGAAGCGGATCATCGCTTTACGATGTTCAACGAAATTGGCTGGATTAGTCATCCCATCCCGTTGAATATAGGGCGCAGCGGGATCTTTGGGATCGGGCCACCAATAATCGCCTTCAGAATAAAAATCATGAATACCCCCGGTACTCCGAACTGCCTTATAAGCTGTCACAGTCAATGGTTTCTGCTTCATCGCCCACTTGGACTGCTTTAGGATAACAGGGCGCAGCGTCTGGATGATCTCCTGCTCAAAAATACCTTCCTTCATTTTTGCCCTCAAGAATAAAGGGAAAATTGCGATCCCAAGGAGACAGCCAATGACGCGAACAATTGATGTAAATTTCATTTTTCCTGGATTTTGAATTACATTGGAACAATACGGTACCGTTTACCTTTTATGGTCTCAAATTGAACTTCAAACGTTTTTGGACCAGCTAAAAGGGGCAGTTTGGAAGAATCCGCTACCGTATACGGAAGTTGTTCCGGTTTATATAATAGCGCATTGTCTGTGACAGCTGCCTGATTTGATTCGACACCGACAACTTTAACGGGTAAAGGTGTACGCAAACGACAAACACCACCAATATTGGACACGATCATTGCTTCGGT
Source organism: Sphingobacterium sp. UBA2610 (assembly GCF_002339225.1). Classification (NCBI taxonomy): domain Bacteria; kingdom Pseudomonadati; phylum Bacteroidota; class Sphingobacteriia; order Sphingobacteriales; family Sphingobacteriaceae; genus Sphingobacterium; species Sphingobacterium sp. UBA2610. The sequence continues at coordinate 539,138 of NZ_DDKA01000023.1, forward strand.
CAATACGTTATTTTTCCAGGCAATATCTACGGTAAAGTTTCCCCTGGCCTTAATTCCTTTTATCGTCCCAGCAGACCATTCATCAGGTAGGGCCGGTAACAAGTGGACGGCTCCATCATGACTCTGCAGCAACATTTCAGTCATTCCCGCCGTAGCACCAAAATTCCCATCTATTTGAAAAGGTGGATGTGCATCAAATAGATTCGGATAGGCTCCGCCACCGCTCATCTGCTCACGGTCCAATTTGGGATCAATAAAATTTAAGGCATCCTTGAGGATTTTATAGGCATGATTTCCATCCTGAAGCCTCGCCCACCAATTTGTCTTCCAGGCCATCGACCAGCCGGTACTCACATCGCCCCTTAAAAGCAATGAACGCTTGGATGCCGCGGCCAAAGCCTTGTTTTCGGCAAAACTGATCTGATTGCCCGGGTATAATCCAAATAAATGGGAAATATGCCGATGCTGATCCTTTGGATCATCCCAATCTTTAAACCATTCCTGCAATTGTCCATATTGGCCCACCTGATAGGGATAAAGCTTTTCCTTCGCTTGTTCTAGTGCTGATTTAAATTCAGGATCAACGTTCAGTATAGCACAGGAGTGAATAACAGCTGTGAAAAGCTCCCGAATGATCGCCATGTCCATGGTAGAGGCCATGGTCAATTGATATTCTTTACCTGCTATTTTAATTGTATTTTCAGGTGAAGTGGACGGATTGGTGACGAGATATTTATTTCCGAGATCCGCAATCAGCCATTGCAACATAAATTGGGCTGCCCCTTTCATCAAGGGGTAGGCCTTCTCCTTCAAGAACGTTTTGTCACCCGTAAAACGGTAGTGTTCCCATAGATGTGTGCTCAACCAGGCTCCTGCCATAGGCCATGCCGACCAGCGCGGCATTCCTTTGGGATCCCAATCGTATCCGCCCGGAGGGGAAGTTTTGGCCCATAGATTGGAATTATGATGAACAACCCAGCCCTTATCGATATTGTAATTTATCGATGCTGTTTTGGCCCCATTGATAGCCAGCTCATCCATAAAATCAAACAACGGTTGATGACATTCTGCAAGATTGGTATTTTCCGCGAGCCAATAATTCATTTCTGTATTGATATTGGTCGTGTAATTACTTCCCCAGGGCGGCTGCACATGATCATTCCAGATCCCCTGTAAATTAGCTGGTCTCCCTCCTTGTCTGGAACTGGCAATCAACAAGTACCGTCCAAAATGATAATACAGTGTCAGCAGCCCCAAATCGGCCGGTCCTTTGGAAAACTGTATGATACGTTGATCTGTAGGCAATTTATCATGCGCAGAGGTACCAGCCAACTCAAAGGCTACTCGATTGAATAGTGCTTGATAATCTTTTTGATGATCGGAGAGTATGGTCTGAAAATTCTTTTTGGAGACAGTATGCATGCGGTTTTTTGCGAGCAGCGTGGCATCTTTACCTTCCTGACTCGGCGACTTATCAAAACCGTTAAAGCTTGTCGCTTCCGTCAAAAATAAAATCACCTCATCGGCGCCTATGATCTTAAGCTTATCCCCCTCTTTTTTTACCACACCACCGATATTCTTTACGCTTACCTGCATCGCAAAAGCCATCCCTTTTCCGCCAATACTGTCGTACACGACTTGTTGGGGTTCATAATCCCTATTGGCGACAAAACTTGGTGCTTTACCCTGCAAGGTCAGCTGATTATTCCCTTGCGCTGAAACACTGTATTTTAGCTTACTGGTTAAGGAAAGGTCGAATGTAATTGATTTTTTCTTATTTGCCTTCAACCGAACGACCAATGCTTTATCCGGAAAACTGATAAAACTTTCCCTTTGGTATTGAACGCCTTGATAGGAATAGCTGACCCGATTGATCGCTCGCTCCATATCCAGCTCCCGTTTGTAATCTTTTACCTTTTTTTCGTCCTGATGAAAATCCAACCATAAATCGCCCATCGGTAGATATCGAGCAGAATAAGGTCCTTGCATTTTCTTCCAAAGGACTGCTGCCTCTTCATATTTTCCAGCAAAGATGGCTTGGCGTACCTTGGGTAGAATTTGCGGGCCATTGGGATTATTGCCCGCATCGGGTTCACCCGACCACAGGGTATTATCATTAATTTGAAACCTATCTTTACTTAGCCCACCAAAGACCATCGCTCCTGTAGTGCCATTGCCTAGCGGTAGTGCCTCCTCCCAGAGCGCGGCCGGTTGATCATACCAAAGCTTGAGCTGCGGCGAATTGCCTTGTGCACGGCATGGCGCAAGCGACCCCATGAGACCGAGCAGTAAAAAGAAGTTCAAATGATTCGTTGCTTTTAACATCTTGTGTTATTTTTCTATCGTTAACAAGGTACTTTTTGATCCTTCCATCCGGCCTGATACCACAGCGCTTCCCGAAGGCAGTCGAAGCTTAATCAATGCACGACCATTGTAGGCCTGCACTTTTTTCGACCCCGTAGAAGTGCCTTGGTCGACGATCAACTGACCATCGCCGGTCGAACCAAAATAGATCCAATCCTTTGCATCGAGACAGGGGGTATTGGTCTTATCCACAATTTGAGCTTGCACAGTGATCATATCGCCTTCCGTGGCAATCTTTTCCACAAGAAGTTTTGCCGGTTTACCCCACTTTTTTGTCTGATACTGCTGTTCAATTTCATCCACGAGAATTTCCCGGCCGTTTTTCGCGACAGCTTTAATCTGATTGCTTCCTTCGTTCAGTTTCACCATCCAGCGCAAACCTGCCGCTGGAAAATCTTGGCTATTTCTTTTCTTTAGTCCTTGACTTTTGCCATTGACAAAAAGCTCAACCTCCTTGGCATTGGAATACACCTTGATCATTTTCGACTCGTCTTTTTCACCCCAACGGACCGGCCAGCTATGGCCATAAATATGCAACATTGGCTTCTCGGTCCAATACGACTGGAATACGTAGTACGATTCTTTTTTGGTAAAATCCCGTTCAACAACACCCTTCTGATTGACATAAGGCACAGGATTGTCTGGCCGGACCGGAGTTGAAAAATCTTTAAATGGCCAGTAGGCTGTTCCCGTGAGCCAAGGCATGGTTTCCTGTTCCTTTAAGTGCCAATCGATGAGATTACAGATGTAGCTTTCACTCCAATCGCCATCTTTAGAAACGCGTGCTGCTCCACCAATGAGCGACGCATCGCCTGCCCGTTCATCTGTTGTACCATCACCTTTGATTTTAGCTAGAGCACGGTCAGGGTCCTCTGCATGTCGTCTTGCATGACTATCCCCGCCCCACTCCACATGAAGGAAATGCTTTACCTTTTTCATTTCTTCTTCGGAGGCTGCTTTATAGTCGGTATAAACGCCTCTATACCAACCCGCCCAAATGGACGGAGAATAAACATCAACAATATCTTTACAGAAATCACAGCGCCGTATCGCTGTTTTACGGCTCGGATCCAATTGATGGGATAAGGTATTCAGTTCACTCATATAAGCCCTTATCTTCGCCTGATCAAACTCCGTAAAATCACCGGGCCAATCATTTTCGTTGCCGAGGCCCCAAATAATGACCGACGGATGATTATAATGCTGTTCAATCATATTGGTTAACATCCGTTTTCCCTGAAGCTGATAGACCTCACCACCCAATCCACCTCTGCACCATGGAATCTCTTCCCAAACCAAAATACCCAGACTATCGCAGGCCTCAAGCACTTTACGACTCTGCTGATAATGTCCCAAGCGTATAAAGTTTACACCCATCTCTTTCATCAGGGTCATCTCCTGTAAGATCTGATCGTCAGTCATTGCTGCAGCAACTCCGGCATGGTCTTCATGACGATGGGTACCGCGAAGCAAAAGTCTTTTCCCGTTCAGCAGAAAAGGACCTTTTTCTTTAAACGCTACATGTCTAAAGCCAAAGACACTCTCTTCCTTAAATACTTGTCCATTGCTTTTGATTGTCGTAACTAAACGGTATAAAGCCGGTTGATCAGGGCTCCAAAGCTGTGGCTTCTTGACCATGAACTTCCCAAATTCAAGATTTAATGCGCCCTTATTAACCTGTGGTTGCTGGGTTTGCACGATTTTTCCAGCAGGGTCATAGAGCTGCATTTCGACTTCAAAATTTGTCTGAGCCGAAAATGGCATCAGTCGTCCACGGACGTTGACTACCCCCTGCTTTCCATCGGCCCCTACTGACGCTTCAACAAATACACGTTCCAAGGCTGTCTGCGGAACATATTTTAGGTTTAGGTGTCTGTAAATACCACCATAGACATTAAAATCAGACAGATTGGAGGGAATCATTTCTAGATCACGCGAATTGTCCACACGAATTGAAAGTGGTATTTTACTCTTAAATTGTTTTTTAAAAGCATCTGTTTTTTTAAACTTTTCAACCGCATCCGTGATGTCCACCGTCCATTCGTCGTATCCACCAACGTGCTCCCCAACTTTAACGGTATGGATATAAACAGCTGTCTTTTGCCCGGCTCCTTCAAAATGAAGGAGGGTGTGACCATTTAAATAGGGGTTGTCGATCTCCAGCGATTTTCTATACCAACTGGGTCCCTGATAATAATTGATAGCTGGATCAACAGCGTCCAGCGCATTATAACAATGCGGTAGATCTACTTGCTGCCACAATGGAACAGATTCGGGATTACCGGCTCCCACCGGCCTTACAGCTTCCCAGATTCCACCCAGATCGCTCTTTAAGAAATCCCAGCCATGATCAATCCGCTTAACTTCCTGAGCGTGGAGCTGAGAAACTCCAAAAGTCAACAACAACGCAACTATTTTATTCAATCTACTTTTCTTCATTATGCTATTTTAGTATCTGCTTTCCATCTTATCGGCCTTACTCGTCCAAAGCTCCAGTTTTCATGTTCTTTGCTCCGGGCCCTTTTTCGCGCTTAAATTTGCCAGCCACTTCGATCTTAATCACCGTAGCAACAGAATCAATGGCCTGCTCAGGCACGGCAATCTGAATACCATTGGCATTCGATTTTACCTTTAACACTTGATTATTGGCTAAAAGGCTCGCTTTTACAACTTTATTTTCAATCGGAAGTTCAACTATTCCATTTTTTGGCCAGTCAAATACAGAGACATACAAATAAGTCCGCTTTCCATCTTCCTTTAGGGTACACCGCCCCCATTCAAATGGCTGTAAAGGACTACTCTTGGTTGCGTAGATCGCTTCACTATTGACTTTCATCCATTTGCCAATTACAGCCAAACGTTCTATACTCTCCTGGGGGAAGGATCCGTCGGGTTTTGGGCCAACGTTCAACAGGTAATTTCCACCTTTGGAAGCAATATCAACGAGATTGCGGATCAAGGTTTCGGCAGACTTCCATTTATGATCCGATGTGCGGTAGCCCCAAGTACCGTTCATGGTCATACAGGTTTCCCAATGTTTGCCTTCGAGTTCACTCCAATCTGGAATTTTTTGCTCCGGCGTTTTGGTATCGCCGGGGAAATTAGGCCGTTTCAATCGATCATTCGTAATAATATTGGGTTGTAATGCCAATTGGTCCTGAAGCATATTTGCAGCTTCGTCGGTCATATTGGTTGGCGTATCCCACCATAGTACAGCAATATCGCCATAGTTACTCAACAATTCTTTGACCTGAGGTACGGATACGTTTTTGATATAGTCACTAAAACTCGCTGTTTCTTGTCTGGGGTCCCAATGGCCATGATGTGCTAGCGTGTAGTCATCGATACGGGTTGAATCTGGATTAGGCCAGCCTTCTCGCATTAACTTACGAGCAGCCGACCCACCAGGGTTATTCCAATCCTGCGCCTGTGAGTAATAAAAGCCAAGCTTCAGTCCATATTTTCGGCAGGCATCGGCCAAAGGTTTCAAGACGTCTTTGCCATAGGGCGTAGCGTCCACCATATTCCACTTACTCGCTTTTGTTTCAAAGAGTGCAAAACCATCGTGGTGTTTGGCTGTGATAATCAAATATTTCATGCCCGCATCTTTCGCCATGCGTACCCATTCGTCTGGATTATAGGCGATGGGATTAAATTGTTTCGCCATGGCCTGATATTCATCAACTGGAATTTTTGATCGGTTCATAATCCATTCTGCTCCACCACGTGCCTGTTCGTGTCCCTTATAAACACCGCCGAACTGTGCATATACTCCCCAATGGATAAACATACCAAACCGGGCTTCCTCCCACCATTTCATGCGTACACTATCTGGTAAGCGATTTACTTGCGCATACAATAATCCCGTGCTCATTCCCACGATGAGGATAAGTGCCAGCAACATTTTATATATAGCTTTCATACCTAAATTTTCACAGTTCTTCATTTAGAAACCTGGTGTTTGTTTAAAATTGTCATTACCTAAACTTTTGGCCATATCTACCTCAGATTGCGGGACTGGCCATAAGGTATCTCTTGCCATAAATAACCGTGAAGCGCCATCTGGATCCTTGGTTTTATCCATCACCTCTTTTATTATCCCCCAGCGTTTCAAGTCAAAATAACGTTGACCTTCCAAAGCCAGTTCAATCCGCCGTTCATGACGGATAATATCGCGGAATTCATTTTTTGTCAAGGAACCGCTAAACTGTACGAGCGGCATTTTCACATCAGCCCTAGATCGTACTTTATTCAATGCATCGACAGCAGTCTGATCAGGCCCTGCACTTTCATTCTTCGCTTCTGCATACATCAATAAAATATCGGCATAGCGCAAGAATACCCAATCCTGATCGCTTTGTGTCGCGTAGCTTGTTGGCCATTTCGATTCGTTGATATACTTTCGCGGTAAAAAACCACCCAAAACGCCTTCAGCAACGGGATCAAAAGCAGAAGATGCTGTGGTACCGCGCCATACACCACGGTACATGATTGTCGACTTCAACCGTGGATCTCTATTTTCGTAAGGGTTTTTAGCATCATAAACTGTCGATTCTTTAATATCTTTTCCATCGATGGCATAATAAGAATCCACCAGATAACCCAGCGGTTGTATGGTCTTCAGATAAGAATACATCATATCTGCCGGGCTATACATATTGGGTGGTAAAAATCGAGCGGAGAACATGATTTCGGGATTATTATTTTGTCCAGGTTTTCTAAACAGATCGCGGTATCCACCCTGATAGATCGAAAACTTGTTTTCATCCATAACAATCTTCGCTGTTGCAGCTGCCTCAGCCCATTTTTTCACCGTCAACAACACCTTTGTTTTGTACCCCAGTGCAGATCCCCGCACAGCATGTCCTTTATACCCTGTATTTGGCAGTTTTTCACTCGCATAATCTAAATCTGCCAAAATCGCTTCGATAATGTTGGTTTTAGGTGTTCTACCCAGCCGGATACTCGCATCATCCATACCCAGAGGTTCTAAAGTCAATGGCACATCACCGTACAGATTGGTCAACAAAAAGTAGTAATGGGCGCGGATAAAACGAGCCTCTGCTTTATATCGGTCACGGTCCTGCTGGCTCATGCTTGCAATACGGTCAATATTGGCAATCAATTTATTACATGCAGCAATGGCCTGATACGAAATCTCATACCCCTCAGATTGCATTCCGCCGGTTGTCGAGGAGATTCCGGACCGCGAAATAATATTGAAGTTATTGGAGGTACTGGATACAAAGGCATCGTCTGAAAGCCCATCCCAAAACATACTTGCTCCACCCCAGCCACCACGTGCATTGGATGAAGACGTCGAATTGTATCCTCGGCACAGAAATTCATAACAGCCCGACAGTGCCAAATCAGCATCAGTCTGCGTTTTCCAGAAGGTTGACTCCGAAATTTTATCTGTTGGATTTTTATTTAAAAAATCTTTTGTACAGCTACCCAATGCAGCTAAGGCTGCTAAGCTTAAATATAGATATGTTTTTTTTACGCTCTTTTTCATCTGTAATTTTTTTTTAGTTACCACTCGATTAGAATGTGATGCTCGCCCCAAATGCGAATACTTTATTCTGCGGATGAGTCACATAACGTCCTGATGTTGCACCACCGCTTGATGAAACACCACGTTCGGGATCTAAACCAGGGAACTTGGAGAATGTGAGCAGGTTATCCGCCGCAAAATAAATGCGAAGGCCAGAAATACCAGCTTTGGACAAGGTGCTCTGTGGAATAGCATAGCCTACCTGAATATTTTTAAGGCGCAAGAAGGATCCATCTTTTAAAAAGAAAGTCGATGCAGTCCGTACATTATTTGCCGCAGGGGTATTTTCAGCACCCACTATTGGAAGCGATGCATTCGGATTCTCTGGAGTCCAAGCGTTCATCCAGTCGCGAGTGAACGTTCCGCCTTGCCTAAAGGGCACGATTCCCCACTCACTCACAAATATTTTTTGTCCCTGGGAACCAAAGAAAAAGGCTGTAAAATCAAAGTTCTTCCAAACAGCCGTTGCATTAAAGGAGTAATCGAAATCTGGATACGCTCCGGGCACGACAATTCGATCATTATTGTCCACAACTTTATCTCCATTAACGTCAGCAAATTTCAGATAGCCCGGTTGTGCTGGAATCTGTTGCACTGGAGAAGCTGCCACCTCTTCCTTCGAACGGAATATGCCCGTGTTCTCCAAAAGGTAAAAACTACCATAAGGTAAACCTTCCCGGATAATGGTATTGCCCGAGATACGTTCGGCCCCATATTTCATCACCTTGTTGCGATTGGCCTGAATATTTCCATTGAGGGTCAAGGATACCGCTCCAATTTTATCACGGTATTGAAGGCCGAGCTCTATACCTCTGTTACGCAATTCACCATAATTTACGGTCGGTGCAGTCAATCCAATATAAGAAGGGAAAGCTGTAGATGCAGATAAAATATCGGATGTTACTTTGTTATACCAATCGAAAGAAGCGGTCAATTTGTTGTTCCATAAACCGATATCTACACCGAAATCCAAGACTTTGGTACTTTCCCATTTGATCCGGTCATTGGCCATGGCTACCTGACGAGCTCCCTGTTGGAGCGTTTCATCAAAAGGATAAGCAAAAGAGGAATTGTAAACAATCTGATATGGGTAGTTACCAATATTTTGATTACCCAATGTTCCAATGGAGGCTCTTAACTTTAGTTCATTAACAACTTCTTTCAATTTCGGACCAAAAAAGTTCTCATCCGAGACTTTCCAACCACCAGATAATGAAGGGAAAAACGCCCATTTTCTATTTTCAGGGAAACGTGAAGAGGCGTCATAACGTGCATTCCCTTCGAGTAGATACTTGCCTTTATAGTCATAGTTTAACCGACCATAATAAGACCTCAATGACCACTCATTGGTGACACCATTATTTGATTGTTGTCCAGCTCCGCCACCATCGAGCTCAAGCAGGTCATTGTTGGGAAATTGCAACCTACTTCCGAACAATTTTTGTGTTTTATTATATTCTGCCTGGGTTCCTGCCAGTACTTTCATGTTATGATTTCCAAAAGACTTATCGTAAGTCAATTGCGTATACCCGACTGGATATACATTGTTGTCGTCCGTTACTTCTAAGCCCTGACCACCTACATCAAGTTGTCTGGCGGGTAGGTCATCCGGTTTGGCGAACCACATGTATTGATTAATCACAGGTTTGTTGGTATAGTTTTTTGTAAAGCCATACGTCAACCCGCCGCTCGTCTTCCAATCCAGTCCATCCAATATTTTCACATTTAAAAAAATATTGCCTTGCATAAAATAATTGTTCAGTCTTGTAAATGCATTTTCGGCAACTGCAACAGGGTTTTTATTTGGGGATTGAAAAGGATATGCCCTAGACGAATAACGACCACTACCATCTGGTAATACAGGTCCATAAAGTGGTGATTGACTAATGGTAGACAAAAACTGATCTTCACTACCGTTTCTAGGATATTTCCGATCCCCATAATTCAAGGTGATACTTGAACCAAAACTTATCCGATCATTTATTTTAGAGCCTAGGTTAAGCTGTAGATTATACTTTTTAAAAGAAGTCCCGATCATAATATCAGGCTGATTGACGTAGCCCAATATAACGTTGTAATTTGTTCCTCCGGCACCACCGCTTAAGCTTAAATTGTGCGTTTGCACCGGGACAGTTCTAAAGACAGCATCTAACCAGTTAAAATCGGGATATAATCTTTTATCTGTTGCATTTTTGTAGGCATCAATCATCTCCTGGCTAAAGGAAGCATTTGGATTTGTGACACCCGAGTTTTTATTTGCCTGATTATACAAGGTCATGTAATCAACGGAATTATATACGAGGTCTGGAAGAGCTGAGGCCTTGGTAATTCCGACATTATAATCGTAGCTCAGTTGTGTTTTTCCAGCTTTACCCTGTTTTGTCGTCACAAGAATGACTCCATTTGCTGCTCTTGCCCCATAGATAGCAGCTGAAGCGGCATCTTTCAATACGGTGATATTCTCGATTGCTTGGGGATTCAAATTTTCCAAACTACCGGGGATACCATCTACGATAACCAGTGGAGCAGAAGAGGCGCCGTAGGAACCCAATCCCCGTACCTGGAGATTCACATTTTCATTCCCCGCTTCTCCCGATCCTTGGGTAACACGAAGTCCGGGCATGCGACCTTGAAGTAACTGCGTTGGATTTGTAGCGATACGTTTGTTAAGCACCTTTCCATCGACAGCAGCAACAGCACCCGTTAGATTACTTTTTTTCTGGGTACCATAGCCTACTACAACCACTTCGTCAATCAGGCTACTGGACTCCTGCAGTACAAGATTAATGTGATCTTTCTTATCGACCTGGACTTCGGTTTTCTCTTTGCCTACCAGCGAAAATATCAGGACATCAATATCTCGCGCAAGAATCTGATAATTGCCGGCCCCATCGGTTACAGTGCCGTTTTTCACCCCCTTTATCTGTACGGTAACCCCCGCAAGAGGCTCGCCTGTTGAGGAGCTTACTTTTCCGGATATCTTTATTTGCGACTGGGCAAGCACCGCCGGTGCAGACATGCTCATCAACGAAAATAAAAGCAACCCCTTACCTACCGTTTTGGTCATCGGTGTTATCATAGTTGTTTTGGTTTATTTGGTTATTTAACGAAGTAAATGAACTCAAATATCAAAAATCGTTTACAGCAAAAGGAGTATTTTTTGTTCAAATTAGTGGAATAAATGGCTTCATTCCTGATTTTCAACACAATTAAATGGTTTTTTAAAAAAAAGAAAAATAAACCCCTTGGCAGCTGCTAATTTTTCTTCCAACAATCGATCGGTTGATCTTCAAAATAAGCTAGCGATCTGCCAGAGCATACTACACCGCTAGAGATTATCAATTTTGCAATAAAATCGATATATTGCCCCCAAATCAATTCAAAGTGAGGGAGTCGATGACAACAAAAAAATATAGGAACATCTATATCTTTTGGTTTTGCAGCATGTTATTTTTTTTACTGCCCGAGGGTTACTGTCAAACAATCATACCCACAGGTACGCCTTTTGTCAAACAATACAAAAAAGACCAATACAAGGCTGGAAATCAAAACTGGTCTTTGGCAGTCGACAAAGATGGTCGTATTTATAGTGCCAATACCGAAGGTCTATTGCAGTTTGACGGACAATATTGGCGCATCTTTCCGCTTCCTAATCATTCCACGGTACGAAGTGTCGCAATCGGTAAAGATGGCAAGATTTACACCGGTGGAAGAGGTGAATTTGGCTATTGGACTTACAAACCCTTTGGAAACTTGACTTATCAAAGTCTCTCTAAGCTGGTACAGGACAAAACCTACTTTCCAAACGAAGAAATCTGGAAAATCATTGTTGAAGACCAACGGGTATTTTTTCATACATTTTCGAAATCCTATATCTGGGAAAACAATCGTATACGGCAATTAACGGCTAAAGGTGAGCCTTTTTTATTTCCACATCAGCTCAACAATAAATTATTTTTTGAACAACTACCAAGTGGTCTGCATGAATTTAAACAGGATAAATTAATTCCTGTAAAAGGAAAAGATGTCTTGAAAGACAAAAATGTACTTGCCATCTTACCTTACGACGCAACGACTTCGCTTATTGCGACCTCGCGAAACGGCCTCTACCTGATGAAAGCCGATGGAACAATCCTACCCTGGGCTGCTCCGGCAAATCAGCTCTTAAGCCAGTCACAAATAAACAATGGCTTATACCTCTACGATGGACAATATGCTTTTGGCACCATCCAAAACGGTGTTATTATCATCAATAAAAATGGGCAGGTCATTCAACATATCAATAAAAACAATGGTCTCCAAAACAATACTGTACTCAGCATTGTCAAGGACAATCAGAAGAATATCTGGGTGGGACTTGATAATGGCATTGACCGCATTGAAATCAATTCCCCATTATCATTTTACACTGATTTTGTCGGAAAAATAGGTACCGTTTATACATCGATCATCTATCAGGGAAAAATCTATCTTGGAACTAATAAGGGCTTATTTTCAAGTGAATGGAAGGGATTGACCAATTACAATTCATTAAATTTCTCTCAGATTCCAAATTCAAATGGTCAGGTTTGGACATTAGCACAATTTGGTGATGAGTTGATCTGTGGACATAATGACGGAACCTTCAAATTAGATAACGGGAAGCTTGAAAAGATCTCGCAGATTACCGGAGGATGGGTTTTCAAACCTATTTTTGGAACAAAAAATATTCTTCAGGGGAACTATACAGGCTTATCGAAATTCACGTTCGATGGTATACACCTAGCGTTCGTTCAGCAGTTCACAGGCGTTAAAGAACCGGTTCGATTCTTGGCGCAAAAAGATAACCATGCCTTTTGGATTGGCGATTGGGGACAGATACAACTACTCGGACTTGATGCGAATTTCCAGCAGGCAAAAATTTTATTTTCCTCCAAACAGGATAGTATCGCTTCAAAGAGGCAATTTACGGGGATTTATACCTTAGAAAATAATCTTGTATTTGCTACAGACAGCGGATTTCTCCAATTCGACAATATTGTGAAAAAATTCAGCTATGCCAATGAATTAAACACAGCGTTAGGCAGCTATAAAAATTCAAATAAGGTCATACCGATCAATACAAACAGCTACTGGTTTATTCAGAAGACTAAAATTGCTAAAGTAGATTTTGACAGTAAGGGCGAACTACATATTGACTCCAATCTGCTCAGTCCCTTACAGGATCGAATGATGAATAACTATGAAAACATTCTCCCGATTGAAAACCAATACTATCTCATTGGTTTAGATGATGGATTTGCGATCTACCGTCATGCCGATAAATCACAAAAATACAGGTTGCCACTTCCGCAAATAGCACAACTTGTCAACTTGACAACAGGCCAGGCTATTATCCCAGATTCAGCGTTTAAACTATCATCATCGGACAATAATCTTAGAATTAGCTTTTCAAGTCCATATTATTCGACTTCGCCACTTCAATACCAATATTATCTCGAAGGTTACTCAGACAATTGGTCCGAATGGAGTGAAACTGCCTATCAAGATTTCACAAATCTACCTTATGGAGAGTTTCAAATTAAAATCAGGGCGAAGGACAATATGGGGTCAGTTTCGGAAGTCCAGACATTTTCATTTACCATTCGGCATCCATGGTTTCTTTCTTGGTGGGCGAAGTTATTTTATACACTCGTCCTGATAACGCTCATCTATTTAGCTTACAGGTTTAATCTTCAACGGGAGCGCAAGCGTCAGTTTCAAATACGGCGAAAATGGCTAGAAGAGAAAAAGATTGCCTTGGAACGCGAAACAGAGCAAAAAGAAAAGGACTGGATTAAACTTAAAAACCAGCAATTAGAAGATCAGCTTCAATTAAAAAATAAAGAACTTGCCAATGCGGCACTCAATATCGTTTACAAAAATGAGATGTTGAACAATTTACACGCCGAGCTCAAACAGCTTAAAGATGCTGATGGCAACAAGCTGAGTTCGGATGAATTGAAAAAGATAAACAAGCTTATCGATGATGCCCATAACGACGATCGTGACTGGCATATTTTTGAAAGAAGCTTTAACGAATCACATGAGAATTTTTTCAAGAAATTGAAACAAGAGTTTCCTGATCTCGTCCCCAATGATCTGAAACTATGTGCCTATTTAAGGCTCAATATGTCGAGTAAGGAAATTGCCTCATTACTCAACATTAGTACACGCGGTGTCGAGATTAGACGCTATCGACTACGCAAAAAGTTGGGCATTCCAACAGACAAAAACCTTTCTGAATTCCTGATGGAACGTTAAATTTTCATCACAGACACTACATCATTACCACACACGAGCTTTAGTGTATAAAACACACTAAAGCTCGTGTTATTTCAGTAAAAACAACAACACAAAATACTGATTATCAAAAATATAAAATACAACAAAAGGTAGCCTGAGCAAGCCGAAATTTCATGTAGTAGTGATGTGAATATGTTAAATTTTGGCAAAGTTGTACTACATCAACATATTTGCTTCAGGGAAATAACCAACGTATTTTAAACAAACACCAAAAATTAACGATATGAGGAATCTATCCGCATTATTTTTGACATCCATGGTCGTATCGGTTGCCTATGGACAAACTTCGGTACAAGGAGTGGTCAAAGATGGCACAAGCATGATATCCATGCCTGGCGTCACCATTAGTATCAAAGGGAAAGCAGTATCTACAAAAACCGACGCAACGGGGAAATTTCAAATCAATGCCTCTCCTACCGACTCACTGGTCTTTAACTTTCTGGGTTATCGCACACAAACGGTATACATTGGTAATCAAACGCAACTCAATGTATTCTTAGAAAATCAAAATCAAGCATTGGAAGAGGTTGTTGTTATCGGTTATGGTACACAAAAGAAAGCAGATCTGACCGGATCGATCAGCTCCTTGAAATCATCCGATATCACGAAGCAACCTGCCATGTCGGCCATGCAATCCATCCAAGGTAAAGCTGCAGGTATCAATATTATTGCAAATGAAGCTCCGGGGTCATCACCCAACGTTATTGTAAGAGGTCTGGGAACAGCTCTAGGCGGAAGAAATCCACTCTATATCGTTGACGGTATCGCACAGACGGACATCAATAATATCAATCCGTCCGATATCGAATCCATGGATGTTTTGAAAGATGCATCTTCGGCTTCAATTTATGGTCTTCGGGCCGCAAACGGTGTGATCCTCGTGACCACGAAGAAAGGTAAAACTGGGACTCTTAGTATTAATTATGAAAGTTATGCTGGGATGAAGAAGATTCTTAACCGGGTTAAGATGGCTAATGGAGAACAATTCCGGACTTTCTTTAATGAAAGTCAAAAATATCAGGATCAAGATAAAAGATGGTTACTGTCAGAAAATCAGCATAATGATACCGATTGGTATGATGAATTAATAAAGACGGGAACTGTCTTTAATAATGCCGTCAATATATCGGGAGGAACTGAAAAAGTAGATTACTTTGTTTCAGCAAACAACTTTACCGAAAACGGTATTCTAGATGGCTCAAAATATGTTAGAAATACGATCCGAAACAACAACATCTACAAGTTTTTGGATAATAGACTTAAGTTTACCCAAAACTTGAATCTCACCGTTACAAATGCTACACCAAAACCCAATGGAGCTTTCACAACAGCCTACAAACAATCCCCATTGGTTCCTGTAATGTATGATAACGGGCGTTATGGAAAGGGTATTGTAAATCAAACTACCGGTGTTGTTGGCTATGAAAGAAATCCCGGTGAGATCGTTGGTAATATAAACTCTATTGGAAATCCGGTCTACGAAGTACTTAGAAACAATGAGAAAATCAATACATTAAGACTACAAGGTAGTTTCGAAGGTGAGTTTAAAATTACAGATTATTTAAAAGTAAACTCCCGTATTGGTGGAAATAAATTCTACTCGAGAAATAGAGTTTTTTCGGATATAAAGGATGCATGGCTCAATGGTGATCCACTTCGTACAGCGCAACAATTTGAAGAGTTTAAAGCGAAAAACACCGAATCCTTAGAGTATGCTAATAATAGTTTGAGTTATGAGACTCTGGAACAGTTCCGTTGGTCTTGGGAGAATTTCTTAACATTTAACAAGAAATTTGACAAACATAGTGTCGAAGCTGTCTTAGGTATGTCGCGTGAAAAGTATGACATCAACAGCATGATGAGCGACAAAGGTTATGATGTCCCTCAAAAACCACAATACTGGAGTATAGATCATGGTTCGGGCGCATATAAAGTGGAAAGCAGACAAATCTATTATACCCCGCGTGCCTTGGCATCTTACTTCGGTCGCGTTCAATATAATTACGACAGTAAATACTATTTAACAGCTACTTTACGTCGTGACGGTTCAAGCGTATTCCGTAACACCGGAAAATATTGGGGTACATTTCCATCCATTGGTTTAGGATGGACAGTAACAAATGAAGGCTTCATGAAGGATGCTACATGGATTAATTTGTTGAAAGTTCGCGGAAACTGGGGTAAATTAGGTAATCAAGATATCCCATTAAATGTTTCAACCATATTAACGAGCCCTACAAGTTCTTCTTACAACTATGTATTTGGTCCTGAGCAAAATATGGTATTTGGAAGTGCGTACGGCACACCGGCAAAAAACTTAAGCTGGGAGGTGACGGAAGAAACTGGCGCCGGATTGGATTTCGCATTTCTAAACAACCAACTTTCAGGTTCCATAGACTATTATCATAAGATGAATACCAATGCGATCTTGTTGGTCACACCGACATACACCTCTGCCTATGAAGATAAGTTTTATGATCATGGCGCAAAAATCCTAAATCAAGGTGTGGAAGTCGCCTTAAATTGGAACAAATCCATTTCTCCAGAATTTAGCTATTCCGTCGGTGTAAATTATTCTTACAACAAAAACACGGTTAAGGAGGTTAAAGCGGCTTACGATGGGGACCAAGGCGGAAGTCTTAACAATGGTGAGCTTACAAAACAGCTTCGTGTTGGACAGCCAATATACGGATGGTGGATGTATGAAATGAACGGTGTTTGGCAAAATCAAGATGAAATAAATTCAAATGCGCGACAAGGATCTCCAAAACCAGGATATTTGCGTTATACAGATGAAAACGCTGATGGCGTTATTGACTCCAGAGATCGTAAATTTTTCGGATCGTTTCTACCTAGTTCTACTTACGGTATTAATTTAGGAATTAATTACAAAGCGATCGATTTTAACGCTTCAGGATATGGGGTAGCGGGCAATAAAATCTACAACGGGATGAAAAGTACACGCATCAATGGCGGAGAAAACATCGCTTTAAGTACTTTTGAAAACCGCTGGACAAAAGAAGGTTCTACGAACTCACATCCCGGAGCAGAAAGAGATTTTCTACCTTCCAATTATTATCTAGAATCAGGCAGTTATTTTCGTATAAATAACATCACATTGGGCTATACTTTTAATAATCTTTATAGTTCTAAATCAAAGCTACGTTTGTATGTGACTGCACAAAATCCGTTTATCTTCACCAATTACAGTGGTTTCTCTCCTGAAATTGCGGGAGATGGTAGTCCAAATCTAACTTCTGGCATAGAGCTATCAGCCTATCCTACAACGCGTAATTTCCTATTCGGACTTAACATGCAGTTTTAATCCTTTTAAAAATCAACGTAATGAAAATCAATAAACTTTATATAGCAATTCTACTTAGTGCGGGGATCGCACTACAGGGTTGCAAAGACAATAATTTTTTGGATGTTCCTTCTAGAGAAAGGGTTGAAGCCGATGATAGCGAAACTCCTTATACCCCAGAGCAATTCGTAAATGGTATCTACGGTATGTTTACGGAGTGGGATTACAGCTTCTCTTTCTTAGGAATTACTGAAATCATATCGGATAACGCTGACAAAGGCAGTTCATCCACTGATGCGGGAGGTGATAAGTTGCTTTTGGATAACCTGACTTATACCTCAACAGCTGGTTCGTTCCAAGCCCTTTGGGTTAGATGGTACAAATCAATCGGTCGTGCTTCTCAAGCAATTGAATTTATTGAAAAAGCCGGACTGACTGATGCTGCTTATAAAAATAGATTAATTGGTGAGGCGCGCTTTCTAAGGGCGTTAAATTATTTCTACCTTGTACGTGGATGGGGTGATGTGCCTATCCAAGACCGTGATTTGATAAAGAGAGAACCCGCAGCTGAAGTATACGCCTACATTGAAGCAGACCTACAATTTGCTATTGATAACTTGCCCGTCAAATCTGCCTATGCTGCAAAAGATTTGGGCCGAGCAACCAAAGGTGCTGCACAAGGGCTGCTATCGAAGGTGTATTTATACGAAAGGAAGTGGCAACAAGCTGCTGATATGGCAAAAGCTGTTATCAATTCCGGTGGCTATAGCTTAGAGACTGATTATGCGAAAATCTGGCGATTAGAAGGTGAAAATGGTCCTGAATCGCTCTTTGAATGGCAGGCCCGAGGTAGTTCAATTGCCCATGGCATCCAACAATATAGTCAAGTGCAAGCGCCTCGTGGTGGAGCAGTCAATTTAGGCTGGGGTTTTAATATCCCAAGTCAAAATCTATTGGATGCATTCAATGCCGAAAAAGATAATATCCGCCGGGATGCTACAATTATTTTCAGAGGTGAAACCCTCTATGATGGCCGTCTGATTGACAATGGTGTAGAAAATCCAATGTATAATGAAAAAGCGTATTCCTCAGCAAATGGAGGTGCCGCTGACGGTGATAAAAACGTACGTTACCTCCGTCTGGGTGAAATTTATCTTATCCTGGCCGAAGCCGCAAATGAGGTTGGCAATAGCAGTGAAGCGCTGAATGCATTGAATACCGTGCGCACACGTGTAAAATTAGCCAACGTAACGACAACCGACCAAGCGCAGCTCCGTCAATTGATCTGGAAAGAAAGACGTCTTGAATTGGCATTTGAACACGACCGTTGGTTTGATTTGGTGCGTACAAAACAGGCAAAAACAGCCATGGCTGCCAATGGAAAAACTTTCCAAGATAAAATGTTGCTTTTTCCAATTCCGGAGAATCAACGTATCCAGACACCAGAAATGCCTCAAAATACCGGTTGGTAATCATTTACACAAAATAACGCAGTTCAAACGACCATAGGTCGTTTGAACATTTTTTCAAGAATTAAACAACATATCCATGAGAAAACGAATAGCATATCCAGCACTTAGCGGTATAGCTTTGGCGCTTATTCTCAGCAGTTCGTGCCAAAACACTGCTAATAGCAGTCCAGACAGTCCCTCAAAAATTGATTCAACTAGCGGAAGCAAGATCAATGAAGATTCGCTATTGACCACTATTCAGCAACATACATTTCAATATTTTTGGGAGGGCGCCGAACCAACTTCTGGTCTCGCTAGAGAACGCATCCATATGGATGGTGTATACACCCAAAATGATCGTAATGTCGTGACCATAGGTGGTAGTGGCTTCGGACTCATGGGTATGATCGTCGCGATGGAACGTGGTTTTATCAGCCAGGAACAAGGCATTCAAAAGTTGAATCACATCATGGATTATCTAGGCAAAATCGAACGGTTTAAAGGAGCTTGGGCACACTGGTACGATGGAGAACTGGGTACAGCGAAACCGTTCAGTGAAAAAGATAACGGTGGCGACATTGTTGAAACGGCTTTCTTAGCGCAGGGATTAATCGCAATTCGGGAGTATCTAAAAGATAAAGGTGATTCCGCCCAACTAATCGCTCAAAAAGCAGATAAGCTATGGAAAGAAATCAATTGGAATCACTATACAAACGGACAAAATGTTATTTATTGGCATTGGAGCCCTAAATTTAACTTCCAGCAAAATCATCCCGTCAGAGGATATGACGAGTGTCTTATTACCTACATTTTGGCAGCCTCTTCCCCTACTTATCCGATTGCACCCCAGGTGTATCACGAGGGATGGGCAAGATCTGGTGCAATTAAAAGCTCCGCTAAAAAATATGACATTCCACTCGTGCTAAAGCACAATGCCAAAGAAGGTGAAGTGGGCCCGCTCTTCTGGGAACATTACTCCTATCTAGGATTGAGCCCCAAAGGATTAAAAGACCAATACGCAGATTATTGGGAAGCGACAAGCAATCATGTTAAGATCAATTTGGCATACGCAGATCTGAACCCAAAAGGTTACAAAGGTTATGGTTCAACGAAAGGTTGGGGCTGGACGGCCAGCTATTCCATCAACGGATACGATGCACATCATCCAGACAACGATCCAGGTGTGATCTCCCCTACAGCGGCTTTATCGTCTATGCCCTACACCCCACATGAAAGCATGCAATTTGCACAGTATTTAAACAATCAGCTCGGCAATAAAATCTGGGGTAAATATGGCTACTATGATGCCTACAGTGAAACGGCAAATTGGTATCCACAACGTTATTTAGCCATCGATCAGGGGCCTATTATTGTCATGATCGAAAACTACAGAACCGGAAAAATCTGGGACCTATTTATGCAGGCTCCAGAAATTCAACAAGGACTAAAGAAACTCGGTTTTACCAGTCCTTATTTAAAGTAGTGGCCTATGGAATCATTTTCAATCCGTCACACGTTGAAAATGGTTCCTTCCACGAAAATAACAGGACATCTGATCAAGAAAACTCAGGGATCATCTTGAGCACTTGACATAAACTTACCCTATTGCGCGGAAAGCAAAATCCACGCGCACAAAAAAATAATACGATGAAAAAAGTAGTAGGTACTTTCCTTCTTGCATTGCTCGCCTGGCATACAAGTCCAGCGCAATTTAATCCGAAAATGGACACATTCATTGATCAGCTAATGGCTAAGATGACTGTCGAAGAAAAGATTGGACAACTTAATTTGGTAACCGGTGGCGAAGCGACAACTGGAACCACTGTATCCACCGATGTGGATACCAAAATTAGAAACGGCCAAATCGGTGGTATTTTCAGCATGAGCACACCAGCGAAAATTCGCAAAACGCAAGAAATAGCCGTCAAGCAATCCCGCTTAAAAATACCCATCATTTTTGGAATGGATGTCATTCACGGTTATCGTACGGTATTCCCAATTCCCTTAGGTCTTGCTGCTACCTGGGATATGAACTTGATTCAACAATCGGCACGTATTGCCGCCGAAGAAGCTACCGCTGATGGAATTAATTGGGCATTTTCGCCCATGGTCGATATCTCGCGCGATCCACGCTGGGGCCGTATTTCCGAAGGTGCGGGTGAAGATACCTATCTAAGCTCGCGAGTTGCAGAAGCCATCGTCCATGGCTTCCAAGGGGATAACCTGGCAGCACATAACACCATGATGGCCTGTGTCAAACATTTCGCCTTATATGGTGCAGCCGAAGGTGGTCGTGATTACAATAGCACGGATATGAGCCTTCACCGCATGTACAACGAATATCTACCTCCTTATAAAGCAGCGATAGATGCGGGAGCAGGAAGTATCATGACTTCTTTTAACGATATCAATGGTGTCCCTGCCTCGGCAAATAAATGGTTAATGACGGATGTGTTACGTAAGCAATGGGGCTTTAAAGGATTGGTCGTAACTGATTACACTGCTGTAAACGAATTAACAGCACATGGCCTCGGTGACCTCCAACAGGTCTCGGCCTTAAGCCTGAATGCTGGCGTTGATATGGATATGGTTGGTGAAGGGTTTCTGACGACACTAAAAAAATCTTTAGATGCGGGCAAGGTCAAAATAGCAGACATCGATAGGGCCTGCCGGTTTGTTTTGGAAGCCAAGTATAAATTAGGCTTATTTGACGATCCCTACCGCTATTGTGACGAAAAACGGGCAAAAACTGTAATCGGATCGGCTGCCAATCATGCAAAAGCCCGGGAAATTGCAGCAAAATCTTTTGTCTTGCTGAAAAATGAAAACCAAGCACTTCCATTAAAAAAAACAGGTACAATTGCTGTCATTGGTCCATTAGCCAATTCAGGTCCAAATATGCCCGGAACGTGGAGTGTCAGTGCTGAATTGGACAAAACAGCCTCTTTAGTGGAGGGAATGAAAGCCGTGTTGGGTAATCAAGTCAATATCCTCACACACCTGGGCAGCAATCTGTTGGAAGATCCAATTTACCAAAAGCATGCAACCATGTTTGGCCGTACCATAACACGCGATTCCCGAAAAGAAGAGGAGATCATCGCAGACGCTGTAAAAGTTGCTCAACAATCGGATGTGGTCGTGGCTGCCCTTGGTGAATCATCAGAAATGTCGGGTGAAAGCTCCAGTCGCTCCGAATTGGACATTCCGAAAAATCAACAGAACCTGTTAAAAGCATTACTGGCAACAGGAAAACCAGTTGTATTGGTGTTATTTACGGGTAGACCACTTACGCTTACCTGGGAAGATGCTCACGTACCAGCCATATTAAATGTGTGGTTTGGCGGAACGGAAACAGGAAAAGCAGTAGCCGATGTCTTATTTGGGGACGTCGTTCCTTCAGGTAAGATTACCGCCACCTTCCCACGCAATGTTGGTCAGATTCCGATCTATTATGCGCATAAAAACACCGGTAGACCCTACGGAAACTCGGGCGATTTTGAAAAATTCAAATCAAATTATCTCGATATAAGCAATTCCCCACTCTACCCTTTTGGTTATGGATTAAGTTATACGACGTTTACCTATGGTGAAATTCGTCTTGACCGCAACACAATTGACGATAAAGGTACGCTGCTAGCAAGTATCGACATCTGCAATACAGGAAACTATGATGCGGAAGAAACCGTGCAGCTCTATATCCAGGATGTTGTTGGTTCTGTCACGCGTCCTGTAAAAGAATTAAAAGGCTTTCAAAAAATATTCCTCAAAAAAGGAGAGCAAAAAACGGTAAACTTTAACATCAAAGTAAATGATCTCAAATTTTTTGACAACAATCTGAATTACGTTGCCGAACCAGGAACTTTCAAAGTCTACATTGGTCCCAACAGCCGTGATGTCAAAGAAAAAGAGTTTGAATTGCTTTAAATCTATTGCATCTCTATAAAAAAACAAGGCGACACTTCGAAAATAAGTGCCGCCTTGTCTATGTTTAACGATGTCTATGTTTAACGATGTCTATGTTTAGTCATTGCTATTTCTAGCTACTCCATATTCCCATCAAAGCTTTCAAACAATAAACGCAATTCCGCCGCTTTTTCTGGATATTCCGTTAAAACATTCGTTCTTTCACTCGGATCCCAGGCAATGTTATGTAGTTCTTCAATAGCATCATAGGGTTTACCCGAAATCTGATTCACTCCGCCTGCTATCCGACGATACTTCCAGTCACCTGACCGAACCGCCTCAACATGTCCATAATTCACTAAAAATATTGGTCTATGTGCTGTTTTTAAATCTTCCGATTTGCCGTTCAATAAAGAATCGATCGCTTGACCATCGATAGATTTCTTCGGCAATGATGCACCGGTCCATTTGGCGATGGTCGGCAACACATCCAAGTTGCTAATTGCCTGTCGAAGAACTTTCCCTTCTTGGGCATAGCCCTTTCCATAAACAATGAACGGTACACGGACGCCACCTTCTGTTGTTTCGGCTTTAGAACCTTTGAAGACACCTGCAGTACCCACATGCCAGTTCTTTGTAGCGTGATCGTCAGACATTCGCGATGGATAAGCTATCCAGGGACCATTATCACTTGAAAAAATTAAAATGGTATTATCGGCGAGGCCTTTTCGCTCAACCGTTTTCCAGAGCTCCGAAAAATTATGATCCAGCTCCTGCATCACCGCACCCAGAGGGCCTGCATTTTGCTGATCTGCAAATCGGTTCTTTTTGTTGGCAAATGCCAAAGGAAGATGTGGAAAATTATGCGCATAGTATAAAAAGAATGGATGATCTTTATCTTGATTTTCAATAAACTTCACTGTTTCTTTGTGATAAAGTGCGCTCAGATCCGAATCGTCGGGTGCCACGACTTCAGGTTTCCGATTCCGGAAGATCTTAATAACAGAGTCGGTCTTTACATAAGGATCGCGGTAATCGTGGCTATACAGCATGCCATAAAAAGAATCGAAGCCTTGCTGATTAGGATGATGGTAAGTTTGTTTATCTCCTAAATGCCATTTTCCGACCAATGCTGTCCGATAGCCTACCTTTTTTAATAATTCGGCAATCGTTTCCTCCTCATCAGGCAAGCCTAAATCTGAGCCTGGACCGATTGGTGCTGGAAGATTATAACGTGAAGCATATCTCCCGGTTAATAAAGAAGCTCTTGAAGGTGTACACGAGGGCGTAGAAACCATAAAGTTTGTTGCTCTCACGCCCTTACTGGCGATCGAATCCAAAAAGGGGGTTGAAATATTCGGACTTCCATAACAGCCAATGTCGCTATATCCGAGATCATCGGTCAAAATTAAGATAATATTAGGCTTTTTTTGCTGGGCATTGGCAAAAGCCACCAGTAAAAATAAAGCCATAGCGGTCATAAATTTAGTGTATCGCATCATAGTTGTATGAGTTAATTGGATTCGTACCACAAGATAACAATTTTTACCAATTTGGATTCTGTTTTAAATTCGGATTGAGGTTAATTTCCCGTTGTGGAATGGGCCAGAGATAATGCTTTTTCGCATCAAAAACACGGCTTTCAGAGGCTGCTTCAACGACAACTGCCTCTCCGTTATTATTTTGATAGGTGATGCCATACACTTTACCAGGAACAACCTTTTCAGCAGTTTTCCATCGTCTTATATCCGCGAGATGCAACCCCTCAAATGCCAGTTCCACCGTACGCTCGCGACGAACCAACTGGCGAAGTTGCTCCTGATTTGCTTGATTACTTGTTATTGGAAGTTTTACATCCGTTCGTGAATTTCTAATTTGGTTGATGGCATCGTAAACACTGCCATCAATTTCGCCGAGCTCAATTTTTGCTTCCGCATAGGTCAATAATATCTCAGCATAACGTAATAGTATAATATTCAAGCCACTTTTAGAAGGGTTTGCCAAATCCTTTTTATCGATATACTTCTTTATATTGAAACCTGTTGTAGAAGCAATATAGGTGCTCCCCACAGCATCGGCAGTCCCACTATTTGGTGCTGGATGAAAAATTGCTCCATTTGGAAGTGGATCGCCATCCAAAAAAATTGAAAAAGCAAGCCTCGGGTCACGATTTTTATAGGGATTTTTGGGATCATAACCACTATTGGCATCCGTAATTAAATCGCCTTTGGATGTGGTATAGCTATCGACCAAGGCTTTGGTAGGCACATAGGTACTCTGCCCATTTTGTTGGCTATAGGAGGCTAAGAGGTTAAAGACACTTTGCGTGTATATATTCTCCAGAAATTGCTTATCCAACAATACCTCTTTGTTATTTTCAGCTGCATACGTAAACAGATTTGCGTACGAAGGGTAAAGCTCGAATCGTTTGCCATCGATAATCGTTTTTGCTGCCTTTGCTGCTGCTGCAAAACGTCCTGCATATAAATCCGACCGGGCTTTCAGGCCCAATGCGGCCCAACGGGTTATGCGTCCGATATCGTTACTGGAGTAGCTTTCAGGCAAACTTGCCGCAGCCAGTTCCAATTCGCTGTCGATAAAATCATAGATTTCAGATAGCGTCGCTTGTTGTACTTCTCTTCCTTCCTGTAGTGTCAATGGTGCCTTTACCAGAGGAACTGCACCGAATAAATAGGCCAATTTGATATATTGATAGGCTCTTAACACGCGCGCTTCGCCGATATATCGAGCAATCAATGTTTCATCTTTGCTGCCCTCGATTTTACCAACATTCGCCAAAAAGTAATTGGCTGCACCGATTCCTTTATAGGCACTGCTCCAGGTGTTGTACAACCGAGAACTTGAAGCATCATAGGTACCCAATTCAATATAGGCATCCACAGCGAAAGGCTGATTGACATGGGCTATATCCGTCAATGCATCGGAATAGAAGATTTCTGCTCCATCCAGGTCGTTGTAGAGCGCATTTACAGCTAGCTCCGCATCGGCTTGGCTCTTCCAAAATATATTTTCCGACAGGCGGTCGGTAGGTACAGCATCTAACAGATTCTTATCACAGCTAATCAGCATAAGCGAAAACAGTCCGAAACTGAAAATCAGGTTTCTTTTTTGATATAGATAGTTGTAAAATTTCATTCGTTTTCAATTATATATTATTAACAATCACACTACAGCGTCAAATTGACGCCCAGTGTATAAAGGCCGGTTTGCGGATAATATACCGCTCGTCCAGATTCCGCTTCAGGATCCAGGTTCCATTCATTCAATTTTGAAATTGTCCATAAATTCGTCGCGGATAGGTATACCCGAAGTTTGTTGATTGCTGTCTTTCCGATAGCATGTAGTGGCACTGTATATCCAACCTGTATGTTTTTCAACCGCAGGTAAGAACCGTTAACCACTAAACGGTCCGAGGTTGCGACATTACGCAAATCATATTTGACCACGCGCGGAAAGCGTGCATCCGTATGTGTTGGTGTCCAATAATTGTTTGTAAATATTTCGTGTGTAAAGCCTTCCTGATTTCCCATCTCAGCCAATGCTCCTGACAATCGGGTATCGACTTTTGCTGCACCTTGAAAGAGCAGATCAAGATCAAAATTCTTAAAGGTGAAACTCCCATTTATTCCGAAGGTATATTTGGGGAAAGAGTTGCCAATAGCGGCCATGTCATTTGCATTGATCACCCCGTCGCTCTTCAAATCCACATATTTCACATCTCCGGGCTTCGTATTTGTAGCATACGTAGCGCCATAAGCTTGAATTTCCTCCGCAGACTGAAAGAGACCATCGGTCTTATATCCCCAAAGTGTGTTGATCGGAAGTCCTTTAGCAATAATATACCTTGGGTCAATATCCGATCCGGCAATGTAGGGTCCAGTACCTTTTAGATCGGTTACTTCATTATGGTTGATACTTAAATTTCCATTCAGCTGGTAAGCAAAAGCCCCAGGCGCACTTGGTCTTTTCTGATAATTTGCGCTGAATTCCCAACCGCGATTCAGTACTGTTCCCGCATTTTGGGGTGAAGGCTTTAATCCCAAAACGGCAGGAATATCCAGATTTAGTAGAATATCGTCAGTTACCTTTTTATAGTAATCCAGGGTAAAAGTCAAGCGATTGTTTAGGAAAGCGGCATCCAAGCCCAAATCATACTGCATCGTAGACTCCCAGCCCAATTGCTGATTGGCATAACTGTCCAGTCGATACCCCTGTACAGATTTACCCCCAAAATCATATCCTGCCGCAATGAGGGCAGAATAATAACTATACAAATCTACCGATTGGTTTCCTGTCTTGCCCCAGGAAGCACGCAATTTGAATTCGTTCAACGAATTTCGAATAGGTTCCCAAAAGTTTTCCTTGGATAAGAGCCATCCTGCTGATGCCGAAGGGAAAAAACCATATTGCTTGTCGCCCGTAAAACGGGATGAACCATCGTAACGCCCATTCACTTCGAGCAGATACTTGCCATCCCAATCGTAATTTACCCGACCAAAAAACGAACGCAAGCCATACTGCACATCATATCCATTATTGTTTTTGGTCGCATCATCAGCTCCTTGTCCGATAGAGGTGATATCATTATTGTAGAATCTTTCGCGATAAGCCGTTAAGTAATTTTGATAATTGTGAATCTGTGAATAGCCAACAAGTGCCTTAATATGATTTGGCCCAGCCGCCAATTGATAGGTCAACAGATTGTTCCATGTATACTCGCTGCTATTATCACGAATTTCGTTTAATGAATTGATCGGAAAACTTTTTACAATACCTGTATTTCGGTCCTTATTGTCAAAAGCGTTCAAAAAGGTTTTGGTATTATTTAGGTTCACTCTTACACCAAATTGGGACGTAAATAACAAATTTCTCCACAATTGAATGTCGGTTTTAACGATGGAGCTTAAGTAGTTTTCATTAACCTTTTTAAAACCACTTTTCTCAATCAGCATTAAAGGATTATTTCCTTGTGTACTTAATCCGTAGGTACCATCATCATATTTGGGGACCACCCACATCGAGCCATGGAGAAAGTTATTGATTGGATCACGTCCGGGCTCGGCGGCTTTACTATATCGGTAGTTTATACTTCCCGTAAAATTAAGCCAAGAGCTTGCTTTATAATCGTTGTTTAGCCTAATATCCGCCAGTTCAGCACCATAATGATCAATAATACCATCCTGTTTATTATAACGAACCGCCAATCTAGAACGTAGAATGTCATTTCCACCTGCGAATGACAAGGCATGGTCTTGTTGAGGAGCTGTTTTCAACAGCGTATCAAACCATGTATTCGGTAAAGGATATTTTTCGCGATCGGTCGCAGTCCGATAAGCCGTTATTGATTCGTCAGTAAATCGCGCCGGCACCGCCAGCCCCGCGATACGGTAGGCGTCCTGTTGCAATTGGAGGTAGGATACGGCGTCCATCTGCTTTGGGGTGTTGATTGATTTTTGTAAGGCGTAGTAGCCATTATAATCAATCACAACATGTCCAGATTTTGCACTTTTGGTAGTTACAATAATTACACCGTTGGTCGCACGTGATCCATATATCGCCGTGGAAGCCGCATCCTTCAGGACTGAAATTGAAGCGATATCATTGGGGTTTAACTTTGACCAGGGTTGTTCAATTCCGTCCACGATGACCAAAGCATTATTCTTGCTGAGATCATATCCACTGGTGCTGCTCGAATTGGTATTAAATGTCGTCAATCCTCTAATTCGAATATTGGCAGCCGATTGCCCTGGTTTTCCACCAAGGTCTTGAACAGTCACCCCCGGTAATAAGCCCTGCAAAGCCTGCTGCGTATTAGAAACTGGTCTTTTCGTCAATTTATCACCATCAATACTGGCGATTGAATTGGTCAACGAGATTTTTTTCTGAGTTCCATAGCCAACAACCACCACCTCATCCAGGTCCTGTGTAACTGGCTCTAATTCAATTTTTGTGGGAGATTCGGAAACTAACAAGGACTTTTTCTTATAGCCAATGCGCGAGAGTGTAATGGAAAATGGTAATTTCTGTCCCGTTACAATTTGAAAAAAACCTTTTTGATCTGTTGTAACAACATGCGTTACAGCTTCGAGTTGAATGGTTACGCCTTCAAGAGGCTGCTTACGTTGACTATCATATACATAGCCTGATAAGGAAGCATTGACAATCGGTTTAACATCTGTTTGCGCATATACCTGATGCCCAACGCCAGATAACAATAAACATAGCGACAAGGTAGAATACCGGAGTACCCTAAGATTTTTCATAGATAAAGTATTAATGGTGAATACGAACAAGTGCCAACGCCAATCGAAAACTTGTTTTTATTTTGAAGACATGAGGGGAAGCGAGCGCCTCCCCTGCTGTCAGTTTGAGAAAAGATAAGGGAAATTATCCTATATGACACATTCGCATCTTTCTTACATCAGGGGATTTAGCCTTCAGAGACTTTGCAGTAATACTTACGAAAAATGTGCTTTTACTAATATTGATATGTTCCATAATAATGTGTTAATACGCCACGCTGAAAAGTAATGCATATTTTCAACAGCGATCTGTTATCTTTTCACAAATATAGGAGTAAATTTAATATAATCTACTAATTCTATAGATTTTATTAAAATAAATATACGAGACCTGCAAAGGGACTATATAAGCAGACTGGTAGCCGTAAAAGGTTACCGATTAAGGATAAGCAAGGAACGCTTATTTTAAAGTTTTTAGATAGGTTTTAATCAGCAGGATGCCTTCATCATGCAATACGGTGGTTCCCTTTTGAGGCATATGCATCTCTCCCAATGTAGACATCCGTCCAATAATCTTCGCTTGTTTCAACCAAATTCCAGTTTCATGCATGGGGCTTTCATAACGAAGATCCAGCATGGTCATATAGGCTGTCCCTTTCGGATTGTGACAATGGGCACAGTTGATTTCCAAATAAGCTCGCGCACGACTTGCAGTCGATTGGGCAAGGTCATAATAACTCGGTAAATTCGTGAAGCTTTTCATGGACTTCAGTTCGAGAGCCCCCTGTTTGGTCAACTGCACCAGTTGCTGGATGCTGTCACCATCCTGACCGATTATCCGGTTCAGATTTCTGATCTTTGGACCTATCGGAAACAGCTGATTTCCTTGTCGATGGCATGCCATACAATCGTTTCGTGAAGGAATAATATAATTTGTTTGTCGCTCGTCACCTTTGCTGTCCAAAAACGAAACATGCACGGAAGCACTGTCCATCAACAACAAAGCTTCATCTTGGGCTACATTCCATTGATAGGTTGCTGCATTCCACTGTCCGTCTTTATAAATCAACAGCCGTGTTTCAAGCAATTGCTGTCGTACATCTCCGGCCGCATCTTTTTGCGGATAAAAAAATGTTTTGGCAATTAGGGTACCGTCGGGGAAGCTGGGCAAACCATCATCTGAGGCGATCATTTTTTTTCCCCTGGGAAGAAAGATGACGCGCTTTTTATCGGTATAGTCTGTAAATAAGGTCGAGGCTAATTCATAGGAAATTCCCTGGTCGTTTGGAACAAGATCAGCAATTTTGCCTTTGAATAAATTGTAATCAGATAATTTATCTCGAAACACAATATTATCTTTAGCGATTGTACCCCGCCCCGTATTATTCAATACAATAAAAAATATAGGTATCAATAAAACACCCATCAAAATCAGCACTTTCTTCATTTCCCTAATGCTCTTTTCTACCGTTCAAGTCCGTTTTAAATTCGGGCGAAGATAAGATAAAAAAGAGATTATGCTGATTGATATCTGCTATTGAGGTTCAGATTTTACAATACGTACAGAAAACAATAAAAGGCCCGTTATTTTATCAAAAAATAAAACAGTTTCATGGATATATACGCGAATAAAAGGTTATATTTAGCTGTCTTTTAACCAAAACTTCGGCTACATGGAAGATATGATTCTCTATAATCGACTTCAGTTCGCATTTACGATTACATTCCATTATTTATTCCCTCAATTGACCATGGGTTTATCCCTCATGATCGTCTATTTCAAATGGAAATTTCTGCAAACACAAAACGAAGATTACAACCATGCATCCAAATTTTGGATGAAAATCTTTGCGCTTAACTTCACCATGGGCGTTGTAACAGGTATCCCCATGGAGTTTCAATTTGGTACCAACTGGGCTAAATTTTCTGAACTTACGGGTGGTATTATCGGACAGACCTTAGCCATGGAAGGTATGTTTTCCTTTTTCCTGGAGTCATCATTTCTGGGGATGTTTCTTTTTGGAGAGAAGTTGCTGGGGCATAAGCTCCATTTTTTATCCGGACTCATGGTCTTTATCGGATCTTGGGCCAGTGGTTTCCTGATTATCGCCACACATTCCTGGATGCAGCACCCTGTTGGGTATGAGATTCTTGAAAATGGCAAATTTGTACTGAACAATTTTAGTGCATTATTCAATAATCCATGGTTATGGCCATCTTATTTACATAATCAAGCCGCTTCGTTGGTGACCAGTTCCTTTTTTGTGGCCTCTATTGGAGCTTTCTATCTCCTAAGCGACCGGCATAGTAAGTTTGGAAAGATATTCGTTAAAAGTGGCGTCATCTTCGGCGCCATTTCATCGGTTATGTTGGCATTTCCTACGGGAGACCTTGCCGCCAAAAACGTAGTCAAATATCAGCCCGCAGCCTTTGCCGGCATGGAGGGCATTTTCAAAACGGAGCAAGGCGGATCCGAGATTATCCTGGTCGGCCAACCCGACATGGAAAACAAAAAGCTGGACAATAAAATAGCGGTGCCGAATGTCTTGAGCTTCCTCACCTACCAGCGCTGGGATGCAGAAATCAAAGGATTAAATGAATTTGACCAGTCCTTACATCCAACCAACGTACCCGGACTGTATTACAGCTATCACATCATGGTAGGGCTGGGTACCATATTCATCGGCATTATGGTTCTTGGAGCGCTACTGCTTTGGCGGAACAAATTGTATCAAACCAAATGGTTATTGTGGATCATCATGTTTATGATTCCATTTCCATACATCGCGAATACTGCAGGTTGGTATACAGCTGAATTGGGGCGGCAGCCTTGGCTTGTTTATAATCTCATGCGAATGGTAGACGGTGTATCCCCTACCGTATCTTCCGGAAATACATTATTTACCTTTCTCGGCTTCGTCGGTTTATACATTCTTTTGGGCTTGTTATTTCTGATGTTAGTCTTGAAGATCATTAGAAAAGGTCCTGAAACGACAGTTGCATTAACCTAATTAGCTATGGAAATATTCTGGTTTATCGTCTTAACTTTTATGCTGGGAATTTATATCGTACTCGATGGGTACGATTTTGGAGCGGGAATTGTCCATCTATTCTTTGCTAAAACCGAACAGGAGAAAAAAGCTGTTACCAACTCAATTGGGCCGTTTTGGGATGCCAATGAAGTCTGGCTCATCGCTTCTGGTGGTGTCCTATTTTTTGCTTTCCCCACACTCTACGCCTCCTCCTTCAGTGGTTTCTACCTTCCCCTAATGCTTGTACTTTGGTTACTTATTTTTAGAGCAATAAGTCTTGAACTCAGAGGTCAGGTTCACCATCGTCTTTGGGAAGCTTTATGGGATAAGGCTTTCGGCCTCGCAAGCCTGTTGCTGGCACTTTTCTTTGGCGCCGCGCTGGGCAATGTCGTTCGCGGAGTAAACCTGGGTATGGTAGAGAATGGTGTATCTACCCAAGAGCCGCACTATTTCTTCTTGGCACTTTGGAACCCGACATTTGACCCATTAGCCCAACATCAAGGCATCATAGACTGGTTCACTATCATATTAGGTTTAGTTGCCGTCGTTACATTAACCATCCACGGCGCAGGCTGGGTCATTCTGAAAACATCCAGTACATTGAACACGAGACTAAAGAACATTGTTTTTAAGCTCAACTTTGTCTTGCTTATTCTCGTCATACTATCGGCCTATGTATGGCATTATGTGAAACCCATCTCCCTTAACAATCTTCAAAATCATTATTGGCTATGGATATTCCCTGTGATAGCTGCCGTTGGATTACTTGGACAATTTTGGATCAAAACCTTTAAAAAAGATGGTATTGGCTTCCTATTTTCATCGCTGTTCATCCTAGGGAGCTTTGCGACGACCGTTGCTTCCATGTTCCCGATAGTATTGCCTTCAACGAATGACGTAAACCCCTCCTTGACGATTCAAAATGCGGCGGCGCATGAATATGGTCTTTCCGTAGGTTTAGGCTGGTTTATGTTTGCCGCAATTCTGGTGATTGCCTATTTTATCATCCAA
This sequence comes from Sphingobacterium sp. UBA2610, assembly GCF_002339225.1. Taxonomy (NCBI): domain Bacteria; kingdom Pseudomonadati; phylum Bacteroidota; class Sphingobacteriia; order Sphingobacteriales; family Sphingobacteriaceae; genus Sphingobacterium; species Sphingobacterium sp. UBA2610. Next base: position 572,344 of record NZ_DDKA01000023.1, read on the forward strand.
TTTAGGGTCTTCAAAGGTAAGCTGGATGACGTGGGTTACGGCGAACATTAAGAGCGGTCTCTATTCGAGTCCCAACAACTTATGTTTCATTGCCAGCTGTACGAGCTCAATCATATTTTTAACTTTGAATTTAGTCAGGAGATTGCGCCGATGCGTTTCAACCGTAACTGGACTTAAAAACAACTGTTCAGCAATTTGGTTCGTCGTAAGTCCCTTGGAGATCAACGTCAAAATCTCTTTTTCACGCTGTGTAAGCCGAGGTAGACCGCTGATCGTCGAAATTGCACCACGATAAAGTTCTTTTGCCCGATCACAAACGGCCTCTTTCCCATCGAGCCCAAGCTCTACGCAGCGCAGGAATTCTTCGTTGGTAACATCCTTTAAGATATAGCCATTTCCACCAGCCTGCATAAACTGAAAAATAAGGTTTCCATCGGCTAAATTGCTCAATGCAACAATGGGAATCATCGGAAACAGTTTCCTCACCTGTGTACAGACATCCACCCCATTTGTCTTTAACAGCTGCATATCCATCAGGATGAGATCGGCCCCCGTGATCTTTAAAAATTCAATTAACGCAATCTCTTCCAAAAAGGGGTATACGAGATACCCATCCTGATTATTGAGAAAAGAAGCGACACCTTCCAACAATAAGGGATGATCATCTAACACTGCAATTATCTTCATGACTCCGCTTATTTAAACCGTTACACCAATTTCGATCTGCGTTCCAGATCCAAGCTTACTCTGAATATCAATTGATCCATTGATCCATTTCACCCTATTGACCATATTATTTAAACCCAATCCATAATTTAACACAGCAGAATCAAAGCCTTTGCCATTATCCTCAACGAGGATATGGAGTACTTCCTCCGATTTACTTACCTGAACGATAATTGAATCTGCATTTGCATACTTTAGTGCATTTGAAATAGCTTCTTGAACAATTCGATACAGGGCCAACCCCTTTTGAAAGTCCACATTCAATTCAGGCTCGTAGTTCTCAAACTGGATCGAAACGTTACTATTTTTCATCGCCATACACAATTGCTCCAATGCTGCTATCAATCCAAACTGACGCAGCGATTCGGGCATCAGGTTATGGGATATCCGTCTTACTTCACCTAAAATATCGTTCAACTTCTGCGGCACTTCATCTGTCAAGAGCGTACTCTTTGCCACATCGCCGGCAATCTTAAATTTTAAACCTGTCAACATGCCACCTATGCTATCGTGCAGATCTTGGGCAATACGCTGACGCTCCTGCTCCTCTCCTTTTAGCATCGATTCCGAAATTTGCAACTGCTTTTCCTTTTCCATTTTGTCCAATGCGATTTCGTGATTGAGCTGTATCTGTGTATTAAGCTTCCGTTGTTTTCGATAGGAAAAAGTAACAAATAGCACAATAAAGAAAAGCAAAACGGCAATACCCAAAACGAGGAAAATCCGAAATTGGTTGCGTTCCTTTTCTGCGCGCAGATTCAGAATCTCTTTTTCTTTTTCTACGGTTTTATATTTTGCTTCCATCTCATTCATTTTCTCCAACAATTGGACCTTCTGAATACTGTCGGATAGCTGATTTGCCTTATTGGACATTTTCAGCGCATCCTGATAATTACCCATCAGCTCATTTACAGCCGCCAGTTGACTGTACACAATTTTACTGTTGTAAAGATCTCGCGTTAATAATCCATTTTTTACGATTTCCTCCAACTGTAGTTTAGCATCAGCATACTTTTTCTGCAGGAGATACACATTAAACTTTCTGAACCGCATCATCTGGAATAATTTCCAATTGTTCATTTTCACCGACCAATCCAACCCGATATCCAGCAGACGAAGGGCTTCATCAGTCTGTTGCTTTGTGGTAAAATAAAGCGCCTCATTGTAATAGTAATTGGGTAATTGCGAAGAATTTGGATAATCTTTCAAGAGCTGTTTGACTTTATCCAGTAGCACTCTTGCTTCTTTAGATTTCACCTGATAGCAATAATTGCTGACTGTATTGAGATAAGCCACCACAAGTGCTGTACTCGGCGGTTGCTGCTCGAGTTGCTTGATGGCCAATTGATGATATTCATCAGCTTTTGCAAGCTGATTGGACGACATAAAGGTCATGCCGATCATCGTATTTATACTACCTTCCATGATGGGGTCATGTGCTTTGGCATAAGGCAGGCACTTCCCGTTTAGGATATCCAGAAAATCAGCAAATCCTTTTTTAGGAAATCGAATCAAGCCCAGATTATACCAAGCTTTGGCCAAAAGGCCCTGCTGAAAAGGTTTTTGCGCATTTCCAAGGAGGTCTACACATCGTTGGGCTTCAACTCCGGCATTTTTACTATCCAGAAATTGTCCATAATAAAAGCTTTTGTAGAGTGCCCCCATCGCCTGTAAACTCCGGAATGGTTTGGCGAAACGCTCCCCCTCCCGCATATGATCCCAAAATTTGGTCGTATCCCTAAATCGATAGTAATCTGCCAAATAAAAATACTGCATTGCCTTCACACTGTCATCCGAACTCGACAGCAATAACCTTTCCGCATCAGATCGATATCTATTTTCATCCAATGGCAGAAAACTCTGTGCACTTACAAGATGCACAGTAAAGTATACTATAAAAAAGGCAATTATCTTCGTTAACTCTTTCAACTGAAACATTATTAATCCAATTTCTTAATCATTTCAACAATTAAACTAAATGGGGCCTTTTCAGCCAATGGTTTCATAATATGCAACAAGAAAGTCTGATGGTGGTTCAAGACTTCTCCCTACGTCTAAATTTGCGGTCGATCCGGCTTTGTCAAAGTCGACAGTAGAAAACGTAGGTCGGAAAACCGCATAGTCAATTAGCGGATCCAAAAAACAAAGATATATCTCCGCGATGAATTGCTAAAGACATTCTTCTACTTTTTTTGAAATTAATTACCAGCATAAGATTAGCCTAATCTATTTAAATATAGGCTAAAACATATCCCGTTGATAAAAAAGCCTCTCGAACTATCGAGAGGCTTTTTTATCAACGATATTCGCTACTCTTTTTCGTAGCAATATCCATCAGCAAATCCAGCTTACACTGGTAAACCGAAGAAAGCACATTTGGATTATCCGGCTCAAAAAGCGCCGATTTCATAATGGGCACACTAAAAGGCAATGTCCAGGCGCGGAGCGACTTCGCGATAGCATCCATTGCATTAATGCCCTGTAGTGCGTGTACACCATCGGCCCAACACACCAGTCCGATATGTTTATCCGTCAGATAAGCCGGTTTATTTTTAGCACTGACTTCAAGCCAATCCAAACAATTTTTCATCACACCGGGAATACTTCCATGATAAAGCGGAGACAACCAAAAATGTACATCTGCTTCTAGAAACTGAGTATTCATAATCTTGACGGCATTGGGCACCCGATTGAGACTCAAATCAAATAAGGGTATTCCGCTATCAGCCAGGTTAAAAATCGTATTTTCAATACCTCGTTGGTTTAGTTGGTCGGAAACATAGTGTGACAGTTTTCCCGATGTCGATTCTTGCCTTCTTTCCAAGGCACCATTGAATATTAATGCTTTCATTATACTTTCCCTTTTTTAAAAATAACTTTTGGCATACCAACCTCACCATACATCAAGGTCTGCACAATAGGAATCAAACGTTCCGTCGCCAACATATAAAGTGACGCCGGGATATTCGGACGGGCCCGTATGACAACCTTTTGCTGCTGAAAATGCGATAGATCCATTGCTTGCAAAGCCTGTATCCACAAATCTATTTCCAAAGCCTCTACCGTCTTAAAATCGTAATACGCTGCAACAGGATGAAGTTTTTCCGCCAGGGTCATATAGACCCAAGGCGGGATAATTGCGTCGACAGAACAGTTGATAGCAACCGCCTGATTTCGGAAAGCAGACCAGTCCACCGCGGTCAACGCTTCTCGGAATTCCTTTTCTTTCAGGATTGCTTCCCGATACAACAATGTTTTGATGTCAAAACTTTGGATGGCGAGATTGGACTTAAAATCAATCAGATCTAAAGCCAATATACCCGTGTTTTCGACTTTATTTATAAACATATCAAACCAAGCCTGCAATCACGGCATCGTATTTTTGTTCAACAACAGACCAATCCAAAAGCGACCAAAATGCATCTAAATAATCGGCCCTTTTATTCTGATATTTTAAATAATAGGCATGCTCCCAAACATCGACACCCAAAATAGGAAAACCTCTACCGGTCAATTGTGTATCCATCAGCGGATTATCCTGGTTGGCCGTTGCGACGACATCTAAGGCACCTGAATGCTTGACATAAAGCCAGGACCAGCCCGAACCAAACTGCCCAAGCCCCGCATTTTTGATCTTAGCTTTGAGCTCTTCCAAAGAACCAAAAGCTGCATTTATCTCATCTGCTAACTTCCCTGTGGGTACCGTTTTTGGATTAGGCGATAAGATTTCCCAAAATAACGTATGGTTAAAGTGACCGCCGCCATTATTGCGGACTGCTGGGCTATATGTACTTATGTTTGTGAGTATATCCAATAGCGTGTCAGCTTCGCTTTCCGATCCTTCCAATGCCTTATTTAGATTGTCGACATAAGCTTGATGATGCTTTTGATGATGAATCGTCATGGTCTCGCGATCAAAATAGGGTTCAAGCGCCGCATAGGAATATGATAACTGGGGTAATTGAAATTTGTGCATAGTTTTATTGTTTTTTATGATAAGTCAAAACTAGAGAATCAATTTTAATAAAACAACTAAACAGTTGTTTTATTAAAGTCATAAAACTAAATTCGAAAAGACTAAACCTGTATCTGAAACACTTTTTAGAACAAAAAATAAAAATGCTATCTTTGTTGGTAGTACATAAAACAACTTTTTTATTGTCAAATGCAGAAAAGTCCAGCTGATCGAATATTGATGTTATTAAAAATGCGCCGAGAAGCCACTGCAGCTTTGATTGCATCGGAATTGGCGATAACAAAAGAAGGAGCCCGTAAACATTTATTGAACCTCGCGAATCAAAACCTGATTGTATCCAATGCCCGGAGCGAAGGTATAGGCCGGCCCTCGACTTATTACAGTCTGTCGCCACAGGGTATGGCAAGATTTCCAGATAGTCACGCCGACATTACCGTACAATTATTGCAGTCGATTAAACAAGTGCTTGGCGAGAATGCGTTGGATCTACTGATTAGTGATCGGGAATCTAAAGTATATCAGAAATATACTGACGCAATATCGGATATTGAATCCATCGAAAAAAAACTTGAAGTTATAGCTGCCAAAAGAACAGAGGAAGGCTATATGGCTGAATGGAGAAAAGAGGCTGACGATTATCTTCTCATTGAAAATCATTGCCCCATATGTGCAGCAGCAACCGAATGTCAGGGATTTTGCCGTTCAGAACTGAATAATTTCCAGCAACTCATCGGTCCGGCATATCGTATCAGTAGAATAGAATACATCATCGAGAATGCGCCGCGCTGTACCTATCGCATTTCAAAGGCGAAATAAAACCAATTTCTAAGACATTCCTGCACAAATTACTAATATACCAAAAAGTATTTTTTATATTTGCATTAAAAGAACAGGAATAACATGTCAAAAGCAGAACAGACACGGCAATATATCATTGAAAAAACTGCGCCCATTTTTAATAAGAAAGGCTATTTTGCGACTTCGCTCTCGGACATCACGACAGCGACAGGATTAACAAAAGGAAGTATCTATGGTAATTTCAAGGACAAAGATGACCTGGCTACTCATATCTATACCTACCAGAGCAAAAAAATCGCCGAAGCCGTTAATCAGCAAATTATCCAGCAAAAAACAGCGCTAAAGAAGCTAATGGCTTTTCTAGATTTCTACAAGGAAAATTTCAAAAATATCGCAGCTTCAGGAGGCTGCCCCATGATGAATGCGGCCGTAGAGGCGGATGATTCACTATCTTTTCTAACGCCCAAAGTCAAACGTTCCTTTGACTTATGGAGACAACGGTTCATTCTAATACTTGAAGAGGGAGTCGCCAGCGGCGAATTTAAACAGCATATTTCTGCTGAAAATTATGCCATTATGTTTATGGCAATGATCGAAGGCGGAATCCTCCTTTCCAAGATTTCCGGTCGGGGAAAAGATCTTGCCATTGTATTGGATAAAATGAAGGAAATGGTGGATCAGGAGATCAAGGCTTAATTTTTTTTACAAAAACAAATACCAATTGGTATATTAATAAGTTTATATTAAAATAAAAAGAGATGAAAAGAGTTGTCATAACTGGCATGGGGACAATTAACCCGCTGGGAGAAAACATAGACATATTTTGGGATAACATTTTACGGGGCGAAAACCACACAACGATGATTAGCCGTTTTGATGCCTCGCTGTTTCGAACACAGATTGCAAGTGAAATTAAGCACTTTCAACCCGAAAAATACTTAGATAGAAATGAGATTAAACGAAGTGATCTTTTTACGCAATATGCTTTATATAGCGCAGCGCAGGCGATGGAAGATTCGGGACTAGATCTCGATGCTATGGATCCATTTGATATCGGTGTGATCTGGGGTGTTGGTCAGGGTGGAATGGAAACTTTCGAAAATGAAGTTGAGGCTTACGTAACGGGAGATTATAAACCGAGATTCAGTCCTTTCTTTGTACCTAGACTTATTGTGAATATGGCATCAGGCATGATTTCAATGAAGTATGGCTTAAAAGGAATCAATTACACCACCGTATCAGCTTGTGCCACATCCAATACGGCCTTTATGGACGCCTTTAATTACATTAGGCTCGGCAAAGCCAAAGTCTTCATCAGCGGTGGTTCCGAAGCCCCCATCACACCGGCATCAGTTGGCGGCTTTTCTGCAATGAAAGCCATGTCGAGCCGGCATGATAGTCCACAGACTGCGAGTAGACCATTTGACCGCGATCGTGACGGTTTTGTCATGGGTGAAGGAGCCGGAGCACTCATCTTGGAAGAATATGAACATGCAAAGCAAAGAGGCGCAAAAATTTACGCAGAGCTTGTTGGGGCTTCAATGACCGCAGATGCTTACCATATGACCTCGCCCCATCCCGAAGGGATAGCGGCAGCCAAAGCCATGTCATTGGCGCTGGAAGAAGCAAAAATCGATATCAGCCAGCTCGACTATTTGAATCTCCATGCGACTTCCACACCAGTGGGTGATATCGCCGAACTTAAGGCCGTGCAACGGGCTTTTGGAAGCCCAAATAATCTATGGGTCAGTTCCACCAAATCGATGACAGGACATTTACTTGGGGCGGCTGGCGCTATCGAAGCAATCATTGCCATAAAATCCATCAACAATAATGTAATTCCTGCAACTATTAATATCGAAAATATCGATCCAGATATTCCCGAAGGAGTTCAGATTGTCATCAATCAACCGCATGAAAAAACAGTTCAGACCGCAATGAGCAATGCCTTTGGCTTTGGAGGACACAATTCGAGTATCGTCTTCAAAAAGATTTAATTTTTTTGAAATAATTCTTGACAAAGTGTAAAAAACACACTATCTTTGTAGTATCATAATTTAGGTTTATAATTGGTTATTTAAGGTTTTCATTCTCCCCGTTTGAAAACCTTTTTTTTTGCCTATTTTTTTCATCAATTGCACGTATAGATCTGCTTTTTTGAATCGTTATTCCTGTTTGAAGGTCTTTAGGTTTATTTCCAGGAGTCGAATGGGTATAGAATTAGCATCACATCTGCATATCAACTTATAGCTAATCACAATTTTCAATCAATTTTTAGACAGTGATTCGTCACTCGTTATTCAGTTTCCACTGAGTCATCACTGAACGAGCACTGAACAAACACTGAACGAGCACTGAACAAGCACTGTCTAAAACTATAATATAATTCCTACTTGATCCACAGTTGATTCGAAAAAAATTAAGACGAAAAAAGATAAGAGAGGACATTCTAACTGTCTTACACGTACATTGGAATTTAAAATGTGGTAAAATAGCAATTAAAGGATGCTATTTAAAGGCTATAAAAAACAGCGAGGCAACGGAAGTTGCCTCACTGCAAACCTGTTCTTTCATTTTACGAGTTTTAAATCGATAGTTGCCTTGTTGTACTTTAGCGGCAAGCCTAAATCTTGATTTCGGTACTGTATTCTAAATCACAGAGTAAAGCGTTTGTTTATATTGCTGCACATACTCTTTTGGATTGCAGCCTACGATTTGTTTAAAAACCCGATTAAAATTGGTAATGCTATTAAATCCGCAGTTATAGGCAATAAATGAAACACTGTCTAAGTGATCTTCATTTAATTGATTACACACTTCCTTGACTCTTATTCTATTGAGGTAGGTAACAAAAGTTACACCACAATGCTTTTTAAAATATCGACAAAATGCCTGTGGAGTAAGATTTGCATGGTCAGCAACATCTTCCAGCGTAATTTCGTCTTTATAGTGCTCCTTAATATAATTGCAGATGATATTAATGCGATTTGATCCGTGCATCGTATCAAAGGCAACTTCCACCCGTTCGTTACAAAGTGCTTCCGCCTCGCGTGAAATATTTGCCAATGCTCTTAATAAATAGAAAAAGTGCATTAACTTATCCATTTGGTCCGCAGATTTTAATAAACAGACCCGTTCTGCTATTTGGGGAAAATATGAATCGGGAACCTTAAACCCTCTTGAGTTGTTATAAATAAACTGATTCAACGATTCAAATTCCTCCAGGGAAAAAAGCGATTTAAGCCTTCCATTTGGATCGAAAAAAATGGAAACGGAGCGAGATTCATTCGAGAATCCGTCCTGGGAGGCAGACTTAAATACATGTGGTTGATTCGCTCCCAAAAAGAAAATATCATTTTCCTTAAAAGGATGTAAGGTGTCTTCCACAATCAAAACTCCCTTACCTTTTTTTATCCACATTAATTGAGCTTCTTGATGTCGATGGAAATGAGGATAAAAAGTTTCCAATATATCTTCTTGAATTGTTAGACTCTGTCCTCGCATGGTCGGCACAATAAATTGGAGCGTTTTCATATAGGTTTGTTTAGTTTTATGTTTACTGTTTAGTAACATAAATATAACAACTCCAAAGCAACAACACGACTTGGAAATAAAACATAAAAATACTATACTAAAATATGTTTAGTATTCGACAATATTTAATAATCCTCTAATAATACCACGCACAAAACAACGAATTGACAATAAAAACCCATTTATATTGGAAAAATGGGTTAAAATACAATTAGACTTTGATAAATTGTGATAATTATTATTCAATAGAAAGATTGAACTTTATTAAATTTCGTTTTTAGCACTTTTTAGTATAAAAAACGGAGAACATATCATTTGTAACAAGAACAAACACTACACATTAAAGAAAGACCTTTTAAATAAATCATTTTGAAGCGCATAAATTTTACGATATTCGTATTACACAATAGGCACCTAATTAGACAATCCAACTTCAAATAATTCCCAAAACTTATGTTCAAAAAAGAAATATATCTTAATCGCCGAAATAATCTGTTATCAAAGTTCACAACTGGCAAAATTCTTTTGCTAGGTAACATTGAAAATCCGATCAATTTTGAGCACAATACCTATCCATTTCGTCAAGACAGCAGCTTTTTATATTATATAGGTATCAAAAGTCCACGTTTGGCTGCCGTATTGGATGCTGAAAAAAACGAGACCATATTATTTGGCGACGAAATGACAATCGATGATATTGTGTGGATGGGTCAACAGCAAACTTTAGCTGAAAAGGCAGACCTGTCGGGTATCGACAAAATCCTGCCTTTCAATCAACTTTTCGACTACCTTAGCAAAGGAAAACAGGAGGATATTCACTATCTTCCTCCTTATCAGTCGCATAATAAATTATTACTTGAGCAGCTAACCGGCCGTACTGCAAATCAGCTCACCCCCTCTGTGGCTTTGATTAAAGCAGTCGTCGCACATAGAAGCATTAAATCGGCAGAAGAAATCCTCGAACTGGAGAAAGCGGTAGATATTGCCGTTGAGATGCATCGTATCGCTATGCGTATGACAAAACCTGATTGTTACGAATATCAGATCAGTAATGCCATGCAGCATTTTGCGCAAGATCAGGGTACCTCCTTCTCCTATCCACCGATAGTTACAAAACGGGGTGAAATCCTACACAATCATATGCAATTTCACCAACTTTATGCAGGTGATCTGCTTCTCAATGATTCGGGCGTCGAAACCGCTATGGGCTATGCGTCAGACTTGACCAGAACCTTTCCTGTAGGAAAACGTTTCACTGCGTTACAAGAGGAAATATACCAGATTGTTTTACATGCGTTTAAAACGGCAGAGCAGCTCCTGACTGCCGGAATCCACTTTAAAGAAATTCATTTAAAAGCTTGTGAAGCGCTTGTAGACGGACTTATACAAACAGGATTTATGAAAGGGAATACGCAAGATGCTGTCGCGAACCATGCCCATGCACTTTTCTTTCAATGTGGACTCGGCCATATGCTCGGCCTCGATGTACATGATATGGAAGATCTCGGCGAGCAATATGTTGGATATACCGAAGCAGAACCAAAGGATACCCAAACTTTTGGCATTAAATCGCTGCGGCTCGGTAAGAAACTGGAAGCTGGTAATGTGCTAACCGTTGAACCTGGCATCTATATTATTCCAGAACTAACGCAGCTTTGGGAGCAACAAAATTTACACAAAGAATTTATCAACTATGATTTCTTAAATAAACACCTTGATTTTGGTGGGGTTCGTATTGAAGACAATTACTTGATCGAGCAGAATGGATACCGACGTCTCGGACAATACCTTGAACGTGAAATCCAGGAAATCTATCAGCTTAAAGACAATCCAATTGACTAAATAAACTCGTGATAAAACCTTGAAAGTGAACTGAAATCTTTTTTGGGGATTCTTAAAAAAAACAGATAAACAAATGAACAGAATTAAACAGTTAATCTTTATTATCCTTATACTGGTTTTTTATGCGCCAAATTTACTTGTTGCACAGCGATTGTGGACAGATCAGGGTGACCAGTATTATGAATTTTCCGACAAGGGAATAGAAACGGTAAATCCGATAAATGGCATGCGAACAGTCTTCCTTTCGCAACAATTACTTATTCCGAAAGGCGCAACGGCAGCCTTAAAAGTCGAAAATTTTTCCATCTCCAAAAATAAGGAGCTTATTTTGATCTATACCAATAGCAAAAGAGTATGGCGAGAGAATACGCGAGGTGACTATTGGGTTTACAACAAGAAGACCAATCAATTGCAGCAACTAGGCAAGAAATTCCCAGCCTCGCAACTGATGTTTGCGAAGTTTAACCTGCAAGCAGATAAAGTAGCTTACGTGAACAAAGCTGACCATAATATTTACCTCGAGGATCTCGCCAATGGCAGCATTGTTTCGGTTACTAACGATGGTACAGACCGTTTAATCAATGGTACTTTCGACTGGGTATACGAAGAAGAATTTGGTTGTAAAGACGGTTTCCGTTGGTCGCCGGACGGTGCTTCCATTGCCTATTGGAAGCTTGATGCCCGCAACATTCGCAATTTTCTAATGATCAACAATACCGATAGCCTCTACTCCTACACCATTCCTGTGGAGTATCCTAAAGTTGGACAATCACCGAGTGCCTGCTCCATATGGACTTATGAACTTGCAAATGAAAAGAGCACAAAGATCAATATCCCCGGAGATCCCAACCAGCATTACATCCCCCGTATGGAATGGTGCCTGGATAGCAAACAACTTATTCTGGAGCAGCTCAATAGAAAACAGAATGAGAGTAAGATTTATACTGTTGCGCTTTCCAATAATAAAGGGCAAAACATACATCAGGAGCAAAGCGATTCGTGGATTGATATCAAAGCACGGTGGAACAACAATGATCCTTCCGGATGGGACTGGGTTCAAGGTGGAAAGGCCTTCATCTGGGTATCCGAAAAAGACGGTTGGCGCAAAATTTACCAGATCGATCTAGCAGGAAATGAGAAGCTGGTTATGAAAGCCGATTATGATATGATCAATCTTGATTTTTTTGATCCGAAAAATGAAACCATTTATTTTACGGCCTCGCCAAGCAATGCGACACAAAAATATCTTTACAGCGTGTCTACAAAAGGTGGCGTTCCAAAACGACTTACACCAGCCTCATACGAAGGAACCTGCGATTATGATATTTCAAAAGACGGTAAAATCGCCATCTTCAACTTTAGCAACCGGACAACATTACAGCACAATGCTGTTATTGAATTACCGACCCACAAAATACGCGTCGACTTTGAACTGAAACGTGAAAAGAAAGTCAGCGACGGCATTGCGGAATTTTTTAAAGTTAAAACCACCGACGGCATTGAATTAGATGGCTGGATGGTAAAGCCCCTGGATTTCGATCCCAATAAAAAGTATCCTGTTGTCTTTATGGTTTATGGCGAACCCGCATCGCAAACTGTGATAGACAATTTTGGTGCAGGTTATAACAGTCTATATAAAGGAAATATGGCACAGGACGGTTATATTTATATTTCGTTGGATAATCGCGGAACGCCTGCTCCTAAAGGCAGCTCTTGGCGAAAAAGCATCTACCGCAATATCGGACAGCTCAATATTCGCGATCAGGCTTTAGCAACGCAAGAAATACTGAAATGGCCGTTTGTCGACAATTCACGCGTGGCCGTTTGGGGCTGGAGCGGTGGCGGATCGAGTACGCTTAACCTATTGGGGCAATATCCGCAGATCTATAAAACCGGTATTGCCATTGCAGCGGTAGCCAATCAGTTACTATACGACAATGTATACCAAGAACGCTATATGGGCCTTCCGCAAGAAAATCTGGCGGACTTTGAAAACGGCTCGCCACTGAAATATGCAAAAAATATCAAAGGCAACCTACTCTACATCCATGGAACTGGAGACGACAATGTGCACTATCAAAATGCCGAAGTCCTGATCAATGAACTGATCAAAAATAACGTGCAGTTCCAGCTGATGTCTTATCCAAACCGCAGCCATTCAATTAGCGAGGGACAGGGCACACATGAGCATTTAAGGACATTATTTACAAACTATCTAAAATTACATTGTCCTCCGGGAGGAAGATAGACTGAATCGTTATTATTTAAAAATGAAAAAAATACTGTTATATGCATTGGGTACCTGCGGTCTATTGACCGCAGGTATACAGCAATCGGCAGCGCAGCTGATGAAAGAAAAAAATGAATTCACAAGAGCGGATTCACTGCGCGGATACCTGACGCCATTACGCACCTGCTACGACATCCAATACTATCATCTGGATGTTAAGGTGGATATAGATAATAAATATATTTCAGGTTCAAACCTTTTCCGTTTCAAGGCCACGACTGATTTTAACCGCCTGCAATTTGATCTTTTTGCAAATTTAAAAGTAAATAAAGTCATTTATAAAGGGAAAGAACTTTCCTTTACCAGAGAGCACAATGCGGTCTTTGTCGAATTTCCTACTGCGATCAAGAAAGGGACACAGGATGAATTTACCGTGTTTTATGAAGGTCATCCTACAGAGGCGGTTAAAGCTCCATGGGATGGTGGCTTTGACTGGAAAAAAGACAGCAAGGGCAAACCGTGGGTAGCAACCGCATGCCAGGGTATGGGCGCGAGTGTCTGGTGGCCAAACAAAGACCATCAATCCGATGAAGTGGATAGTATGATGATTTCCATTGCCGTCCCAAAAGAGGTGATGAATGTATCCAATGGTCGCCTGGTCAAAGTAGAAAAAATGAAGGATGGTTATACCAAATACCATTGGAAAGTCGCCAATCCGATCAACAACTACAATGTCGCCATCAATATCGGCGATTATGTTCATTTTAAAGAAAAATATAAAGGTGAAAAAGGACCATTGGATATAGATTACTATATCTTGCGCGAAAATGATACGGCAGAAAAGAAAGCTCATCTTCAAAAAAATGCCAACCAGACCTTAGAGGCTTTTGAACATTGGTTTGGTCCATATCCGTTCTATGAAGATGGCTATAAGCTTGTTGAAACCTACCATACAGGCATGGAACACCAAAGTGCCATCGCCTATGGAAACCATTATCAAAATGGCTATCGTGGCGGGGATGCGTCGGGAACTGGCTGGGGACATAAATGGGATTTTATTGTGGTCCACGAATCTGGCCACGAATGGTTTGGCAACAATATAACCTCCGCTGATCTGGCCGATATGTGGATCCATGAAAGCTTCACGAACTATTCTGAAGGTTTATTTATCGACTATTTCTATGGCAAAGAAGCTAGCCAAGCGTACGCTCATGGTATCCGAAGTGGAATCCAAAATGACAGCCCCATTCAGGGCCCCTACCACGTCAATAAAGAAGGATCTGGCGATATGTACCCTAAAGGCGGTGTTATGCTCAACATGATCCGTACGATGATGGACAATGATGAAAAGTGGCGAAATATTCTCCGGGGATTAAACAGCAAGTTTTATCATCAGCAAGTCGATTATAATGATATTGTCAACTACGTAAACCAGCAATCCGGTTTAGACCTTTTAAAAGTATTTGAGCAGTATGTACAGCATAGCGCCATTCCTACACTGGAAATCAAGCAAGATCCTTCAGGGAGAGTCTTGGGCCGATGGATCAGTGAAGTCAAAGGCTTCCATATGCCTATACATATTGGGGTAAAAGGTCAAAAAAGAGAACTTATCCAATTGGATCAACGTTTCAGACCGATTAAAATAGCCGGTTTAACGAAAGATAATATTGATATCGATACGTTCAACTATTATGTCGGCGTATTGGTCGAATAAAAACGGTTTCAAGGTTACAGACATAAAATAAATACAGCGCCCCGGAAA
>NZ_DDKA01000023.1:587407-740432 GCF_002339225.1 Sphingobacterium sp. UBA2610
TTTCCGGGGCGCTGTATTTATTGAAGCATTCCTATCACTTCATCTGTATTCCCAATTGGAATAAAACTTTTATGACTTCGCATACACGAACAGCAATGAAAGCAAACTGAAGGTTCTTTCTAACCAATAAGATCGGACACTGTCAGAAAAACAGGCGTTAGGCCTACCTTATAGGATCATTATCCTATTGAAAAGATCAATACTGATTCCAGGCAGGCGGGTCTACGCCAAGTAGATGTTTGACAAAATAGTCCCTTCTTTTTCGTTCACCATAATCTCCCCCAGAGGAATGTCCCATCCCGGGAACCATAATAAAATCATGGTTCTTACGTGCTTTGATTAAGGCATCAACCAATTGGAAAGTGGATGAAGGATCCACATTATCATCCAATTCACCTACAATCAATAAAAGATTTCCTTCCAGTTTAGCGGCATTTTCAATATTGGAGCTCGCTGCATATTCAGGTCCTACAGGCCAACCCATCCATTGCTCGTTCCACCATATTTTATCCATTCGATTATCGTGACAGCCACAGGAGGAAACGCCAACTTTGTAAAACTCCGGATGGAATAACAGCGCGCCCGTCGAGCTTTGACCGCCAGCCGACGTACCATAGATCCCTACCCTACCGATATCCATGTATTTGTATTGTTTTGAAGCAGCCTGCATCCAGGCTATCCGATCGGGAAAACCCGCATCTTTCAGATTTTTCCAACAGATATCATGAAAAGCCTTTGAACGATTTGACGTCCCCATTCCATCGATCTGCACCACGATAAAGCCCAATTCTGCTAATTCATACATCCCGCTCGGGTTGCTGTAGAATGATTTGGGCACGAAAGAGCTATGCGGGCCCGCGTAAATATATTCGATGACAGGATAACTTTTCGCTGGATCAAAATTGGTCGGTCGAATAATAATACCCCAGATATCCGTTGCACCATCACGTCCCTTGGCTTTAAAGACTTCCGGAGCACGCCAGCCTACCGTTTCTAATTGACTACTGTTTGTTTTCTCCAGTTCCATCATAAGACGACCAGTGTTGTCGCGCAATACTGAAATTGGCGGCTGATCGACTCGGGAATATGTATCCACAAATTGGGAATAGTCTTTATTGAAAAAAGCTTGATGATTTGCATTTTCTTCTGTCAGCAGTTTTAAGCCCTTTCCATCTAAACCGATTGAATAATAATGGATCAAATAGGGATCTTCCACAGCATTCATGCCACTACCCTCAAAAATGACGGTTCGTTTATCAGCGTCGACATGTACAACTTTCCGGACAACCCAATTTCCTTTCGTTATTTGATTTTTCACTTTTCCGGTAGATCCATCATAAAGATACAGGTGGTTCCATCCATCGCGTTCAGAAGCCCACACAATTTCCTTTCCATCGGCTAGATCCTCCCGATATTTCTTACCGCTATAATCGATAAAGGTCTTATTTTGTTCTCGGATCAAATAACTGGACATACCGCTATTGGCATCCATTTGCATGACGCCATAGACTTGATGCCCGCGTTTGTTATACTCAAAAGTAAATGCCCTACTGTCATCTCGCCAGGATAAATCCGAAACATAAAATTGATTCGGTATAAGCTCTGCATCAAATACCCACAGTTTATCTTTTTCGAGATCATATAAAACGGGTAGTTTTTGCGCTAATTCATCACCAGGTTTGACATAATCGCGTGTCTGAATCTTTGGCTGCAATTGATCTTTAGGGGAAGATTCGATCAGCGTCAGTTGTCTGATCTCTATTTTTTGTGTTTTTACTGTAGCCAATTTCCGGCTATCCGGTGCCCATTGAATATCATTACTATAATAGTTTGCTGTATTGCCATCAAACGTAATTTGTCGCGCCTGATTTAAATTACCCTTCTTTGCTAGGAAGACATTGTTGTTTCGGATAAAAGCAACATGTATTTTATCTGGAGATTCAACTTCCCTATACGTATTTCCTTGTTCACGTTGTCCCCAATATCGCGGATTACGATCTCTATTTCCACTTGCAGCGCCCTGGCTCAATTGCGCGGAACGGCGGTTCCAAATCCAAAAGTATCCCGCGATATCGAGCGAAACCTGATCCTGGTCCATCAATTTTATCTGATCATTGGAAATAACACGATTTTCGACTTTTCGTCCCAGCTTTTCATCCACCAAGGAAAATACCTTCGTCAGATCAAACAGCTGTTCTTTTGTTTTTGCCTGGGGATTGACCAAAATGTACTCTTTTCCCTGCGCCGTATTTCGATCATACCAAAACAGATCCCCCCGATCATTCCAATAAAACTGACCCGGCAGATTTTCGATTTTGTTGGTCAATTGTTTTTTTAAGTTTTGTGCACGTGTATAATCTACCAAAGTTCCTTGACCAAACAGAAACTGCGCAGACAACAACAAAACCACTGTACTAAGAAGCTTCATACTTTCTTCGCTTAGGATTAATTAAATAATAGATAGGGATACCCAAGAGTGCAATGATAATTCCTGGCCAGGTATAATTTGGCTTAAAAATAACCATCAAGCCGATAAAGGCAAGCCCCATGAGAATATAAAGAATGGGGAGAAAAGGATATCCAAATGCTTTATAGGGTCTGTTCAAATCCGGACGCGTGATACGGAGGCGAATAATACCGGCAATTGCGAGGACATAAAATATAACCACCACACAGGTAATCATATCCAATAAGTCACCATATTTTCCGCTTAAACACCATATTGACGCAGCGACACATTGTATCCAGAGTGCCCAAGCTGGTACCGCATGTGCATTTAGCTTTCCCGCCCTTTTAAAAAACAAACCATCTTTGGCCATGGAGTAATATACCCTCGCTCCTGCTAGGATAATTCCATTATTGCAACCGAAGGTACTAATCATGATCATAATCGCTATAATAGTGATTCCAAAGGGGCCAAAAACCTCTTGAGCGACACTCATCGCTACCCGATCTTTTGGCGCATTGACCATAGCCTCCAGAGGCAATATACCGGTATACATTAAATTGGTTAAGAGATAAATGACGGTGACCAGCAAAGTCCCCAATGCCAGACTCAATCCGATATTGCGTTGCGGATTCTTAATTTCGCCCGCTACAGCTGAGGATGAGTGCCAAGAATCGCTACTGAAGAGGGCTCCGACCATAGCCGCAGAAAAAGCACCCATTGCTGAAAACCCATCATAAGATGTGTAGGTTCCATCCACATTTAAGCGGCGCATGGACCAAAGCGAAATATTGTCCCAGTTCAAAGCCCAAACTTCATGTTTCAAAGCCAGGAAGCCAAAGAGCAACAAAAGCAACAGGCTCCCAATTTTGATCAATGTAATGGATGTCTGCACACGCTTTCCGCTATTTACACCCCTTGAATTAATGTAGGTTAATACCATAATGACCGCAATGGCCAGCACCTGTGCTGCCGAGACGCGGTAATCTGACCATTCAAGCAGATAGACATCTTCGTCCATAAAGGGGAAAAGGTAGGCAGTGAATTTAGCAAACGCAACGCCGACGGCGGCGATTGTCGCGGTTTGTATCACAGCAAAAAATGTCCAGCCAAATACAAAACTCAATACGGGACCATAAGCCTCCCGAAGATAAATATATTGGCCACCGGCCTTGGGAAACATCGCGCTGAGTTCACCATAACTCAATGCTGCTGTTAAAGTCATAAATCCACAGATTAGCCAGACAACCATCATCCAACCCGCAGAACCGGTATTGCGTGCGATATCTGCAGAAACGATGAAAATTCCAGAACCAATCATACTTCCAACAACAAGCATCGTTGCATCGAGCAATCCCAGCGACTTTTGAAAAGTTTGTTTTGACTCACTCATAAACACCTAGTTGTTAAAATGATAGAATTTCCAATTTGTCTCATGGTCTGGTTTTAATTGCTCGCCTTTGATAATCGCTCTTAGCATTTCCATGGGCAGGTAATTTTCTTTAATCACACGATCATGAAAATCAGCAAATGACATTTTACCCTGATCAACCACCTCCTCTTTGATCCGCATCAGTTGTAATCCGCCGACCAGATAAGCCAACTGGTATAAGGGATCATATGAACCTTCAAAAGACCTCTTTACTTCACCATGGGCATTAGCAGACTCAAATCCCACCCTGTTTACCAAGTAATCTATGCATTGCTGCGGCGTCCATTCACCCAAATGAAATTTAATACTAAAGGTTATTCGCGCACAGCGGTGCATACGCCAAAATAACATTCCTATACGCTCTTCGGGAGTTTTGGCAAATCCTTTACTATACAATAATAATTCCCAATAAAGTGTCCATCCTTCTGTCCAAAAGGGTGTATTAAACGCTTCCTCGCGATAAGGCTTGTAGCGCCTATTCATAAAATATTGCAAATGATGACCGGGGACCAATTCATGCTGCACAGTACCGCGGGAGAAATAAGGATTATTACCACGCATACTCATCAATTTTGCCTGTTGATCCATCGTGTTGGTTGGATATGATATACTAATTTCCCGACCACCCGTAAAAAAAGGGTTGACACGCTGACGTTCTGGGGTCATCATGATCATTCCCCAAGTTTCATCTGCCAGTTCAGGAATATCCATGAGTTTATTTTTTTGAATAAACTGCTGTGCATCGTTATACAATTTCAGGATGAGTTCCGGCTGTTTCCCAATGGGAACGTAGGAGTTTTTAACCTGCTCCTGTGCTGCCCGCCAGTCGTCTCCAAACCCCATTTCACGACTCGCTTTCAATAACTCTGCTTCACACCATTTAAACTCTTGATCAGCCAATTTTAGCAGATCGGCAGCTGTATAACTGATCATTTCAGCTTTGAGTCTTCGGTTTATTTCTTTTTCGCCAATCGGCACACCCGCAATCTGGCTACCATCATCAAAAACTTTCCGGTCGCTTTTTGCGGCTAATTTCTCCTTATAATCCGACAATTTACTTTTCACCTGTTGAAATATGACGGGTACCCACCAGGTAAATTCAGGGTCGTATCCATTATAGAAATCGAAGGTGCTTGTTATCCTTAAATCCAAAGAATTTAATAGGCCAACCAAAAAGTTCACATCTGCATCAGGAATATTGGTCTTTTCTTGCAAAGCGGTTATCGATCGATCGATTTCATCGACAACCCGCGTCAGCTCTTTCGCGACATCTTCTCCCGCCAAACGTTTTCCTCGACGACGTTCCTTTTCGAGTTTAAATATTCGTTGTGCAAAAGGTAAATACAGGGATAACCTGTTGTAATTCGACTCATGTTCTTTCAGTGCAAGGAGATCACTTTTTAGTTTGCGCTTCAGTAAGATAAAATCCACCTGCCCAGATGTTTCAAGTTCTTCATAGGGAAATTTGTCCAATTTGTTCAAATATTCGTTATCCAAACGTTGAAGACGAGCCAGCTGTTCGGGCGATGCTGCAGCCTGTTGATTGCCCCAGCCTTTGGGCATCGGACCATAGAAATAGTTGATTGCCTCAACATCGTGCCCGTATTGCACGATATAAGGTTCTAAAGGAGTTGTATGGTCGTATAATTTCATCTTTTGTGCATGTGTGGATACCGGGAATAGAAAGAGTAGTCCATAAAACAATGTTTTGGGGGCTTTAAAAGAAAAAGAACGATTCATAATTTAGGTGTTGGTTTATATCATAATTTTATCAGTCGAAACGATCCGGCCTAAAACCAGCGATTTCAGACTCTATTTTCTGTCCTGCCAATAAATCTGCAACAACTTTCCCATAAGCTGGGCCCAGGCTCAAGCCCATCATCCCACCGCCACCGGCAACAATAGCATTATCAAATTTTTTCAAGCGTCCCAGATAAGGCAATCCATCAGGTGAGCAGGGTCTGTAACCGTACCATATTTTTTCGCTTGGGTAATCGACCTTCAATTCTGGATAATATTTAGGAATAGATTCTACAATTCCACGGACGCGGTTTTCATAAATCCGGTCATTTGCAGGTCCCAATTCCATCGTACCACTGAATCTGATCTGGCCATTCATGGGGGTTACAGCAACACGAGCTTCCAGTAATAATGCCGCATGATTCAAGGTCTGCTCGCCCTGGGGCTGATACATAAAAGAATATCCTTTTCCAGGCATAAGCGGTGTATTTAAATGCAACTTTGAAGTCAGCTGCGGCAAATAAGCACCGCCAGTCAAGACAAAAGCGTCTGCCTGAAAACTTCCTTTATTGCTGATTGCCTCTTTAATCTTATTTCCGGCCGTCATAAATTTATGGACTTCAGTTTCTTCGAAAAAAGCAACACCTGCGGCTTTCAGGTATTGAATCAATTGCTGCATTAACTTGGGTGGATATAGTTTTCCATCGCAGCGATAAAGTATAGCACCCAATACATCTAGCTTCAGATTAGGTTCCAGTTCTTGAACGGTATTTCCTTCGAGGATATCGACATCGAGTCCGAGGTCCTGTGCACGATGCGCCAGCTCAATCTCCTCATGTTGCATTTCTTTCGATTTATACATCATCAGGATACCATTCTGCTTCAGTTCAAAATCAAAATTATCTTCTTGGGCCAGTTCGTCATACAAGCGGCTGCTATAGAGATTCAGGTCACGTATGGCGGAAGCATGTTGCTCCACATGCGTGCGGTTGGCATGTTTTAGGAATTTCAGACCCCAATTGATCAACCGCGGATTGAGCGAAGGCCGTACATAAAAGGGGCTTTTACTATTGAACATCCACTTTATTCCTTGCGCGACTATCCCGGGGGCTGCCAAGGGCGTAAAATGACTGGGGACGATCATGCCTGCATTGCCATAAGAACAATTATTGTCCAAAGTATTTTTTTCCAGGATTTTCACATCCCAACCATCTCTCACCAGGTAATAGGCCGAAGCAAGACCAGCAATTCCAGCACCTATTACAACAACTGTACCTCTATTATTTTCTTTCACGTTGCTCTTTTCTTATTAATGTATTAAATCACCTGAAAACCGCCAAAATAAGGATCTTCATCATCCAAAAAAATGGTATTATATCCTGTTATCCGTGCCCAGCCTTCGATGGACGGCACAATAGCAGGCTTACCATCCACGGTTGTTTCCGCTTCAATTTTGCCGGTAAATTGTGAACCAATATAACTTTCATGTATAAATTCCGTTCCTTTTTTAAGCTTCCCTTTCGCGTACCACTGTGCCATACGCGCCGAAGTACCTGTACCACAAGGAGAACGATCCAAGGCATTATCGCCAACCAGTACGGCGTTGCGTCCGGACGAGTTGGGAAGCGTTGGATTACCTGTCCATTGGATATGTGTCAACCCATGAATATTCGCATCTTCGGGATGAACAAAAGCATATTTTTCGTTGAGCAGTTGACGAATTATTTTCCCATAATGGATCAATTGGCTCGCAGAATAAGAACTGATATCGTCAAAATTAGCCTGGGGATCAATAATACCATAGAAATTGCCACCGTAGGCAACATCTACGCTGATAATTCCTAAATCTGGACAGTCTACCGTTAGCCCTTCAGCATATAAAAAAGACTTGACGTTAGTAAGCTTTACGCTTTTCACCTTAGGACCCTCTTGAACATAATCGATATGTACAAGTCCTGCCGGAGTTTCCAACCTTAATTTTCCGGGAATTTTAGGTTGAACGAGCCCCTCCTCGATGGCAATCGTTACGGTACCGATCGTTCCGTGTCCGCACATAGGCAGACAACCACTGGTCTCAATATAAAGAACGCCGATATCGTTTTGCGGATCAAATGGTGGATAAAGCATACTTCCACTCATCATGTCATGTCCCCTTGGTTCAAACATCAATCCTTTGCGAATCCAGTCGTACTCACGTATAAAATGCAATCTGCGCTCCATCATGGAATTACCCGCTAGCAATGGGGTTCCCCCTGCAACCAATCGTACGGGACAACCACAGGTATGCGAATCAATACAAAAAAAAGTCTTCTTCATTTCTGAGTCCTTGTTGTTTATATGGTCATTTATCTATATTATGCTTTCGTCCATTGTTGATTGACCAGACGATCAATTTGTAATGGGTTTCCGTCTTGTAGCTCTTTAGGTAAAAACTCATTCGGCCAATTCTGGAAGCTAAAAGGTCGGACGAACCGTTTTACCGCATCTGGCCCTACTGAAGTAAAACGAGCATCTGTGGTTGCTGGATAAGGTCCGCCATGCTGCATGGCATACTGAACCTCTACGCCTGTTGGCATACCTTGGAACAGCAGTCTTCCGCATTTGTCCTGAGCCATTGCAAAAAGAGCCGGGCATTCATGTATGTCCTGCGCCGTGGCAGCGAAAGTCAGGGTAATCTGCCCATCAAGCTGTTGCATGACAAGATTCATCTCATTTTGGTCGTTACAGGATACAATCAGCCCAAAAGGTCCAAAAACCTCTTCCAGCAAGTTGGGATTGTTTAATACCTGACTGGCTTCAGTTTCGACAAGTACAGCCCGGGCAAAATCATGTGGTGTATTACCTTCGCCTTCCCCCAATACGCTGATCCCTTCCGATTGAACCATTTCGCCTTTTAGGCGATTGTAGCTATCCAGAATACCCGCATGTAACATTTTCCCTGTAGCAGCAGATTTTAGTTCGCTCTTTAGGGCCAGTTTGAGCCGATCGAACGGTTCGCCCGCCAAGCCTACCAATACACCCGGATTAGTACAAAACTGCCCTACACCGAGGAGTAATGATCCAATATACTGCTTTGCAAATGCTTCCAGATGATTAGCGAGGTAGTCTTGCAAAATAAAAACCGGATTTACGCTTCCCATTTCAGCAAATACCGGAATAGGTTCAGGTCTCGACTGCCCTAAATCAAACAAGGCTTTTCCGCCACGAAATGAACCTGTGAATGCCACAGCCTTTACCTGTTTATGGCTAACCAACTGTTGCCCAACAGCAAATGAATCTGACAGCACATGATTAAAAACACCAGTCGGAACGCCCTGTTTTGAAACCGCACGATCAATGGCGTCAGCCATTAATTGGGAGGTTTTAAGATGCGCAGGATGAGCCTTTACGATGACTGAACAGCCGGCACCAATGGCACTTGCAGTATCTCCGCCAGCAGTTGAAAAGGCGAAAGGAAAATTACTCGCGCCAAAGACGACCACTGGACCAAGTCCTTTATTATATTTCCTTAAATCAAATTGGCCATTTGGATCCCGATCTATCCGAGCTTCACTGTATAAACCAGTACGAACGGCATCGGCATATCGACGCCATTGATTGACTGTTCTCGCCTTTTCACCCTGCAGTCTTCCCAAAGGTAGTGCCGTTTCCAGATGAGCCGTTTCAATCAATATTTCGCCCAATTCCTCAATTTCAGCGGCAATGGCATACATCAATTCCGCTCGTTCGATGACATCCGTTTGTTGAAGAAACTGAAATCCAGCCTCCGCCTGTTTTACGACGTAATCAATCTCATTTTCGTTTCTATCCATTCCTTTTGTTTTTATGGTAACTAGTATCTTCAAAAATCAATAAAAACCTTCCCTATATTTTCATTCCTTGCGGTTACTCAATATAATAAGAAGGTCCTTTTCGCGTATTTTTACTTGGTTCTAAAAAGAAAATTTCCTGAACTCTCATCCAGAGAGTTCAGAAGCATTCCTATAATTGTGGTCTCGTTGCGATTGAATCTGCAATAATTTTTTTCACACGTTGTTCTTCCTCACCGATCAACGGTAATCTCGGCGCGCGTGTATAAGGTGTTGAAATTCCTTCAGCTGTAGCGGCCAATTTAATGTATTGGACCAATTTAGGATGAATATCCAATTCCAACAAAGGCATAAACCAACGGTATATTTCTACCGCTTTTTTATATTCACCAGCTTTCACAAGATCATACATAACCACTGTTTCTCTTGGGAATGCGTCCACCAATCCAGCGACTAACCCATCAGCCCCTAACATTAAAGACTCGAGCCCCAAGGTATCTACACCGGCCATAATCTTTAATCGATCACCAAAACGATTTTTCAAACGCGTGATATTGGTTAAATCTCGTGTAGATTCTTTCACTGCCTGGATATTTGGTTCCAACAATAGTTCTTCAAACATATCCAACGATACATAAGTACTATAGTCAACTGGGTTATTATAGATTAAAATTGGCAGTTTGGTACTTTGTGCAACAGCACGAAAATAAGCGACAGCTTCTCTATCATCGGCTCTATAGCGCATTGGTGGCAATAACATCAAACCATCGGCTCCCAATTCCTCACTGGTCTGCGCCACTTTGATCGCAGCAGCAGTTGTATTTTCTGCAATATTTAGCAATACGGGTACACGACCACCAACAAGTTTCAACGCATAGGTCAATAAATCATACTTTTCTTCTGTAGTCAAAACACTTGCTTCCCCCAATGATCCAGCGATAATCAAACCGTGAACACCTCCATCCAATTGTGCTTCAATGTTTTTACCAAACATATCAAAATCCAAATTTCCATTTTCATCAAATGGTGATAACATTGCAGGATATATTCCTTCCCATTTAAATTGTGCCATAGCGTATTATTTTAATATTTCTTTATCACAAATCTATCTGGAATAGTACGTTCAGTCTTCTTATGAATTAATCAACACTGACCTAATATTGACCTTTTCTCGTAAATACAACTCACGAGGATTCAAAAGAATGTTTTTTCTAATTTTAAATACAGCTTTATAAATTATCTCGGCAAAACTTCAACGAAGTGCTTTTTATGTTGAGGCTTAATTTAAGGAACTTAAATGTAAATTCAACATTTATAACAAGATTTACACAAAATAGCATGTAAACGATATATCGCTATTCGCTTCAACTTTGGATCGCTATTACGAAACGTACAGCTGCATGTTAAAAATAACAAAGGTTGCACTGTCGGATAGGCAACCTTTGTATCGTATATAATAATTAAAAATGGGTAACTAATCGCGGTTCTCCTTCTTATAAGCGAAGTAAAAAACAATAGGTAGTACTGAAAACGAGAGAATCATACAAATAATCAATCCACCAACAATCATAATCGCCAGGGGTTTTTGAATTTCAGACCCCATACCGTTTGAAAGTGCAGCTGGCAATAAGCCCATCGCCCCCATTAATGCAATCATTAAGATGGGTCTGATCCGGCTTTTGACAGCTTCATAAATAGCAGGTTTCAAGCGCATTTTATTCAACAGATTTTCTTTCATAATCCCGATTAAGACAATACCATCAATCGTGGCTACGCCAAAGAGAATAATAAATCCGATACCGGCCGAAATTCCAAATGTCGTTCCAGTAATCCACAAGGAAATGAATCCACCAATAAAAGCAAAGGCGAGGGTCAGTGAAGAAATCAGCGTATCTTTGACATTACCAAAATTGGCATACAGCAAGAGTAAGATCAAAATCAACGAAATTGGCACAACATTCATCAGTTGTTTTGTTGCCCGTTCCTTGCTTTCGAATTCACCAGCCCAGACGACCTTATAGGATTTGGACAGTTTCACATCTCTTTCTATCTGTTTTTTCGCATCGGCAATTGTGCTTCCCAAATCTCGACCTTCAATATTGAAGCCAACACCAATATAGCGGGAATTCCCTTCTCTGTAAATAAATGCCGGCCCGGTATGATAATCTATTGTTGCGATCTCCCGTAGGGGTACTTTCTGATCATTCATCGTCGGAATAATGATATTTCCGATCTTCTCGGGGTTGTCGCGGTATGATTTTTGGAAGCGCAGGCGAACATCAAAGATCCGCTCATTTTCGTAGAAATGTGTCACAGATTGCCCCCCGATAGTCATTTCGATCACGGACTGCACATCTTTGGTTGAAACGCCATATTTAGCCATTTTTGAATCATGCAGTTGAATGCGGAGTTCTGGCAAACCTATATTTTTAAAAACATTGACATCCGTAATGCCATTGACCTTTTTTAGTGACTCTGCAAACTTATTGGCCTTATTCTCTAAATCTTGTAAGTTTTCACCAAAGATTTTGATAACTAGTGGACTTTTTACCCCGGCCACATACTCCTCCACATTATCCTGAATCGGCTGGCTAAAGCCAAAGTTGATTCCAGGAAAAGTCTGCAGGCTATCCCGCATCTGACTGATCAATTTCTCTTTGGAAAGTTTACGTTTCCACTCCCCCTCGGGCTTCAATTCAATATTAAATTCAATATTAAAAAAGCCTGTTGGATCCGTGCCATCATTGGGACGGCCTGTCTGTGTCATTATAAAGTCGATCTCGTCAAACTGCTTCATCAGTTTTGTTTTCATTGTTTTGGTCAGCTTCACCGATTCTTCCAGGTTGACACTATTGGGTAAGGTTGCGCGAACATAGATTGCACCCTCATTCAATTTTGGAAGAAACTCGGAACCATAATGGCTAAACCGGAACATACAGACGAACAAGACAACCATAAAAATAGACAATGTCCATTTTGGATGGTCAAAAGCCTTTTTAAAACCTTTAAAAATGGCATTACGGCTGACTTTAGTGATCTTATTTTCATCTTCTTTGATGTTCTTTTTTAATAAGTATTTACACATCGCAGGCACATAGGTCAAACTCAGGATCAAGGACCCCAACAAGGCGTAACCGAGCGTAAAGGCTAATGGTGAGAACATTTTTCCTTCCACCTTTTGAAAAGAGAAAATAGGAGTCAGTGCGACAATTAAAATCAATAGTGCAAAAAAGATATACCCTGCAACAGAACCTGCACTTTTTTTTATGATCCCTAGCTTGGAGATTTTATTAAAGCGTTCCGTCCCAAGCCGATGGGCCTCTTTTTCCAAAGAGACAAAAACAGTCTCGACGATTACCAATGTTCCTTCGAGCAAGAGTCCAAAGTCCAACGCCCCCATTGAAATCAGATTGGCCGGCAAACCTTGTATTTTCAATAATATAATCGCAAAGAGGAAAGCCAGTGGAATGACCGAGGCAACAATAAAGGTTGTCTTCCAGTTGTTCAAAAAGATAAAGACAATAATCGAAACCAGAATAACCCCTTCTATCAGGTTTTTGGAAACCGTATGCACGGTATTATTCACCAGTTTAGTACGATCTATAACGGGTTCGATCTTGACATTTTCGGGTAAAATACGTTGGTTTAGCTCTTCGATTTTTGCCTTTAGCCTTGTGACGACAGCCGAAGGATTTTCTCCCCGCAGCATAATGACTATTCCCTGTACAAGATCATCTTCCTGATTGAGTCCCACTTGGCCAAGTCGTGGCTTTGCGCCCAGTTCTATTTCGGCTACATGTTTGACTAGAATCGGTGTATTGCCGACCACCTTGATCAAAATATTACCAATATCGTCGATCTTATCCAATAAACCTACCCCACGAACGACATAGGCTTGATTTCCTTTCTGGATCACATCCCCACCGACGTTGATATTCGAACGCGATACGGCTTCATATACGTCCAGTGGCGACAAGTTATAATTCGCCAGCTCTGTTGGGTTGATCTTTATTTCATAGATCTTTTCCTCCCCCCCAAAACTCACGACGTCCGCCACACCTGGCACCCCCACAAGTTCCCTTTCGATCACCCAATCTTGAATGGCAGAAACTTCTTTAATCGGAAGATTGCTCTTCACCACATAGCGAAAAATTTCTCCGGTAGCACCCGAAGGTGGTTCGATGGAGCTTTCCGCGCCGTCCGGCAAATCGATGGAACGCATCTTATTACCCGCATACTGCTGGGCATAAAAGTCCTCTACACCATCCTCAAATTGGATCGTTACAACGGATAAGCCAAACAAGGAGATCGAACGAACATCCGTTTTCTTTGGGATGGTATTCATCTCTTTGGTTACCGGTAATGTGACGAACTTCTCGATTTCTTCAGCACTACGTCCCGGCCATTGTGTGATAATCCTGACCCGTGTATTGGTGACGTCGGGGAAAGCTTCAATCGGTGTATGCAGGTAGGCGTATATCCCGCCGAATAATAATGCCAACGTAAAAAATAGGACGACCAAGGAGTGTTTCAATGAAAACGAAACAATATTTTGTACAACTTTCTTCATCCTATCTATTTATCAATTCATCAAATACAATCAGCTCATTTTCTGTCAGCACCTGATCTCCCTCGGCTATTCCTGTTTTGACAAAAGCATAGGTTTCATTCTCAGCAACAATATCCACAGGCTTTACGGACAGATCACAGTCATTTTTGTACAGCACCACGAAATTCTGGTTATTATGCAGAATGATGGCATCTTTGGGAATAGCCAGCATCTGCTGTTCTTGTCCTGAAACAGCTTTTTCCACCAATACATCCACACTCATGCCCGGCTTTAACCTCAGGTCTTTGTTCAACAACTTTACACGCGCCTTGACGACACGTTCTTCAGGATCGAAGAAATTGGCTACCTGATCAATATAGCCATCAAAAGATTCCCCTTTATAGGCTAACGTGGTGATTTTGACAGGCGCACCATTTTTCACAAAAGGTAAATTATTTGCATAAATATTGACCGAAACCCATACTTCATTTAGTTTACTTACCGAGAGTAACTCGGCATCATCACCAACTGTCATACCGGGGCTCACCTTTTTATCGACTATATAACCCGCTTTGGGTGCACGAATGTAAAATAGACCATTTTCTGATGATCCATTGAGCAGGTTCATATTGGCCTTTACATGACGTATTCCGATTTGTGTGGCTTTCAATTCGCTTTCCATCTCTTCTAGTTCCCGTTGGGAAGCCAAACCATCTTTCAGTAGACTGCGAAGACTTGCCAATTTACTCTCCACCAAGCGCTTGCTATTCTCCAGCTCACGCAGCTCCTTTCCTAAATCATTAACCGAGGTCCCTTTAAGCGATACAAGAATCTGTCCCTTCTCCACATAATCACCCATCTTGACGGAGACAGACTGCACGATACCGGGTATCGGGCTCTTTAGTGCAGCAAGCTCATCCTGATCGTATTGAATGACCCCATTTAAAGCGATCTGTTCAAATACCGCCCGCTTCTGAATCGAATCAATTTTAATTTGGTTTTTGAAATCTGCGCTAAGGCAAAAACCTTTAGTTGGCGGCGTAACCTGCTCTTCATTTTTCGTTGATTGACAGCTCCACAATAAACATATGGACAGGAGTGTCAGTGGCATTAAAAAGTTCCCTTTCATTAGACAATGTCCTTTCCGATTAAATACGTCAATTCTTCCTTATACTGAAGGTATTTTGCCCTGCGCTCCAATATTGATTCTTTGTTTTCCATGTAATTATTGATAAAGTCTATAAATTCAACGATGGTCAACCGTCGTTCTTGAAAATTGCGGATATAGCGTTCAAGCGCGACATCCAGTTTACGATCAAAGCCTGTATCCATCGTTTTCAAGCTCGATTCGAGATTGCTCAAACGCGCCGAAAGGAACTCGATCTCTCGTTCAATATCGATACGAAATTGTGCGATTTCAACTTTGTTTTTCTCAAGTTCCAGTTGAGCAACTTTGATATTGCCCTGGTTTCGATTAAATAAAGGAAGATCCATAGCAACACCCAGGCCTATAAAATCGCGCATGATATTTCCGCCCCGGTCATAATTCATTGATACTTTGAGATCTGGTGTACGTTCTGCTTTTTCGATTTCCAACTGCGCATTACTTTTCTTCCAGGTATTGTGGATGATTTTATAGTCGCTACGGTTTTCCAGGGCCATCATTTTCCATTCCTGTTTCGTCCCCAGGAGAAAAAGTGGCATACCTATCGTATCCGAAATGTAAAGTGCAGTCCCCTTATCTCCTAGATAGCTCGCAACTGTATTCATTTTTGCAATTTTTTCCTGCTGGATTTCGTTGAGTTTATTCCCAAATGCAATCGACTCACTTTCAATCCTGAGATAGTCCATTTCACTCACATTGCCTTCTTTCCATTGATTTTGAAAGGACTTCGCTAGGGTCTGAAAAATATCGACCTGACTACTGTATAATTGTTCTTTTTCCTGTAAGATCTGTAGTTCGAGGCATTGGCTCCGGAGATCATATTTCAAATTCCGCAATAATTCTTCAAATTGAAGCCGGGCATTCTCTTTTTCCAAAAGCTGCAATTGCACCCTTTTTTTCCGTTTCCCGGCCATTTCGATCGTCTGTTCCAGCTCAACAGCCAGCTGCTGATATTTACCATAATGACCGATCAGCGCAGGAAAGGATTCGCTGCTGGAATTTTTCCAAAGATTGACCTCTGAGATTGAGATCGTTGGATTGGGCCAGAGCTTTGCCTGAAGTACTGCTGCATCAGCCTGTTGTATATGAAAACGTTGTGCCATTAAGCTCAGGTTATGCGCAAGGAACACCTGTTCAATCTCCGATTTTCGTAAACGGCTTTCAACCGCTTCCTGTGAAAATAGTTTGCTACTCAGGCCAAGAAGTAAAAATAATGTAATACGTAGCTTTCTCACTTAATTTTGAATTTCCACAAAACTAACGGACAGAGATTACAGGCAACTTTAGGTTAAATTAAAGTTTAATTAGAAGAGATTAGAAAAGGATTAGAATTTAGGGAATAGCAGTGATACGGTAGTTCCCAGATGGTTCGAGCGAATATCAAAGTCTACGCCCTGATCCTTAAAAACGATTTGCGCAAATGAGAGGCCTATGCCGCTGCCCTTCACCTGACCGACATTTGACCCACGATAAAAAGTCTGTTTCACAGACTCCAGTTCGGCCTTTGGGATACCGATGCCGTGATCTATAATTTGTAAAGACAGTCTGCCATCTGCACTGGTCATTCGGATAAGCACTTCTTGCCCATTTGCATATTTCAGTGCGTTTTCGATTAAATTAGAGATCGAAAGGGAGACGAGCATCTTGTTGCCCCGAAAATTAAAGTATTGTGGTTCGTCGACCTCTATATCGACTTTCAAGGGTACGGCAAATGATCTCGAAAATTTAGGTACAAGGTCCCACACGATCTCATCGATACGAAAGGTTTCCAGGGAACGTTTCAGGGCCTGATCTTCGGTCAGTAATAGAAAATTACCAATAAGCTGATTCAGAAAATTCACATGCTCGGTAATGGTTTCGGCCAGTTCACGGTATTCTTCCTCCGTTCTAACTTTTGCGCCGAAGACCTCCATTGAGCCCAGGATACCCGCTAAAGGCGTTCGGAACTCGTGGGAAACATAACTTACAAAGTTCTTTCTGATAATCATATTTTCACTGATCCGACGTAGGAGTGCATTATAACTTTCAATCAGATCCTGGAGTTCATCCTTGGTTTTTATGGCGGTCAAGGGCTCCTGAATGGTACTTAAATCTTTATGCTGAATTTCTTGGATCACTTTACGAATGGGCAGATAAGCATACTTACTCAGCCAGACCGACAACAAGGCAATACTAATCAATGCAATGAGAAAAACAAAGACAAGCGTAATGAGTAAACGGTTCAACTGATGATCAAAATCTGCGCTGGACTCTTTGACAAACACAAAGAAATCGCCCTGATTATCGGGATAATACAAACCAAAATAAAAGCTATCGGCTGTTTTAAAATAAACCGTTTTGTCTGTTTTCAGCTGGTTCAGCAAATCTGTATTAATTTGATTATCAAACCGCATACCACCATAACTCACCTTCCCCGCTGCGTTATAAACGGCTACCATCGCGCGCTTGACCAGACTTTCATATTGATTTTTGGATTCCATGTGCTTTAGCGGGCTCTGTTCGTCCGCTTCAAGGTAATAAATACCGGCTAT
Organism: Sphingobacterium sp. UBA2610; assembly: GCF_002339225.1. NCBI lineage: Bacteria > Pseudomonadati > Bacteroidota > Sphingobacteriia > Sphingobacteriales > Sphingobacteriaceae > Sphingobacterium > Sphingobacterium sp. UBA2610. The sequence goes on from NZ_DDKA01000023.1 coordinate 605,080, forward strand.
CTTCGCATTTTTTTCCAGCGAGCTTATCAGATGTCGTTCAGAAGAATTATAAAATATCCAGTAGATGACTAGCGTTGCAAGCCCAAAAATGATGGTGAATACCAAGGTAGAAAAGAGTGTGAGTCGAATCTTTAAATTCATGGTCAGTCCGTTGTGAGCATATAACCTACCCCTTTCACCGTTTTGATAATGGAGGTATCACTCCCCGCATCAATCTTACCTCTTAAATAAGAAACGTATACATCGACAACATTGGTATTATTATCAAAATCAATTCCCCAGACGGCCTGTAAGATCGCTGTTCTTGAAAGGGTTTTATTGCGATTTTCGATCAGATACTTCAACAGTTTAAATTCTTTAGGTGATAGATCGATATTTTTACCATTCTTATGGACTTCATACCGTTCAAGATCCACTTTTAAATCATGAATTTCTACGCAGCTATCCTTTGGTACGTTTTTATAATTGTCGCGGCGTACCAAGGCTTTGATACGGCTAACCAATTCCTTAAAGGAAAAGGGTTTGACAAGAAAATCATCAGCACCACTTTCCAAGGCCTCGACTTTATCTTCAACTTCTCCTAAGGCACTTAAAATCAATATTGGAATATGATTTTTTCGATATCGGATCATCTTCGTAAATTGTATACCATCTATTCCGGGCAACATAATATCAAGTACGACAATGTCCAATGAATCCGCATTGATCCATTCACGTGCCGCTTCCGCAGATTCAACCAAAATGACCTTGTGGCCCATCTCTTCTAGACCTTTAACAACAAAGCTGCTAATACGGCGATCGTCTTCTACTAAAAGTATCTGCATATACTCAGTTTATTTTTATGCGGGATTATAAAAATTACGAATTTCTCTTAGAATTCTACAAGTATACGAATTTACAAATTAATCGTTCGGGTGATCAAGAGCAGTGTCGAGGATAAAAATCTTTGTCTATAACGTTGACGAGTCCATTATGCGGAATTCTCGATTATTCAGGTAAAAAATATTACGTCCAGTATTATTTGTTTATATTTAACCTAACAATTCGGAAAGGAATTAAAATGAACACAGCATTGCTCTCCAATAGAAAAAGAAGTGAAGAGATTACGATTCAATATTTTAACTTTTTAGATCGTCATTTAGCGGAATTGGTTCGTGGAGACAGCATAGATATGATGGAGCTTCAGGATATCGCCAACATACTCTGTGTTTCACAAAAGCATCTTATCAAGATTATACAGGAAACTTCCGGAAATCACCCCTGCTATTTTTATGTACAAAAAATATTAGCTTGTATCAAAGACCTACTCATTAATAGCGATCTGACCATTGCGAAAATTGCACAGATGCTGACATACGACCCGTCCAACTTCACCAAATTTTTTAAAAAATATGAAGGCATGTCGCCATCACAATTTCGTCAATTGAAAAAAGCGAAAAGTTCACCATAAGAGGTTCCTTAACATTTGTGAGATTTGCTATAATCAAAATTTAAATTATTATGGCAAGAAATGATGTAAAAGGAAAAGTTGTCCTTATCGCTGGTGGTGCAAAAAACCTTGGCGGATTATTAAGTCGGGATTTTGCGGCTCAAGGGGCAAAGCTGGTGATCCATTACAATAGTGAAAATACCAAAGCAGACGCTGAACAAACTCTGGAAGCTGTCAAATCCGCGGGGGCAGAAGCAATATTAGTGCAGGCGGACCTGACAAAAATTGAGCATATCACGAAACTTTTTGATGTTGCAATTGAGCAGTTTGGTGGCGTAGATATCGCCATTAATACGGTCGGTAAAGTATTGAAAAAGCCAATTGTGGATACCACGGTCGAAGAATATGACAGCATGAGTGACATCAATTCAAAAGTTGCTTATTTCTTTATTCGGGAGGCGGGTAAAAAACTGAATGCAAATGGCAAAATCTGTACGATTGTTACCTCATTATTGGCGGCCTATACGGGATTATACTCTACTTATGAAGGACTGAAAGCTCCAGTAGAGCATTTTACGCGAGCTGCTTCAAAAGAATTTGGAGAACGGGGAATTTCGGTTACTGCTGTAGCCCCGGGGCCAATGGATACGCCATTTTTCTATGGACAGGAAAGCGAAGACGCTGTTGCTTACCATAAATCTGCTTCAGCATTAGGTGGGCTAACCGATATAAAAGACATTGCGCCTTTGGTGGAATTCTTGGTCACCGATGGTTGGTGGATAACGGGGCAGACCATTTTTGCCAATGGTGGTTATACAACACGGTAAAACAACAAAGAGAAAGCATCTTGAGAAAGATGCTTTCTTGATAAGCCTATTTCTTTGGATTGATTCGTATATCACAAAAGCTAAGCAACAATAAACAAGCCCTGATATTTATTAACTAGAGTTGCTCCAAAAAACGGAGATAGCGCGTCACGCCCTCTTCTTCCCATGCGGTAGATGACTCTTTTTCAATTCCATAAAAGACGAAAAGTTTTTGATAATCCGCTTTAACATAATCAAAAGTAATTTCAAAAGGACTTGTTAATTGATCCATGCTATATTTATACTTTCCTGTCTCCCTATACTCCTGCTCGTCTATCCCAGCAGAAATTGCTAATGCAATTTTCTTTCCTTCCAATTTGTAGCCACTGTTCTTACCATAAGCCCATCCATAAGTAAGCACTTCATCCAGCCATTGCTTGAAAAACGGCGGACAATTAAACCAATAAAAGGGAAATTGAAAGACAATTTTATCATATTTCTCTATCATCTGCTGCTCGGCCAAGACATCAATTTTACCATCAGCATAGACTTGGTGCAATTGATGGATGTCATACAACTCAGGTTGATTTTCCAAGGCCTTAACCCAACTTTTATTTACGACGGAAGCAGCAAAATTGGGGTGAATAACGACTATTAATGTTTTCATTTTATTATGTATCTATATATGCACAAGTCACCACATTTAGCCGATTCGTAGCGGCAGTTTTAATAAACGACAGGACTATGATTTAAAAATAGCGACATAATTCCTATTTTGGCTTATCTGTAACCCAATGTTAGGTACTATAAAAAATGTGCGTATGACTAAAATCAAGACGAGCTCCACTAACTTTTCAAATAAAAAGCAACTTGAGCATAATTGCCCCGAAGTTTTTGCCGCTAATGTGATTGGTGGTCAATGGGCTCTAGCCATATGCTGCTATCTCATCAATGGCGCGCTACGTTATTCTGAAATCAAAAAATGTTTACCGGGTATCACTGAACGTATGCTCACCTTACAATTGCGCAAGCTAGAAGATGATAACATTATTAAACGTACTGTATATGCAGAAGTCCCGGCACGTGTACTTTATGAGCTGACTGCACTGGGATATGAACTCAAACCAATTATTCGAGAACTAGGGAAATGGGGAGAGAAGTTACAACAGGTTCAAAAATCTTAGACTTTAGCTGACAGAACGAAAGGTTGTTTTTAGTTCATACATCGTGCTGTTACCAGTAATTGGCCGACATGACGCTGTGCATGCTCTGCAGCGTGGAACAACAAACCAATCAACGTAGTAGGGATCCGTTTTCTACCCAAGAAACGTAGTTCCGTCAAGGTGTCCGGATCAATTAACGCCAGTTTTTGCAAAGATTGCTGAATCTGCCGATGTAAGTTTTCTACAAGCGATATCACGCTTAAAGCACTATTTTCTAGACCTTCCTGACGGAGGTCGTCAAATTGTTTATCCGTTAAGGATTTATTTTCGGCATAAGTAAACATGCGATCGATTACTCCACGAATATGTTGCAGGTGAAAACCTATACTGGCGTTGCCACCCGGTTTTGTCCAAAGCTGCGCTGAGGATATTTGTGCGGTATACTTCAAAACATCTTCTTCAACTTGCAAAAGTGCATGCGCAACAGGTTGGAGAAGAGCGGGAACCCCTTCAATAGGTCCACGCATCCATACTTCTAAATTTTCCATGCTTTTAAAATAGCTAAAAGTCTACGCGGATGCTTTTTAAAATCCATAAAGCTACAGCGTTTAAAAAGAATGCAGATAGCAGTCCGTTTCGTCAAAAATACAGTTTACTCCTATAAAAATAGCTACTTCCTATAGCTTGTTTAAAGTCGATTCAATTATTTTTTAAAATAAATTTGCATAGTGTAGTAAATACACTTACATTTGTGTCATCATAATTTAGGTTTATAATTGGTTATTTAAGGTTTTCATTCTCCCCGTTTGAAAACCTTTTTTTATAAATGACTGCAAAAATATAATCTTCCATCATCCTTTATCATATCACCGAATCGAGAAAAAGTACGTCCATCTTCCCATTAAAAGCAGGATAGGTTATAAAGGCTTTTCATTTCAAACATAAAAAGGGCAATGTTCACATTGCCCTTTCTTTTAGATACCCATTTAATGGCCTTTACATCTTATAATATTGCTCCCAACCTCTTGCTGGTGGAGGTCCGGCTAAGAGTGCGTTGGCAAACTTATCATTGGTCACTTCTTTTGTCTGCGTATTCAATATCAACTTACTGTTTAAGCGTTGTGCAATTACACCCAAGCAAAATACTTGGCTCAGAGGACCTGCAATTTCAAAAGCCGAGCGGGTTTTTTCTTCGCCTTTACAACCTTTCAAGAAATTAGCAAAGTGGTTTGACGGTGATTTTGGCACTTCCGGTAACCGAGACTCCATTTCCTTGGCTTTCGTTGCTGGAATAATCTGCAAGGTACTGGCATGGGAGCCACCTTTAAATATCAAATCCTTGCTGTAGATAATTTTCCCAGGATTTAGTTTGGCGGGTTCCAATTTCCCTGTACTAGGTGCAGGAATATTGGGATCCAATCCAGATACACCATAGCCTTCGGGTATAGGTGGCAAATTATCCAGTCCATCATACCAATTGATATCGACTGCTGGCATCTTTTTCCTTTTTGGGAAATGAAATTTCAAGGTTGAAGACATAGGGAAAAAATAGGAATTATACCCGTCGAGCTTCACAGCAGACACTTCTGTAGGCAGCCCCAAATCTAAAAATTCATGTGCTGTATCCAATATATGTGCCCCCCAATCGCCCAGAGCCCCCATTCCAAAATCATACCAACAGCGCCATTGACCATTCACAAAATCCTTATTATAATTATGGCCAATAGTCTGCATTTGCCAAAGATCCCAATCTAATGTTTCGGGGATCATTTCTGCGGCAGGAAAACCCTTTATATTTACATCCCAGCCATGCCATCTACGCGGCATATTCATGTGCGCATCGATGCGTGTCACATCCTTAATAATGCCGGCATCCTTCCAGGCTTTAAACTGAAAGTAATTTGCTTCGGAGTGCCCTTGATTTCCCATTTGCGTAGCAAGCTTAGGGTTTTTCCGAGCTTTATTTGCCATTAGTTCGACTTCAAGGAATGTTCTCGCCATTGGTTTTTCCACGTAGACATGTTTACCTAAATCCAGTGCAAGCATCGTTATGGCAAAATGCGAAAAATCAGGAGTTCCGACACTTACAGCATCAATCTGATTTCCCATTTTGTCAAACATTACCCTGAAATCCTTAAACTTCGGTGCATCGGGAAACAAACCCAAAATTTCCTGCGTATGTTTCGCACCAAGATCGACATCACATAGCGCAACAATATTACAGAGTCCTGTTTTATAGAGTTCTTTAATGATGTCGGCAGCCCTGTTTCCCAAGCCTACACAGGCTAAGTTGACACGTTCATTTGGTTTGGCCAAATTGACATTCCCCAATACACTTTTGGACAGCATAACCGCTCCTGCAGCGATAACGGACTGTTTAACAAAGCTTCTGCGCGATAAATAATGATTCATAAGAGATAGGCTTAATTCGGTGTATTAATTTTTATGCTGCGAAATGAAACACGATCACCATGGTCCTGGAGAAGAATAAAACCTTCCTTCGCTTCGCCAAAGTTTTCCCAATCTTTGTATTTACTGATCTGAACTAAATCTTTAAACGCTTTGGATCCCCGCTCATAAGACAACATCTTAATGCCATTTAAATAGTGTTCAACTTTGTTATCTGCTGTGACCACAACTCGACCTCTATTCCACTCGCCGATCGGTCTACGCGCGCGATCATCACGATTGGATGTAATGAGATCGTAAAGCGATGCCAAGGTACGATTTCCGTCACGTCCCAACTTCGCGTCAGGATGTAAAGCATCATCCAGCACTTGATATTCCAAACCAATAGCCGATCCTTTTGATTTTTCTTTTAAAGTCACAAAATACTTAACACCACTATTGGCTCCCGGACTAAGCTTAAATTCAAATGAAAGATCAAACACCGCGTATTTATCTTTTGTGACGATATCGCCACCATTGGTCGATTCACCACCGTCAGATTTTAGCACAGTCATTTGGCCATCCTTAACTTCCCAACCGCGTTCCGGAAATTTATCGCCATGTATACTCCGCCAGCCCTTATTGGTTTTACCGTCGAACAAAAGCTTAACACCTTTCTTCTTTTCAGCGTCAGCCAAGTCGTTTGGCTTCAAGTTCACGATATAAAGATCTTTTGGAAAACCTTTTGATTTGAGGTCGGTTGTTTTTATTTTAATATTCTTAAAGTACACTTTCTTTCCATCCAGTTTAGGTGGAATACCATGCACCTGCAACCCGATAAAGCCAGATCTATCGATCGTATCAACGACATAAGCAACAGGAATATCGTTGATCCAAGTGCGCAGCTCATCACCAATGGCTTCAATTCGAATATGATTGAATTCCTCTACTTTATAGGCTTTTTTAGCATTTTCATTTAAATCGAGTGGATAAATCCATCCACGACGCGCCTCATCATAGATTCCACCTGTCCAAGCACGGGCAGAGGGGTCTATTTCTACTTGCCTTCCATATACACGTCCGCGTCCATCATTAGCCTTTGGATCAAGATGGCTCCGTGTCTGAATACCTGAGTTTGTTTCATTGCCTTCAAGTTTAACATCCAGCTCCAATATGAAATCACCATATTCTTTTTCAGTGATCAAAAAAGAATTGGGTGTACCTTTTGTCATTCGACCTACGATAGCATCGCCCTCTATAGAATAAGGTGCTTTTCCGCCGACAGACTTCCAGCCATTTAGCGTTTTTCCATCAAAAAGGTTCGTCCAACCTTTCTCATTACTCTTATCTGTCTGGGCATACGACATAACAGCATTGCCGACCATAGCAGCCATCAAAACAGATTTAAATAGTGTATTTCTTTTCATTGTAAAATTTAATCTTGAGTCTATTGACCCGGTTTATTTATTCATCATTGGTTTGTAACTTACAACGTGTGTCTGGCCAATTTATTGAAAATTATCAATCCACAGCTTCTCCACATTCAAGCCTGATACATATCATTTACTAAGCAGTCATTAATCATTTGACTCAGCGAAACAATAATATCAATTAATATAAGTGAAATGAATCAAATGATCTGATTTATTTACGAAAACGTTTGAAAACACTTGTTACTTACCTTCAACCAATAGCGGCGTTTTATTTTTCTCTGCACCTGGGTAACCTATATTTTGATTGATAACACCTTTAATATTGGTATTAATCGCATTAGCGGGCACAGGCCATAATATATGGTGCACACTAATTTTATATTCGGCCCACTTATGTTTTACCCCTTTATTATAGAAATTACTTTTAGCAACCACTCTATCGTACCAGAAATTAACTCCAGTTTGTTTAATGTTCGCATTCGTTCCGCCTGGGCCGCTAATCTGTTTTAAATCATAGACACGACCACCAAAAATTTCGCATGGTTTTCGGGTCTTTGCATAGGTATAGGCAATCCTTACGAGCTCAATATGTCTGTTTTCTTCGTAATACAACTCACGTGCGCGCTCATCTAATAGCTCACCGATATTGATTTCATCTGCTGTTAGCTGTGATGCACCGGCGCGTTGACGGACTTCGTTAATGGCAATGGCAGCCTGACCAAGATCATTTTTCCAATAGTAACTTTCGGCCAACAATAAATAGACTTCTGCAGAACGGTAAATATACCACGGGGTCTCCCCGCCTTCCCATTGTGTCTGCAATGGATCCGGCACAAATAATTTGTAATGCGGCCAAGAGAACCATAGCCGAATGGAATCCTCCACACTCATTCCCACCGGTTTAACCAGATTTTTTCCATACCAGGGATTGCCCGTCTTTTTTAAGTTGGGCTCATTGTACTTCAAATCTTCCATCTTTCGCCAACTATCCCGGTTAAAGATCCCCCGCAAGTCATTATCCTCTTTGCCAGGCCTCCAAATCTGATTTGTAAAATACCAGGTTGGACGCAATCGTCCTATACCACGACCATAGTTCTTATTTAAGTCCAATGAAAGATCAGTTTCATCCGCTGCCAATGATAATCCTGCCCCCGTTTTCCCGTCTGGTGTTTTTATACCGCCGTTGTTCCAAAAAGGAACGCCATTACGCATTGTTCTGATACGATCAGAGCCATCAACTCCAGGATAAGAAACTACATACATTAAACCTTCGGTATTGGCACCATCTAATTTTGCTTCAACACTATGAAGGTCAAACATCAGATTGGTATTTGGTCTACTTTTATTCACCGTAAATCTACTTTTCATAAGTGGATGAATAGCAACAATTTCTTTGCCGATGGCGATTGCCCGATCAAAATCTGCCAAAGCCATACAGACCTTCATCAACAATACACCGCAGGCAGATTTGGAGGTACGTCCACGGTCTACTCTTTCGGGCACCCATTGATAGGCAAATTCCAGGTCTTTTCGCAATTTCTCGAGAATACTCCAACGATCGTAGCTATAGAAATCATATTTCGGTTCATTTATTTCTTTATCAATGAAGGGCACATCACCAAACTGATGCACTAATTTGAAATAACGGTAGGCACGTTGAAAATAAGCTGCTCCTAAAATCGCGTTTTTTTCATTTTCGTCTTTAAAAGTTCCGGCATCTATTCTTGAAATAATAAGATTGGCATATTTTATTCCCTTAAATCCTTCGTACCAATACCACCCCACTTTAGTTCTATCGTTGTGATTGAGATCTGCATCGGGGAGCAGTGCAATATCCATATCCATTTGTGGACCAGCTTTATCTGTTGTCCCCTCTACGGATACTTCAGATTGGATAATCTCGGTCAGAATGGGCGCAGCATCGCCAAAAAACTCATGCCGCATATTTCTTTCACAGGCCGTTAAAGCGGAGTACATCCCTTGCGCATCGGCTAGCGCAACATCTGGTTCATAGAAAGACAGGGGTTTCGGTTTAAGCCAATCCTTACTGCACGAAAATGTAAAAACAGCCATTGAACCAATACATAAACTATATAGTATATTTTTTTTGAATTTCATGATCTAGTGATTAAAGGGTAAAGTTTAAACTTAAATTATATGTGCGGGGGGCTGGGTCGCCAACATCTGCCAATGCATCGCTTTTCCAGCTTCTTTCGGGGTCTCCAAATTTAAAATCTTTTGTCAAGTATGCTACATTTCTAATCGAAGCTGAAATACGAAGCTGCTGAATTCTTAACGATTGCAAGATAAATTTTGGCAGACTGTAAGAAAGCACCATGTTGTCCAAACGCATAAAGGACATGTTGACGTAGTTTGTACCATTATTTTTTGATCCTATACGCGCGTAATCGTTGATCGGATTTTCTGGCGTCCAACGCTGTAGTGCATAGTCGGTACTCCGATCTGCAAAATTACTGTTGTTTGCAGCCTGATTAAAGTCTCCATAATGCCCCCAATTGGAATAAATTAAAAATGAAAAACTCAGCTCTTTATAACGCAATTCATTTCGAAACGACCACCTAAAACGCGGTGTTGTATACCCCTGAAATACACGGTCGGCATCCGTTAAGACCCCATCTCCATTTTGATCTACATATTTAAAATCGCCAGGTTGGTTACCATATTTTGCAGCCATTTCCTCTTCCCCTAGTTGCCAGATTCCATTTCGTTGGTAGGCCCATATCCGGTCGGGATCCTGTCCAATAAACCATCTATTTTTAACATCGTCCGCTTCCTTTTGGCCGACGACATTTCCTTCACTATCTTTTACATCCACCATATCGCCATACAACTTCACAATTTTTCTCCGATTCAACATAAAGATCGCCGTCGCATTCCAACTAAAATCGCCCCTATTCATGATGTTACTATTTAAGGTAATATCAAAACCTTTATTGGAGAGCTCACCAAGATTGGCAGCAACACTGCTAAATCCGATAATTTCTGGCAATGCGCGATCTACCAATAAATCCTGGGTTGTTGCCGTATAAAAATCCAGTGCACCACTGAGACGGCCATGGAAGACTGAAAAGTCCAAACCGGCATTATACGAACTTTTACTCTCCCATTTCAAGCCCAAATTGGCCATTCTATTTACGTATAACTGAGACGAAAGATAGAGGTTTCCACTCGCATCCATATAGAGATGTAATCCAGAGGTCATGTCGGAAAGCGCTTCGTAAAGCTCAATATCACGATTACCATTTCTTCCCCAAGAAAGTCGCAGCTTACCATAATCCAACCAAGATTTGGTATTTTTCATAAAACCTTCCGCTGTAAAATCCCAGGCAAAAGCCAGGGCTGGAAAGGTTGCCCTTGGATTTTGAGCGCCAAAGGCTGAATATCCGTCGCGTCGTACAGAAGCAGTCAGCATATAGCGATCTTTAAACGAATAAAACAAGCGAGCCATTAAGGCATCTCCGGTTTGATATTTGTCTTCGCTTTCGTTCAATGGAATTGTACCGGCCTGTAATCGATGCCAGCCCAGAATATCAGAAGGTACAAACTGAGAAGCTGTGGCCTTGGTTCGCCAAAACTGCCCTTTCTCTGCATTTTGAAGCAATGTTACTTCAAAATTATGTACATCAAAACGCCGCTTCCAACGCAATACATTATCTAACTGCCAATTGTATGTTTTTTCAAATGAGCGTTCGCTACTTCCACCTTTTGCCTTCCACTCGGGATTTTTTGAAGAATCGTGGTTATAATACTCGTGCCAGATAAATGAAGGGGTAAAATTGGATTGCAATTCTATCCCAAATGGCAAAGTAATCACACCGTACAAACTGGAATTCAATGTATTATAATTATTTTTTCGATCTCTAAATTGATTGTCAAAGAATGGGTTTACGGGAGTGACATCGCCTGTCGGCAGTCTTTGATAAATACTAGAAGGATCATCAAGATTATTAGATCCGAAGGGAGAAATCACTGCTGATTGTTTCCAATCGGATTTTAGAAAGCCCTCATTTCGAACGGCGAAATTTGTATTCGCCCCGACTTTTAGATAGGATGTAATTCTAGTTTCGAGATTTAGTCGTGTTCTGAAATTTTTAAACCGACTTCCAACCACTACTCCCTCCCGATCAACATGGTTTAAGGAAAAATAGTAGTTAGTGTTCTCATTACTATTCGATACAGCAACAGCATAATCCTGCTGGATCCCCTTTTGAAAAACCAAATCCTGCCAATCCGTAATCTTATTGTTCATGTAATTTTCAATCTCCGGCGTCTTAAGCTCTAATCGAGAAAGCCAAGACCTGATCAACTGATCCTCTGTTACATTTGTAACGGGGGGCTTTTGATCGTAATTATACCAGTCCAATTGATTGGTTCCATTGAGCAATCTTGGGTCCACGAACATTTCGGGGTGAGCTTTAAGATAGTCGGCTGTCCGACGACCTACTTCAAAGTCATAGCGATATTTCAAAAACTCACCAGCATTCATCACTGCAGGCATACCTGCACTTTCCACCATACCAAAATTTCCATTGAAAGTAATGGACGGTTTTCCTTTTTTACCTCTTTTTGTCGTAATTAAGATAACGCCGTTGGCAGCTTTTGCACCGTATACAGCAGTTGCACTGGCATCTTTTAAAATATCTATTGACTGAATATCATTGGGATTAATATCAGCAAATGTTCCGTCAAAAATAACACCATCCACAACATTTAAGGGGCTACTACCAGCTTTCAATGTTCCCTTTCCCCTTACCTGTAAGCTTGCATCCCCCTTTGCCGAATTTCCCTGTCCAATCACCAATCCCGCTGCATTTCCCCGCAGGAGATCCTGAACTGACCTGGGCGCCTCCTTCTCAAGCTTTTCGGTCTGAACAGAAACGATTGCGCCGGTCACATCTTTCCTCTTGGCGGTTCCGTAGCCAATAACGACAACTTCATCTAGATTCTCTGTAGATTCAGAAAGGGTGATCTCTATTTCCTTACCCACTTCTACCTCAAGTTCTTTGGACAAGTACCCTGTATGGGTAAAACTTAAAGTAACCTTAGCAGAATTATGCTGCAATTTTACACTAAAGCGACCGTAGCTATCTGTTACAGTACCTGTTGAAGTTCCCTTCACCAAAACGGTGACTTTTTCCAAAAAACGCCCATCATTAGTTTTGACGACGCCCGTTAATTCTTTTCCAGTTCCTTGTGAATGAACGGTTCCTGTCGACAGCAATAGCATACACAAAAAAGAAAAACTAACGAAAATTAAATGATTAAATTTTCTCATAGATTAAGATTTATTGGTTATTAATAAATAAAACTATAAAAAGGCTAACAACAAGACCTTTTAGTCGTTCATATCAATTGGTTATTATTTAATCAACACAAAACAATAGTATTAATTAATAAAATACAATCAAACCTTTTTAATTCATTTATTTACGAAAACGTTTGAATGCCTATAAAAATCAAATCACGGCATCCCAACAAAATAAAGAGGATAGTTCAGCCCTCTGGCTAAAAAACAATATATAGCAAACAAAAAGCCCTTCATAGGCTTTAAAACAAATAAAATTTAAAAATAAATTGAGACAAAAGAGCATAGTTTTGATAAAAAATGACATCTTTTTAAACTATAATTTCACTATATTTTAAATTAAAACAAATTTAAAATAAATTAAATTTAACGAAATAAATAATACAAACTTTACTAAATACAAAACCGACATGACCTAGAATTTTTTTTATGGTCAGGGAAACAAAAGTCACATACATTATTTACGTCAGGTCAAATGAAAGGATCGAAGTTTGGGACAAAACCATATCGTTGATGAGTTAGCCAAAACAGGTCTCCATCATTGGGCATTAGAAGTAATCAGATTAATCTCCAATTCTACATGCCCGCCCTTCTCATTAGCTTACTTTTAACATTGCCCCACCTAGGCCGTATAATCTAGGTAACTTCACAGTGAAAACAACTAAAAAAGTTAGCTTCAACATAGGCTCACGTTATTTGTAGGAGGAACTTGATGATACGATGGTCATAAAAAGGGCTCAACGACAGGGTCGTGTACGCAATTCGTATTATTTTAGAAAAGTAAATAAAAACAATCAGTAAAAAATTTGGAGAATACGAAAATTATATACAACTTTAAAGCACAAACACCTGCTCTAAACAGGCTACAAGTTAACAAAGGAAATTTTTTATTTTAAAACGAGGATTTTATCTTAGAATCGCTCATAGATAAAAGTCTAAATTAGTTTTTTTGCAGAAAAACTTACTTTTACTTAATGTACAAACAGTAGCATACAAAATATGACAACCAACCCCATTAAGGTATATACAGTAGTTTCAAAAGAAGTAAAAGAAGATCCAGATTTATTCACCAATCTGGAAGGTGTCTTCTCAACATATGAAAAAGCACAGGAATATATTGATCACTTCTTTGGTAATGCTAAATATGGTTATCGATCTATTGTTACGACCTATTTAGACCCCTTTCAGGAAGAAATCCAAAATAATGATTCTTATTATAGCATATCATCTCAATTAATAGGGCCGCATTTAGAAGTTGAGATCTGTAAAACTTCTTTTGCTGTTGTCCTCTCCGAAGTTGAACAATTGCGTATCGATCCGGCCACCTCAGAGAAACCCTTGGAATTAAACCTGCACTGTTTTGCTGCTTCTGAGGAAAAGGCAATGGAAAAATTCGAAAAATTAGCACAAGACTATGCAAAAGAACACAAGCTTCAATTTCAAATTAGCCCTTTTCGCATTGCAGATTCGGACCAATGCTATTAGCCTTCAATTGCAATGAAATTATAGCAAGAGATTCAGGGAAGTATTTTTTTACGGATTTCACTTAAATATTCTGGCGTAAATCCCAGATACGAAGCAATCAGGTATTGCGGAACACGTTGTACAAACTGCGGATATTTACGGAGCATATCATGGTAGAATTCTTCTTTAGATTTAGAGAATAGATATTTAACCCGCATTTGCGCAGCAGCATAAGCCCTTTGGTAGACAAATCGAAAATAACGCTCCATGATCGGAAATGCAGCTACCAATTTTTCTTGATTTTCTTGACTGATATAAACTAAATCTGAGGTCTCTACGGCCTGAATGTAAAATGACGTAACAAGCTTATGTTCGAAAGCCATATTGTCCGTAATCCACCAATTTTCTATGGCAAATTCAGTCGTTTGTTCGACTCCCTTTTCATTAACAAAGAATTTACGGAGAATACCTTTCAATACAAAAAAATGGTATCTACACACTTGGCCCTCCTCCAGTATATTTTCTTTTTTCGCGACCGTTTTGGTCTTAAAGTAATGCAATATTTCTTCTAATTCGACCGGATCGATAGCGACAAATTTCTTTATATGTTCTTTCAGTTTTTCCAACAGTCTGTCAATTTTTTGTACAGACAAAGCTACTCATTCATTTTATCATAAAAAATACATGCGGCACCATTTCAAATAAGCTCGAAGAGCAAGGCTGGGAAAATAAATTCAAGTAATGGATGTCATCGATATCAAAGAAAAGGACCTCATGTCCATGTTAACACCAAAATTGAAGGAATGACAGCACATTGTGACTAGTGTTCCTAAAAAGGATTCTAACAGAAAATCAGCCCGCCATTAAAATAGGCGGGCTGATTCGCATTTATGGTATCCAATACGGTTTATCAGAAAACAACCTTACTATACTAACGTAAAATTCGAACTTTTCGTACTTTATTTACTTAATCCGTAAAACCAATCTACAAAGCCGCAATCTCCTGCTAAAAAGCGCCATCTATTCCGTAATGTAGTGAACCTCATGCGCCTCTGTCAACTGCGGAACTTCCAAATTATGAAGCATTTTATCCAATACAACATCTGGCAGTGGATATTCCCGATCGTTATTCTGCGTGCGCCAAATCTTGTAGGGTTTTTCAACGTACAACAATTTCACGTAGGCTTGATAGCTGACAAAAAGATCGATCAATTGTTTTCGCATCTGGGAAGTTATATTAGTGGCATTCCAGATAAAATCCTGTCCGCAGCGTAAGTATTTTTTTGCCTGCTCTTTTGCTTCCTGTACAACCCATCCGTTTCTCTTTTTATCGGTCGGATCAATGCGATACTTGCGTCTGATGTCGTCCAGACTAATAACGGGGAGGTCGGTATTCATTGCTAAAATCTGATAATCTTTGCCCATTCCCGGCAAACCTGAAAGTACAGTCACCGTGGATTTGAATATATCAAAAGGCACATAACCAACATAACTATCGTTTCCATTAAAATATGTAAATCGTGCATTTTCAGACAAAAAAGAACGCGTGGCATCCCAGCAGCCAATCTCTTTACTATACAGTTCGAACATATCCAATGCATAGAGCAAATTATCCAAATCGCCACAATACCTTCCTTTAGCATCAGCTTCGGCCAACAACTTAAGTTGACTCATTTTGACACATAGTGACGCTTCCAAGGCGCTCTTCATCGGATCGGCTTTTTCCATCAACCATAATGGCAACCCATGATAGCGTACCAATGCGATAATTTCCTCCCGTAATGCAAAAGGGGTCTCCACATCACGAAATAAAATCTCCCGTGTGGTCTGTGCTCCTTTTTTGGCATGATTTGGTGAACTGATACGACCATCGGCAGCGACAACTGTCGTCGATCTCTTCTCGACATCATGCAATAAAGCGGAAGCCCAGAGGAGCTCCTGCTTTTGTTCATCCAGATTCCGATATTCAGGCAATGCTTCCAGCTGCTGTAATACCATTTGGGTATGAATCGCGACATTCCCTTCGGCATGATGTAAAGGATCCTGTTGTACCTGTTCCATATCCCTGACCCAAGAAAATTGTTTCGCTAAAGCCGACCAATCCTTATTTGTTGCTATTGTCCATTCCATGAATAATCCCTCCTTTCCCAAATCATTTTTGCTCTTCGCCATGATTTTGTCCAATGTTCGTCGGTCTGCACATGTCCTTTTCTAACGTATTTAAAAACATTGTGCTGAAATTCGCTGACGGCATATGCATCAGCATTCCTGCAGACTAACCCCTCCATCGTACATGCTTCTTCAGTTTTAGGATCAACCGATCCAAATATAGAAGACTGCATGGCCAAATTTTCGACTAAACGCCGAAGTTCTAACTCAGTCAAATCCTTTACCATGTCGAGTTTTAAAACAGGTACAGTAGGCAAATCAAATAAACTGGCATAAAAAGTAACTTCTTCCCATGAAAGCCACTGATCTTTAATTCGAGCAGCAAAAACATAATAATAGTGCTCAAGTTGCATATACTCGATCGAATGCACAGCATAAAGATTTTCACCAAAAAACTCCAAATCACCCAGATCGTTTTTTAATCTGGACCAATGCTCCCGAAGCTGGGCCGTCCATGGCGACGTGGTTGGAGCTGCATGAGATCGTGCAAATACTCCACGCCGTGAAAGGCAATTATTCTCGCCATCTAATTTTTCTGTAAATAACAGTTGATGGAAAGATTGCATATCCTTCCAATAATATTGATTAAAACGATCGTCGCTGCTTGTCCCTGGCGAAAATGGGAAATGATAGGTACGACCATATTTTGTTGATTCCATTTTTAAAATTTAAATCCATACTAAAAAATTGAAGACATAGGCATTGGGTAAACAAATCGGGTAAATCCTGTTGTTTACTTTCTTCCTAAATATCGACAATGCATTACATGACTTTAAATTTTAAAAATTGACAACACAAATGATCTGTTGCTACAAAAGTATACAATTTATTTTAAAAACATAAATACGCTCCCTTTGATTTTTGGACAACACACCGCCTTCCCTACTTTCTAATCAGCCTTGATTAGTCAAAAAACGCGTCAATTAATATAATTTCAATTCAGTGTATGTCGTTCCAATGGGAATAACCCTGTCTGCTACCCAAATTTGGGTTTTGTCGAACTTCATCATTTTACTTCGTGCGACGATAAATGCTCTGTGACAACGAACAAATTCGCCCTTCGGGAGCAGTTCCAGCAGCTCGCTAATGGTAATTCTAGAACTAACGCATTTATTATCGTTCAAATGTATTTGGGTGTAATTGCCTGATGCTTCAATATACAGGATACGGTCGAATTCAACTTTAACATGTTCATAACCATCTTTGACGAACAGATAGTCTTTGTTATGCTGTAGCTTTTTTGCCCGAAGGCTATACAATTCGCTCGCCTTGTTGCAGGCTTTCAAAAACCAGCTCATAGAAAATGGTTTAAGCAAGTAATCGATGGCGTCGAGCTCGAAACTCAATAGCGCATGCTCAGAATAAGCCGTCGTAAAAATCACCATTGGCGAAGTATTCAAACTGCGCAGAAACTCTATTCCTGAAATATCTGGCATTTTTATATCTAAAAAGATAAGGTCCACCTGCTCCTTCTGGAGATAATCAATCGCCATAAACGCATCCGTAAATGTACTTTTTAATTCAATAAAAGGGACTTTAGCTATATGGTGTTCAATAACCTGCAGTGCCACAGGTTCATCATCTATCGCGATGGCTATCATAACAATTATTGATTTAAAATCTGATCTATTTGGTCATACAGTTGTTTTCCATTACTTGGTCGAAGAGCCTTTTCCACAACTAATTTTCCTGTTTTATCAAATATAAAATATTGCGGATAATATTCGGCTTTGTCTTTTGCATTTAGCAGTAATTCCTTCCAAAAGGGCTCAATCTGTTTCCTATTTTTACGTAAATGGATTCCGGTTAAATTGTTGACGCGTATAAAGTCTTTCCAGTCCTGATCGCGATGGTCTTCATCCATATCCAAATAAACGAAGGCAATATCTTTATCCATGTATCTTTTCTTCAGTTCAGGTGTATACTTCAATTCAAACTTGCAGGGACCACACCAGGTTCCCCAAACATCCAAATAGACCACTTTTCCTTTCAATTCAGCAATCAGGTCGTCGATCGATGAGATAGGTTGATCATCTTCAATCAACCGAATGTGTTTGTTGTGTTTATTCGCCACCAAAAGAGCGTCAAGATCGGCAATATAGCTTTCAACAAGCGGCGTATGCTTATCTTTTGGAAATATCTTCCAATGTGCTCCTGCCAATGCTTTTAAATGCGTTAAGTCCTTGTCATGATATAGATTGACCAATTGTTGAAAATTGTATTTTTCTACGATAGGCTTGGAGAAATTATTTAAAGCACCGATAAACCGCCAATAATCTTTACTATAGATAGTCATTAATCTATTTGCACTGTCTAAGCTTATCCCGAAATAAGGGATTGGTTCACTAGACGGAATTTTCTCGGCCCGAATCTTAACAAATGCTTTCGTTTCCAAATAACGCAGGTAATTGTCAAGGAAAGAATAAAAAGAAGGGCCTCCAAAGTCGTCCTGTAAATTAATAAGTGCTTTTCCAAACAGCTCTAGAACCAAACTATCTGCGGTAGACTTTGGCAATTCAGCGACACGGGCAAAATCGTTCAGATGGTTCATTCGTTGCGCGTAAAACTCAGTACGTATATAGTTTTTTAGTGAGGAAGACAATGGACTAGTTTGGATCACTTTATTGATTTGATTGCAATCCGCTAAACAGGGAATTAACACTTGCTGTCTCAACTGAGCCAAAGAGCATTGAGCAAGATTATTTACGTTCGGGGCCTTCATAAAAAAAGGCACTTCATCGTGTTTTATTTGCTGTATAATTTTGTTTTCTGTCAAAGCACTACCGTCTGTAAATACGATCGTAGTGTCGGTTAAATTCAGGATAAGATCTTTACCGGGGCTTAATAACAAGGTTTGAAATACACTGCTGTAATTTAGAGTCGCGGATTTTCGAGCTGTTATTGGCAGTGCGACCTCAAATGTGCCATCGCTGGCAACGGTTATCCGTTGCGAATTTTCTTTATAAAAACCAAAAACAAGAGGAATATTAATTTCCAAGGCCTTGTTTGGATCATAATTCCAAATCTTACCGCTCAATTTAAATTGAGCATGACTGCTTAGACAATACAAGGTCATAAGCAAAAAAACAAGTATTTTTTTCATTGCTGTTAATTAAGGAACCAATAAATCAGGTGAATAATTGATTAAAAGATAATGGAACTAGTTAGATTTAAATAACACTAGCCATCTTTAAATATGTAAAGTTAAATGGATAAAAAATTCATTGGCATTTTCACGTATCATCAGTTCATGTCGATCTCGATATAGCAATGAAAGACGTTGGCGTACATTCTCCAAACCGACACCACTTTTTAGTTTTTCGGGATCACGATCACTTTTCGGATTAATGCTATTACTCACATCGAAAAACAAAACCTGGTCTCGCACTTGCAAAGATATTTTAATATAAGACGATTTCTGAAGGCTTATACCATGCTTAAATGCGTTCTCAACGAAAGGGATCAGCAACATAGGGGTAATTTGATAATTTTCAAACTGCTCTTCTATTTCCGTTATAATGGTAATTTTGTCTGACATCGAAGTCCGCAGGGTCTGTAAAGCGATGTAATTATTCAGGTATTCTATTTCACGCGTCAACGAGATTTTATCTTGCGTATTTTCATGGAGCATAAACCGCATCATATCGCCCAATCGCTGAATTCCCTCCCCTGTCCGTTCGGCTTTTTCCTGTAATGCCGTGCCATACAATGTGTTTAAGGCATTAAATAAAAAGTGTGGGTTTATTTGGGATTTCAGAAAAGTCAGATTTGCGTCCGACTGACCGAGCTCCGTACGTAAGGAGGCAATTTCGTTGTGACGCATTAGACGTTTTTTAAAGAGAAACCAGGAAAGCGGAACGCTAACCAATAATTGCGTGGGTAAATGAAACATGGCAACGATAAAGATCACTTCACCGTTCTGGTTAAAGAAGAATAGGGCCAATATGCTTAATGGTATAACTAAAACCAAACTCACCGCAGCGATAATCCAAAAGAAGTCGCGGAATTTCTTTTGTTTTTCATGTAATTTTGGCAACAAATAGTATAAGGAATAGATTACGATACCAACCGCAGACAACACGACCAAAGTCCATAACACCGAAAGTTGGTAATGCGAGTGAGATATGATCAAAAAAAACAATCCGATAAACCAAAAGCCAATTCCAAAGGCCAAATCCATTTTTAGCTGCTTTTGTATAGCCGGGTTTTCAACCCTGTTTTTAAGCAGATAGCTGATCAAAAATTGCATGCAGGTGTATAGAGAAATTACGATTGTCCATAGAACTGCTTGTGTTAAGGACTTAAAAAACATGCTATTATAGCCTCTTTGAATACTATCAAAATCCATAAGCTCATAGGTATGGCTATAAGTCCGGCATACACCTAAAATCAGTCCAGATATCAAGATCAGAGCAGCTAGTAATGAATAATTCAACAGCTCCCGTTTTCTGTTGATGAGCGCAGGAATAAGGGCAAAATTTAATGTGAGAAACATCAAATATAGAAGCAGATAATAGCTAAACTTGGGTACAAAAAAATTAAAAAAATAGGAGTAGTTTATTTTCTGACCAATGAAATAGTGATGCATACCACTATCATCCCGATTGTTTGTATCAACAAGCAAAGCATAAACAACAGCGACAAATACGACAGTTGCCATCCAGAACTCTATTTTTCTTACGTCTTTCAATTTCATGTTATTGGTTTTGATAAGACAATATTAACTGAAATGAAAACATAACACAGAAAAATGTGACGAATACCACCAAAAATGTGATGAATCAAATGTTTCTTCATCTTATAGCTGGGATTCTATTGTTGTTCTTATAAAATAGCATTTGATTTTACTATCTTTAAGCTGAAAAGTATCAAACCAGCTTTATTAACTTTATTCAAAAAAAGACTACATAATTAATCCACTGTTTCAAACATTCACGTCCGATTTTTGCGGCAACTGTTACGGCAAATAGCGAAGATTGCATATAGGCATTGGGCTGTCGAATGGTCATAAATACAGGTTTTAAAAAATAATTGATCAAATAGTTAACTATATCGTATTAAAAAGGTTTACTAGTTTAGAAGAAGCTCAGGAATGTCATCAGCTACTTTCGGATAGAGGTGTAAAAACGCGGTTGGCTGATAATCTACCCCCTGTGGATATTACATTTTCTGGAAATACGGTAGGACACCAATATGAGATTCAAATAGACCCCGCCAATTTCGCAAATGCAGAATCTATTTTAGAAGAGCAGGAAATGCAATCTCTCCCACTGGTTGGAGATGACCACTACCTGTATCAATTTTCAGACGAAGAGCTCTTCGAAATCCTGCAAAAACCCGATGAATGGAACAAATTGGACTATGCGCTTGCCAGAGAAATTTTATTAAAAAGAGGGAAAGATATTGATCAGGAAAAGCTTGATCTTTTGAAGCAGGAGCGGCTCATGCAGCTACGGGAACCGGAACCACAACAGAAGTATTGGATTATTTTTGGCTATATTTCAGCCCTTCTAGGTGGTCTTTTAGGAATTGCAATCGGGTATATGTTGTTTAGTTCCAAAAAGAGCCTACCGAATGGCGAACGGATATTTTCCTATTCTGATCATGACAGAAAACATGGGACAAATATATTCTATATCGGATTATTTGTATTCACAATATCCGTTCTCATCAGAATTCTCTGGGGCTAATAGTATAATATTAAATCCTTTTATTCTTTTAGCAAAATAGATCGGTTGAGCTTTGTCATTGTGGTCATTCTGTATCCTATCACGATCCAATTAGCGTTAACAGTAGTAAATTTTTAATACTAAAAAAAAATACCGATATTTAAGATGATATCTTTATTCTTGAATTGTTTTTTGTAAACCTACAGACAAATTAGCTTTATGAATAGTTTAAAGACCACAGCCACTCATTTCCGTTATAAGAAGCATCCGGGAGATCTATTTAGAAATACGTCGGTTCAATTATTACCTCATCCCTATAAAAATCAAGAAGACTTTTGGGTATGGTTTCACCCCTTCTACCACCGTAGTGAAGACATTTCAGATTTAGGCGACCTATACAAACAGCTTCACGATACGCCCTGCCAAGAAACGAGAGTAGCATCAAAAAATGAGCTTTGTTACCCTGCGGTCTCAAAAGAACGTCTCTTTGAGGAAATAAAATCATTGGAGCAAAAGATCTATCAGGATTGCTTTGAAAACTTTTATTTGCTGATTATTGAAGGCCACATCGAGCTGTTAGAAAGCCATCAAATTGAAAGTAAAGAATCTAGCTCTTAATATCTATTCTTTAAACCGTTATGCATTATTTGACTTGTGCGATTATAAGGGAGGACGATAAGGTACTCATCTGTCAGCGTCCGGCATCGGTGACGCATGCCTTAAAGTGGGAATTTCCTGGTCGCATTACCGAGTCCCACAAACCAATGAAAGCAAATTTGTCGCTCAAAATCAGGGAAGAGCTTAATATAGATATTCTTGTCGGAAGGCCGTTAAAGATGACGCAACAAGACTATACAAGTCCAGCACCTTGTCTCTATCCTGTTCTCTGCACCTTTTGTTCTGGCGAAGTTGCCTTTCAAAAATATGTTCAAGCATTATGGGTTTCCCCCGCAGAACTATTGCATTTTGACTGGACAGATACCGATCGACCAATTGTAGAAGAGTATACCAGATACCTTGAAGATTCAAATCCTCCATCTCGCATAAGGGGAGCTTTTTTAGAAATCCTGATTGGACTTATCGGCTTTACACTGGTCCATAAATTCTTCAATCTATATATAGCCTTATTGATAACATTGATCTTAATCACTGTTACCGGAATTTATACCTATTACACCCGAAAAAATATAAAGAAAAGAATCCCATAAAACTTCCTTACATTTATAAAACTAAGTAACCCATAATTTCATTTTAGCCATATTGAAGATTTAATCAAATGAAGGATTTCCCACAATTAGTCACAGAACGACTTATTCTCAACGCCATTGACACGACTGATATTCCACAGATTGTAAACTATCTGCAAGACAAGGTTTATTCGGACTTTACCTCAAATATTCCCTACCCATACCGAAAAGAAGATGCTGAATATTGGCTTAAATTAGCCGAAGAAGCGTTTGCCAATCGTAAAGGATTCACTTTTGCTATTCGAAATAAAGATAAAAAGCTGATCGGAGCTATTGGTCTGCACGATGAAGGCTCGGATAAGGCCGAGTTGGGATACTGGATTGCTATTCCTTACTGGAATAATGGTTATGTCACGGAAGCTGCAAAAGCAATCATTGAGTTTGGTTTTAAAGAACTAAACTTCAATAAAATCTTTGCGACCTACTTCCCACATAATCCAGCCTCTGGAAAAGTCATGGAAAAAATAGGCATGAAAAAAGAAGCCCTGTTAAAACAACATTTAAAGAAAGATGGCCGGTATT
This sequence comes from Sphingobacterium sp. UBA2610, assembly GCF_002339225.1. Taxonomy (NCBI): domain Bacteria; kingdom Pseudomonadati; phylum Bacteroidota; class Sphingobacteriia; order Sphingobacteriales; family Sphingobacteriaceae; genus Sphingobacterium; species Sphingobacterium sp. UBA2610. Next base: position 628,696 of record NZ_DDKA01000023.1, read on the forward strand.
ACGATATTCCATTATACTCTATTTTTAAAACGGATCTAGCTTTTTAATAAAAATCAATCATTTAATCCGCTAAAAAAATGAAAAACAAAATTGGATATATTGCCGTCGTTTTTTTATTTCTCACTGGACAAACCACCTATGGTCAAGAAACAAATCGGGAAAAAGCTTCTTCAAAAGGAAAGGAAGCCATCCAACTCATGGACGATGGAAAGGTGGATGAGAGTATCCTATTATTGAAAGAAGCTCAAAATCTCGATCCGCATAGTATCACGTACCCCTATGAGCTCGGCTACGCCTATTATTTAAAAAAAGACTATAAAAAGACGATTAAGTACTTAGAAAGTATTAAGAGTGAGAAGATTACCAATGACAGAGTATATCAATTATTGGGAAATGCATACGATATGCTTGGCGAAAGTGATAAAGCTGTAGGTACTTACGAAAGTGGATTAAAAATATTTCCCAAATCAGGTCATCTTTATTTGGAAATGGGAGCCATCCAACGTGTCAAAGGAAATTTAGAAGATGCATTAGGTTATTATGAAAAGGGCATAGAGGTGGATCCGGAATTTTCTTCAAATTATTATTGGGCATCAAAGATATTTTGTATTTCCGATGAAAAGGTTTGGGGAATGATTTACGGTGAGATCTTTATGAACTTAGAACGAAACACCAAAAGAACAGCTGAAATAAGCGAGCTTCTTTATGATCAATACAAAACGCAGATAAAATTGAAAAGTGACACAGCGCTTTCCGTTAGCTTTAGTAAAAACGCATTTGTCAATGCAAAAACAGCAGATTCCAGTCAAATAAAACTGCCTTTTGGTGTAGGAGTTTATGAAACAACACTCGCGATGTCAATACTCGGTTCAAAATCTATAGATATCAATACACTAGACCCTATAAGAACTAACTTCATAAACAACTACTTTAGCAGTAAACACAACAAAATATTTCCAAATGTCCTCTTCAGTTATCAGAAAAAGATCATCGATCTAGGTTACGGCGAGTCATACAATCATTGGATATTAATGAAAGGCGACGAAGATGCTTTCGAAAAATGGCTAGAAAACAATGAAGAGAAATGGACACTTTTTTCAAATTGGTTTTTGAAGAATCCCTTAAAAATAGACAGCACAAACAATTTTTTTCGCAAACAATATGATTAAATATTCAGTATAATAGATAGCCACATCGATATAGCGATCTATTCAAAAAAATGAAAATTTATTTTCGTGAAATTGACTAAATTTAAGCAACCGATAATCATAAAGGATAAAACATGAAAATATTTGCATTCGCTGGGAGTAATTCTTCCACATCAATTAACAAACAATTGGTCAAATTTGTACTTAAAAGCTTCGAGGGGCACGAGATTAATTTGATCGACCTGAATGACTATAACATGCCTGTCTTTTCTGTTGACCTAGAAAAGAATGGCTTCCCACAGGAAGCGCAGCTTTTTCTGGATCATATTGCCTCCAGTGACATAATCATTTGCTCCCTGGCAGAGAATAATCGTTCCTATAGCGTTGCATTTAAAAATGTATTCGACTGGGCATCTAGAATAAATGTTAAAGTTTTCCAAGATAAACCCATGTTGCTTATGACAACTTCACCCGGAGGTTACGGTGGTGGAAATGTAATGGCCGAAGCGCATAAATTCTTTCCGCAGTTTGGCGCTATCATTAAAGAAACATTCTCGCTTCCCAAATTTTACGAAAATTTTGATCAGGATAATGGCGTAATCAGTCCAGAACACCTCAATAGTCTGAGGGAAAAAATAGCGGGCTTTAAGGAACAGATTTCTTCCTAACGTCAAAATCCAGTGTCATTTTTCTGGGCTTTGTATTGATTACTTCGATGCAGTGAACCTGCTGGAAAAGCTTTTTAAGGTTATTTTGCAGGGCCAAGCTACATACTGGCTTGGCCTTTCTTTGCTTATTCTTACCCTTTTGCTTACTGTTTCTCTAGTATTTTGTTACTTCTTTAGCAAAGGAATACCAAAGAAACAGCAAAGAAATACCAAAGAAACAGCAAAGAAATACCAAAGAAACAGCAAAGGAATACCAAAGAAACAGCAAAGGAATACCAAAGAAACAGCGAAGAAATACCAAAGAAGAAGCGAGTCAATCCCCTAGCTGTCCCAAAGAAATAGTAACGGAATAGCAGAGAAATAGCGAAAAAGCTGCAAGCCCTTACCTTAGCACCCCAAAGAGCGGCGCTATAATAGAAAACGGTCCCCTAACGATAGCAGCTGTTAAAGGTTCATAATTAAGGAGGGGTGATTTACCCCTCCTTAAAATTTATTTAAGGAGCTCTTCGAGTTTCTCTATTAACTTTACTCCTTTTAAGTTGATTCCAACAATCTTACCTTCGGGAGAGATGAGGTAATTTTGCGGGATAGCCTGAATACCGTACAATTGAGCCGCTTGATTTTGCCAACCATTCAGATCAGACACCTGAGGCCAGGTTAACCCATCTTGTTCAATCGCTTTCATCCAGTTATCTTTCTTCCCGGGTTTATCGAGTGAAACACCCAGTATCTCAAATTTTGATCCTTTAAATTTTTGATAGGCTTTCACCAGATTAGGGTTCTCTGCACGACAGGGACCGCACCATGACGCCCAAAAATCCAAAAGCACGTATTTACCTTTAAAATCCGAAAGTTTTAACGCTTTACCTTCAGGAGTTTCCTGTTCAAAATCTAAAGCTGGCTGTCCAATTCCTAGTTTTTTTGCGAGTTGAATATCTGCATTCAATTTTTTTCCGATAGCTGTTTGCCTTAATCTCGATGACAAATTGAAAAACAAAGGTTCGGTGGTAACTACATTATCATCGTAGCTGGCAACTTCCTGCAAGGCCAACAAACTGAAGTAATTGTCTGGATTATTGACGATAAAATTTCGCTGCGCCTTCTTACGTTCTGTTTCGATCTTGTCTATTTCTTGCGCAATTTGGTTGAGCGCATTCTCGTCACGATTTTTTTACTGATACAAATCAGCTCTTTTAGACTGCTGAACCATAAGCTTTTTCTCATAGGAGTTTAAATAATCTTGATACTGCTTATAGGCTACCTGCAGTTTACCGCCTTTCACCAAGGAAGACTCGAAAGGACGTTGAACAGTGATTTGCGTATTGGGTTCCATAGGGTCTACGTAAAATGTAAGACGCTCCATCGGGCCACCTTTGCGGTTCCAGAAGGAAGCTCCATCTTTGGAATAAAATAACATGACTTGCGTTGGTTCCATAATTTCCCCCTTATAGATCACATCATTGGATCCAAAATTAATAGAGTCAATTGTCAATTTTCTGTCCACGATGTAGCGAACAAATGCTTTAGATTTTGCGGGAAATTGTTTTCCCTTTATTGTTAATTGAAAACGCTGACCTTGAGCCGATACTGTCCCAAGACAACTTAAAACCAAGAATATGGATGTAGCTATTTTTTTCATATTGACTATTACAGTGCTTTAGCACGTGCCACAAGAGCATCGGCCAGTTTAATAATTTTTGAAGTTTCCAGTTCCGCCAATCCACGCGCAGCTTCTGCAGCTTGAACAGCTTCTTTCTTTTTTTTCAATGCGATACAAATATCGGCCAATGTTCCTTGATTGGAATAACTTGAGGGATTCAATTCGACTGCCTGTTTGGCCAGCACATAGCATTGTTTTAGGATAACTGGATTTGCAATATTTCCTTTTGCATTGGCATTGCGGCGGGCAATAAAGCTCAATCTCTCGTCCTCATTTTTGAGCAGGCCTTTTCTTAAGACATTCGTGAGGGTAACAAACTCCTTATGGGTACCATGTGCAGCGGTCCATTCTACTTTATACAGTGCAGCTTCTATTTTTTGTTCTTGATCTTTTAGGCCTTCAAAATAGGCTAGGCCAGCATTAAACTCATCTACTTTATGATCTCTAATATAGCCATACATGGCATAACGTAGCAGCTGTGCCTCTTTTTTCGCAAAATCCGCCGGCACTGCTATGCTTTTAAAATAAGATTTGTTCGACTCAAAAAATTTTCCGTAACGATCATCCAGGCTTTGTGCCATCATTTTTATGGTCTCCCATCCGTTTGGGCTCCTCAAAAATTTATCGGTAGCCACGCTGTCCAATGCCTTTTTCGCTGCATTTGCTGCTTGACTATCGGTTTGCTCCATCACTTTAATATAGCGGATTAGAAAATTAGACTCCCGCATACCCAAATCGTACGATTTACGCAAGTTGGGGATTTGAAAATTGGGATCATTAGCTTGCTCTGCCTGTTTCAGGAACAAATCAGCTTCCATGCGAGACTGGGTTCTATAGATCAATGTCCCCTGCCCATCTAAAAATAAATACGTGGGAAAACTTCTGATTTGGTATAATTTAGCAATGTCTACACCCTCTCCTATCTCGCAGTCAAATTTAGTATTGATAAACCTGCTATTAAAATAACGAGCGACTTCAGGTTGTGAAAACACATTTCCTTCCATCCATTTACAGGGAGCGCACCAGGAGGTAAATCCATCCAGGAAAATCAGTTTATTTTCTTGCTTGGCCAATTCCTTTGCCTGGCCAAAAGTGATCTTCTGAAACTGTATATGTTCTTGTGCGAGCAATAGCATCGACTGTGTAAAAGCCAGTGCTGTCAATAGTATCTTTTTCATATTTTTTTATTAAGAACCTAATCAATTTCCATGTTGATAGAAATTGATTAGGAATGAGTGGTCTACATCTAATTTTTTAGCGTTCGTATTGGGGAATTCCCGGATTCAACGAAAGTACCTTTGGGGGAACCGGAAGTATCATCCGGGCATCCGTGGATTCCATTTCGAAAACTTTCCCTGCCAATGGATGTTGGATTGACTTCTTAAAATTGTCTGCTATAGCGAGTCGTTTCAAATCAATCAGCCTATCGGATGCCATAAAGGGCATTTCACGACGTCTTTCGTCAAGTACCGTCTGTAAAACAATTTTTGGATCCGTTGAGGTTAACGCTTTATTATTCTCTATTCGGCTATTTCTTAATGTATTCAAGAAGCTTAGTGCCTCCGCCGTATTACCCGTCCGAACAGCTGCTTCCGCAGCAATCAAAAACAATTCAGGCGTATTAAATCCTGTGCTAAATTCGACGTAGGGAGCAAAAAGAACCCGTCCTGGAAATTTTACAATAGTAGCACCTAAAGAAGCCTGATCGCGACAGAAAAATAATTCATAACGTTTGTCGGTTGCACCTGCTGGCAAATCTTTGGCGTATGTTTCTATCAGCTCTTTAGAGGCATAAAATTCGGCATTGGGGCTACCTAGGGAACTTGTTCCCAATCGAGACCATACAGCCTCCATATTCGTTCTGGAATCGGGAAATTGAACCGAATTATCTGTTTTAAGACAAACTCGTCCCCAAGTCGTCTTGTCTTTATTGGTATATAAACTATAATCAATGAGCGTTTTATTCACAGCAAGTGCTTGTTTTGCATTCTCAAGGGCCTCTTTGTATTTTCCCTGATAGAGATAAACCCGACTTAGAAAAGAGAAACCGACGGAACGTACTGCTTGAAATCTATTTGACTGCACTGTACTCAAATTTGGCAACGCGTCATTAAGATCGCTAACTACCTGATCATAGATCGCCTGAACAGATACACGTTCGTATTTTTGATTGATATCCTCTTTCAGCACCAAAGGTACCCCTAGATCTTTTGTTGCACTTGCAGGATTATAATGAGCGGCATAGATATTCACTAGACTAAGGTATTCAAATGCACGACCGACCTTAGCCTCAGCCCAAACCCTTTTCTTTTCGGCTTCCGATCCCTCTGTTGCTGCCAATACATTGTTAATAACAACATTGTAAGTGAATATGTGGCTATAAGCCGATTCCCAGTATGGATCATACTGGCCATCTTCAAATATCGCACCGTGAGCAAAGCTATAGAGTTGTTTTTTTACATAGTCATAATAGTCATAGCTTGCTGCCGATTGTACATCCTGAGGATCTCCGGACTGTAAATTATCTACTAAATAGTTCGGATAAACAGCGGAAGCCCTTACTAAAGATTGATCGTTTAGAAGCAATTTGTAATCATTCAGATTCTCTGGAATTGTAAAACCTTTTGGTTTAATATCCAAGTATTTGTTACAGCTATTCAATGTCAATAAACCGAATAGCAATCCTATATATATTTTTCTCATGATATTTTCTTATTAAAATCCTACAGATACACCTAAATTGTAAATTATTGGTGCTTGTATCCCTCTACTTGGACTCGTTACCGTACTATACCCAGCCCAAACCTCGGGATCAAGATTATCCTTGTTAGCGACCCAACGCCATGCATTCAATACCTGTCCTGTTAGACGCACATAAGAAAGTTTTGTCGGTGCAATCCATTGTGCAGGAAGGTTGTAGGATAATGAAATATCGCGCAATTTAATATAGTCAGCCTTCTGAACAAATTTATGTGCAGCATTGAAAATATCGGAAATATTGCCTGAAGCAGCAGAAACAAATGCGGGAGCAATATCAGGGTTACTTTCATCACCTGGGTTCTTCCAATAGTTCAACCATAATTTGTCGAAGTTATTATTGTAGTTAAGCTCCGCGTATTTACTCAAGAACTCTGGATGAACTCCCCGCATCACATGGCCACCATTGAAAATAAACATAAAGGAAAGCGTCAAATCTTTATACTTAAATCCATTTCTGAAAGAAACAGTGTAGGGAGGTACTGTCGTACCTTCATAGATTAAATCATCGACAGTCAATTTTTGCGTGGTCTCGACCAGACTACCATCAGCCTTTCGTGCCAAAGGTCGTCCCTTATCATTTAATCCCGCATAATCTATGCTATATAAACTACCCATTGGGATTCCAACCCGATTTTGGGGAGCATAATAGTAATAGTATGGGGTATTCTGTTCAACATATAGATTGGTAATCTTATTTTTGTTGTAACTAAAATTCACTGTGCTGTTCCAGCTGAAGTTTTCACGTTGAATCATCTTACCATTCAGCCCCAACTCGATCCCGCTATTCTGCATATCAGCATAATTAAGCAACACCATATCCCATCCCAAAGTTGGATCCAACGGCGTATTCCCCAATAAATCAGAAGTTTTCTTATTGTAGATATCAAGAGTAGCTGTAAGTCTATCTTTAAATAGTGAGAAATCAAAACCAACATTGAATACTTTTGTTCGCTCCCATCGCAACAATGGATTAGGCGGAGAATCAATGTAGGCTTGCATTTCACCGTTAAAGTAGTTCAGATTGTTATTCACCCTCGAAATCAAATATGGTCCATTATCCTTTGGGACATTTCCATTTACACCATAAGTCGCACGTACCGACCAACGATCTAATGGTTCCCAATCAATTCTTGGCAGATGATATAAAGCGCCTATGGACCAAAGAGGTTTGTATTGATTTTTGATATTTGTTCCAAACAAATTAGATTGATCCATCCGGATGCTTCCACTCAAAGTCAACTTACGATCATAGGTATAAGATCCATTGGCATAGAAGGAAACAAATCTATCGACTAGATCCTTAAATCCAGTCTCTTTTTTCGAAATAGTATAGCTATTAAAAAGCGCCTGTGTGTTTTGGATCTGAATACCAAAAAGCTCTTCATTAATTCCTTTGTAGACTAGGCTATTTTCATCGTAACCATACTTGTAAATATTCGTATATCGGTTATTGATCTGTCTACGTTCAGCACCGGCGATTGCGACAATTTCATGTTTTCCCTGAATATTATTTTGATAATTAAATTGGCCACGTAAGGTATAGCTATTGACATCATTACGTTGTTCAGCAAATTGTCCCCCTTGCGGAATATTGCGTTTGATTGCCCCGTCCTTTCCGATTTGGGTAGCGTCATTCACCATACCTACAACCGATTGGGCATTTTTCCTATTCAATGTGCCATTATACCCTTCGGTCCGTTCACTTTGATAGGACATATCGAAGTCCAGTCCTTTGATAATCTTAAAATTTGCAGCAAAATTTAAGTTAAGGTATTTATTATAGAACTTTTCGTGAATCGCGGCAACATGATTTAAAGGAATATAGGTCTCATCTTCCAGTCCCAGCGCATTCAAGCGATCAATCTCAAACTGAGATTTTGAACTATACCATTGCGCTGGAGAACCATCCTCATTTTCAAGCAGATAATAGGATGCTTTGCCTCCCATATAGTTATCGTAGAAATTGAAGCCAATATCACCCTCTCTATTTTGGTTTTTCCCCAATACATTTGCGCGTAAACTAAACCAGTCGGTAAACTTAAAATTATTTTTCAGACTAAATCCCAGCTCCTTGTTTGTCGCCCGTCCCTTATTGTAATCTCCCGGCTGCGTATAATTGAGGGAATAATGGTATGTATAACGATCGGATCCTCCCGAAATAGCGAGATTATGCTGCTGATCGAATCGGGTCGTATTCAGAAATTTATCCATTTGACTAAAGCGATCACGATTTCGATATACATCCAGCCGCTTTTCCATCTCTTCTTCCGAAATTACTCCACCTTTGCGATCGTACAAAATTCGATAAACGTCGTTCATCGCTTTTCTCGGGTCAATAACTGCATAATCTCCCGAACGGTAATTAAACATTTCCTTTTGAAAGTTGACCAGTTCAGCGCTACTCATCTGATTGAGGTAGCTACGGCTTGGAAGTCCTCTAAAAGAAAGCGTATTGCTATAATCAATCTTTGTTTTGCCTGCGGAGCCTATTTTTGTCGCAATAACAATAACACCGTTAGAGGAACGAACGCCATAAATGGAGGCTGCCGAAGCATCTTTCAAAACGGTTATGGAAGCAATATCATTGGGATTAATAGCTGTTAAGTCACCTTCAAAAGGCATACCGTCAACAACGATTAGCGGAGCAGCCTGTGCGTTGATGGTGGAGCGTCCACGAACCTCGATACCCAGGTTATTTTTCGAATTCTGTGGACTTGAAGTATTTCGCACCAAATTTAGCCCGGGCAACAATCCATCGATCCGGTCCAATAAATTAGGTTGAAGCCGTCCTTCCATGTCTTTGGCTGTCACCTGAGCAATTGAGCCTGCTACTCTTTCTTTGCTTATTTTTTGGTATCCTGTATTGACTGTAATGTTCACTTCCTGCAATTGCTCATCCAAGGCTCTTAAGGTAATCGTACCCAAATCGGACTTAGCTGCAATCGTAAGTGGAGCAAATCCGACCATGGTAATGTCCAAAAAGCTATTTAAACTAACGCCATTAATTTCAAAATGACCATGCTGATCTGTAACGGTTCCTTTTGGAACACCTTTTACACGAACCGTTGCACCTTGAAGTGGTCTGTTGTTATAATCGACAATAAAACCTTTTACCGTCATTAACTGATTAGTGATCGATCGTTGAGTCTGTTGAGATTTTTCGTGTACGACAATAATCTTCCCCTTGATCTCAAAATCGAGATCCAAATCGTCCAATAACTTCCCAAGAGCATTTCCCAACGATTCTTTTTTAACGGTTAAGTTAACCTTTGTATCTGGATCAATAGTTGTGGCCGCCCATACATAAGAATAGCCAGTCTGCTTATTGATCTCTGAAAAAACCTTTCTCAACGACACTGATTTCTCCTGTATCGATACGTCCTGTCCATACGTTTTAGCTCCAACATGAAGCAGACAACAAGACATTAGTATGGTTTTGTAAGCGATATGCGCATAATGTTTCCCCTCCATTGCGGCCTACCCCAAATATCTGGGCGATCGCTGTTTTTCATTTGTTGCGTTTGATCGTATAGGGCACGACCAAGTTGTGCATAATTTTTATAGTTTTGTTTTAGGTTAAGAATTAAAATTCTGTTACAGTTAGAATTACTTGATCTGAAGCCCTAAATGTTGCAAGCGTTTAGGGTTTCGTCTTTTCATTTAGGTTGTTTTGTCTACATAAATGGTCTTTCCTTTAAATTTAAACTTAATTTTCCCGGTACTCTCCAGTACGTTGATGATATCTTTCAGACTGCTGTTACGAGACAACATCGCTTCAAATTTTTCCGATTTTATTTGGTTATCGAGATAGACGACATCTACATTATACCAAGACGCTAACTCATCCATAATACCCCCTAAAGTCTCCGAATTGAACACGAAATATCCGTCTTTCAATGCATTGCGCGCGTCAAGATCAATTATTCGTCGTTCAATTTGACCGAGTTTGATATACGATTCTTCCCCTGGCAACAGTATAATCTGCCTGTCGCCCTGTCGAACCCTAACTTTACCTTCGTATAATGTCGTTTTAAAGTCTTCTATATTCTTGGTTGATTTCACATAAAAATGTGTCCCCAATACGGAGATATTGATCTTCCCTGCTTGTACCACGAAAGGTTTCAGTTTTGGAACCTCACCTTCCCATGGTAAATATTTTTTGGCAACTTCAAAATAAGCCTCCCCCACCAAACGAACCTCCCGCATACTATCTACTTCATAATAATCCAACTGCGTTTTGGCATTCATCCATACTTTGGTTCCATCAGGTAATAGCATGGTCATTTTCCCACCCTTGGGTGTCGCAGCGAATAAATTATTCACTCGTGCCGCTTTATTTTTAACGGGTGATACAAACGATAATAAAGTATCTCCTGGAGCCATCGAAATTGAATTTCCATTTCCTAGACGTACTACCCCTGTCATTTGAGCGGGTTGAATATCTTTATCCGGAGTCTCCTGATAGACCGTATCCGAAAGATTATGTATAAAAAACAACACGAGTAATCCAATCAACGCCGCGGCGATACCATAGGACAACATACGTTTATAAAAAGGTTAAGTGTATGAGGTATTGAGGTAATCTTGTTCAAAGAGGGCAAATGATTCCTCCCAATCATAACGGGCTATCCCGTCTAAATCCGCTTGCATTTGATCTTTGTTGTCAATCAGATCACATAGCCCCTTATTTGCATCAGTTTCGGACCGCCATAAGTCCAACTTTAATTTTTCGTCATCGCGCAATCCTTCCAGCTTGGATTTGCTCAGTAAATAAATGATATGTTGGGGTATTTGCTCCATATTGCTCTATATACTTAAAACAATATTTTGATTTCGTTTCTCTAAAGAGGTGGTAGACATTTTCACAAAAACCTATGTATCAGAAGTATAAATTTTCTAATAATAGAGTAAAAGCAAAAGTAGGCAAAAAAACCGGTCAGGCTTGAGTCTTAATCTCAAAAGTTCAATTCCCCTTTTCTTTTGATTGTAAATCGTACTAGTGGTTAGTCCTAAGGAGATCGCTGCTTCCTGTGGGCTTAAATCTTCAACAATCAACTTACGCATCACTTGCTTACATTGCTCAGGCAGGGTATCAATGGCATCATGGATCGTTCGAAGCGTCTCCAAATAGATCATTTGATGGCTGATCGGTAAATCGACCAGATCGACCTGTGACGTATAAAAATTGGTTTTTTGTTGAATTCTATTTTCTTGTTGGATCCTGTTTAAAGCGGCGTTTCTACAACTTGTGTAGAGAAAACCTCGGATTGATTCAACATGATCAAAATCTATCCGGCGCTCCCAAAGCTTTAAGAATACATCCTGCACGATTTCTTCGATGGTACCTTTATCAAGATTCATCTTTTCTAAAAAATAGCACATTGGACTATAGAAAGTTTTGTACAGAAACTGTAAACCATCCCTTCTGCCCTCCCGAAAAGATTTTAAAAAATCTTGCTTGCTAAATTCTTGGTTTACCTTGTTTTTCACAATTCAATATTACTTAAATTTTAAATAAATATGAAAATTTCATTTATTGTGATCAACAGTCCCGCGCTGGCAAGCAATAGAAAACGGACAGGCCAAACCGGTTGACACAATACTATTCCATTCGGCAGCGATAGCGTAAAAGCGAAGCAAGATCGATGTATTTAGATTATAATTTCTACACGATCAATTCTGGTGATACAGACTCTTCATAGTAGGCTTCATTCCATTTTGCCAATTGGCACATAATAGGTATTAAAGCCTTGCCCTTTTCTGTCAAAGAGTACTCTACGCGTGGTGGGAGCTCCTTGTACTCTTCTCTCAAAATAACGCCATCCTCTTCCAATTCTTTTAATGAACTGGTCAAAACCTTTCGAGAAATATGTTCGATGAGCGCATCCAATTGACCAAATCGGGCTTTTCGATCGCGCAAAGTATAGATAATCACAGGCTTCCACCGGGTACCTAAAATTGCCATGGAACGCTGCATGGCACAGGAACAACTTTTAAATTCAGTCCTTTTCATTTGAATATATTCAAAATAGTTACGCGAAGGTAACTAGTTTATACTAATAATAGTTACAAATATATACTATTTAAAATATATTTGTGAAGATTCACGATTTAAAACGAGAAAAATGAGCATACAAACACTTTTTAATCCATTTGAGTACAAAAATCTAACACTCAAAAACCGCTTTGTAATGGCACCAATGACGAGAGCATTTTCGACGGATGGAATTCCCGACAGCGCTGTAGCGGGATATTACGAGCGTCGTGCCGCGGGAGATGTCGGTTTAATTTTGACGGAAGGTACCGTTATCGAACGACCTTCATCAAAGAATTTAAAGGATATCCCAAACTTTTACGGTGACCAAGCACTGGCCGGCTGGAAAAATATCGTGGATGCAGTGCACGAAAAAGGCGGAAAAATAGCCCCTCAACTATGGCATGTTGGTTATACTCCTATGCAATGGACTCCGCCCGCTGCGTTTGAAAGCCCAGATACAATGACATTAGCGGATATAGAGGCCACGATACAAGCTTACGCTGACGCTGCTAAATCTGCAAAAGACCTCGGTTTTGATGCTTTTGAAATCCATGGCGCCCATGGCTATCTGATCGACCAATTTTTCTGGGAAGGAATGAACCACAGAACAGACGAATTTGGTGGAAAAACAATTAAGGAGCGCTCTAAATTTGCGGTTGAGGTAGTCAAAGCAATGCGAAAAGCGGTTGGACCTGATTTTGTAATCATTCTACGTCTATCACAATGGAAGCAGCAAGACTACACAGCCAAGCTTGCTCCCACCCCCGCAGCGATGGAAGACTGGATCCTACCATTGACAGATGCCGGTGTCGACATTTTTCATGGAAGCCAACGTCGTTATTGGGAGCCGGAATTTGAAGGTAGCGACTTAAATTTCGCTGGATGGCTCAAAAAAATTTCAGGACAACCCACAATCACGGTTGGATCCGTAGGTCTTGACAAAGATTTTGGCGATGTATTTACAAATTCGGAGTTCAAGTCCTCTCCCGCTTCACTGGATGAACTGGTTCGTCGTTACGAACGTGGCGATTTTGACCTTGTAGCTGTAGGCAGGGCGATCTTGCAAGATCCGAATTGGGTGAAAAAAGTGCAAGCCGAAAAATACAACGAATTATCGACTTTTGAAGCGAAGAGTTTGGCGAGCTTATCTTAGTAAGCTCGAGCGATTAGGTGGATTAAAATTACGTTATTTAATATTTACGTTATTTAATATTTACGTTATTCAATAGTATAAACAGGGGCAAAAATTCACTTTCGAAGCAATTTTTGCCCTGTTTTGTAACGATAATTCAGTACCTTGTCTCCGCAAATGGATACAGACACTTGATTAAATGAAAATCACCGCAACCAAAATATATGTCATCAGCGGATTGGGTGTAGATCAACGTGTATTCAGCAAAATAGACTTTGGCTCGCTTGATCTAACCTATCTAGATTGGATTACACCAAGCCCCAATGAACCACTGTCTATTTATGCAAAAAGAATATCGACTAAAATTACTGCAAAGAACCCCATCCTCGTTGGGCTTTCCTTTGGAGGAATGCTTGCAATAGAAATTGCCAAGATTATCGAAACAAAACAAATTATCCTGCTTGCTTCAGCCAAAGGACGGCATGAATTACCCAAACTGTATCGCTTAGCAGGCAGACTCAAAATCAACAAACTGGTTCCTAGTCCGTTACTAAAGTTCCATTGTTTTCTATCAGATTACTTTTTTGGCATACGTAACAAAGAAGATTCCCGCTTGCTAAAACAGATTTTATACGATACAGACCCCATCTTTATGAACTGGGCAATACATCAAATTCTGCAATGGAAAAACAATTCGGTTCCGGACAATTTAATTCATATACATGGTAGTAGAGATCATATTATCCCCATCAAAAATGTAAAGCCCAACTTTATCATTAGGGGTGCGGGACATTTTATGACAGTCACCCATGCCCAGGAGGTTGAAAAGCTCTTGCAAGAAATCTGCTTGTAAATCACCTCCTTTTAATCACCGAGACCAATCCCAACTTTTCTAGTCGCTCAGAAAATTAAATCCAAGCGGATTCGTATCGACATGAAACACACGATATGCTGAGCAGTGTAAAAAAGTATTATTTGAAGAAAAGGACAAACAATAATTGAGAATAGAAGGTTCTTCTATGAGAGCGCGGTCTCTTTACGTAACTAAAAAATCGCTGTTTATTGCTTAATGGGACCAGTCCAAAGTAATATAGTAAGGTTAAATTATAACAAGAATATGCGAACACGGCTCATATTAAGTTTTTTATTCTGTCACATCTTTTTTCTCACTATGCTGGCACAAGTTAATGATACTACAGCCCCGAAATTGGAGGTCGCAGCAGCTTTAGGCCCGTACCGTCCGATCGGTGTTAGCGCTAGCTCCAACAATCGATTATTTGTTTCCTTCCCAAAACAAGCTAAAAATTATCAGTATGCACTTACTGAAATCATCAATGGAAAACCTGTTCCTTATCCAAATGAAGAATGGAATTTAGAAGGAAAAGAGAATTCCCACTTTGTAAATGTTCAGGATATATTTGTCGATACCGAGGACAATCTCTGGGTATTGGATTCTAAACCATCTGCTGCTGGATCAATTTTTGGCAAAGATGAAAAATCAAATCAAGGCCAGTTTAAATTATTAAAAATCAATACAAATACAAATCAAATTGAACATATTTATCGTTTCGACGACCTTGATAAAACCAAATCAGGTCTAAATGATATGCGTATTGATCACAAGCGAAATTTAGCCTATCTCTCCGATCCCGGCCAAGCGGCCATCATTATTTTAGACCTTAAAACTGGACTGACTAGAAAGGCTTTAACTGGAAGCCGTTTTACGCTGGCTGATCCTGATGTATTATTAAGCTATAATGGTATTGAAATGCGTAGTGAAAATGGAAAGCCTTTTTCTTCCAACGTGAATGGCATAGCATTGAGTCACGACTTTAAATATTTATATTTCAAAGCCATCAATCAGACCCATTTGTACTGTATTGCAACAGAATTTTTAGCCGACGCAGGGCTGACGGATCAAGAATTGGAGGCAAAAGTGGAAGACAAAGGAGAAGTCGGAATCACGCATGGCTTACTAGCAGACATTGATGGAAATATTTATCTCACATCGTCAATAGATTATAGTATTAAATATTTAAATCCTGAGGGAAATGTGAATACCCTGGTAAGGGACTCCCGAATACTATGGCCCGATTCTATGGGTATCAGCGGAGATGGATACCTCTATTTCTCTTGTGCACAGCTCTTTAAAGACCCGCAATGGAATAAGGGAGCTGATAAGGTAGAGTTGCCATATTATGTCTTTAAGGTCAAATTACCGAAATTTTGAAAAAAATGTTACAACAAGTGAAATTCTTAAGCATAAAACTCGCGCTGACACATCTACTTTTCACCTAGCTATTATTCTATGCGCAGCCTTCACAAAATTCCCTTCGAATAGTTCCCCTTTATATTTGTCCATCTTTTCTACCCACAAGAAAAGGAACTGAAATTCAGATTCATAAAAACAATAAAATCGAAGTAAAAGCACAAATCACTAAGACATGCCTCCAACTATAAAAAAACAACAGCCTGTTAGATGAAGTATAAAATTTTTAGCAAAAACTTTTTTATACTAATATTTTTAGTATATTTGAATATCAGTTTTAGACAATGCTTTTATGGAACACAGCGCAGCATATGACAATAAGGATTTACACGTAGGTGACATCGTTCGCTTTCATACCCCCCATCCCGATGAGGATCCAAATACGATTTTCATTGTACTATGGTCATACTACGATCCGGCTGGAAAATCATCACGGGCTGAAGTGGTTAAATTTGACCAACGTTCCAAACAAACACCTGTCATTCAGAAGTGGTTTATACGAGATTTAGAAAGAGTCCCCGAAGTAAGTCCAGAATTGCTGAAACAAATTGAGTTATTTATGAAAAGTAAACTTGGCAATGCTATTATCAGTAAGCTAGTCATCTAACAAATTTTAGATCTTCAAATTCGACGTAAAATATGGAAAATAAATTCAAAGAGAAGCGAGGGATGGTGTCAGGTCCGATCTGGTCTGACTGGCGAGAACAACTCCGGGAAAGTGAATTAATCGGCTTACATCAGAGACTCGAGAATCTAGAAAGAGAAATACTCCTTGATTGGCTACAATGGCATGATCCAAAAGGAAACTATACCGATCGTAAATGTATTGAAAATGGCGTGCAGCAGCTTTCCAAATTAAAGGCTGTCGCGTATATCCATAAAGAAATCCTGCGCATCCACATGAAAAGAAGATACAATGCCTTTTCGAATACACACGCACAACTCATCTTTAACAACTAAAATTTCAGATTATGGAGTCTTTTATTAAACAGATCATAGCGCATCAGCTTCCAAAAATTCTAGCTATGGAGTCGCATCGCACAGATTGGCGTTATCAGCTCATGAACTTAAAAGATAAGACACTATTCGATAGATTAATGCTGATGAAAAGACAAGAATTACTTGCTTGGCTACAATGGCACGATAATGCTGGGACTTACGCTGATCACGACTGCATCCGGAGAGGTATTCCCTTATTTACGAAAACTCAAGCATTGACCAATGCTTATCAGCGGATTATGCGTGAACATGAAGGCTGGGACGGCTATATGGGAAATGAATATATCCGTGGCAGTGTACTTTAAAAAAAGACACCTTTTAAGCAGGAAATATTTTGTTCGCAGTGATATACGAGGCTAATGTCTTTAGATTAGGAAGTGCCGCTCCTATTGTATTATTAAAATAAGTATAGACTTCTTTTCCCGCTGCAATCCATTCGTTAATATAGGTACTGTATTCCAACAATAGGCTGTCCGAATAGCTTCCCTTATAGTCACCATTTGGGCCATGAAAGCGCATATAGATTATCTTTGCATCCGCATATTGAAGACGCATACCTTGCATATCCTTATCATGAATAACCAGATGCATTTCATAGGATTTTAAAAGTTCGAAAGTTTCTTCTCTATACCAGGAAAGGTCCCTAAATTCTACACATACCTGCCATTTTTCACTTCTCTTATCCTGGGCAATACAATCCAGCAGTTCAACAAGCATTCCAATAGAAGCAAATTTAAAAGATGGTGGTAATTGTATGAGCAAGCACCCTTTCTTTTGGCCGATAGCGTCAATAACAGATAGAAATCTAGCGACATCCTGTGGATCAAACTTAAGTTCTTTTTGATGCGTAATTCCCTTCCATAGTTTAAAGGTGAAACGAAAATCATCGGTCGTCTCTTCGGACCATCTTCTGACTGTTTCTTCTCTGGGAATTTTATAAAAAGAACTGTTTACTTCCAATGAGTTAAATAGTAAACTGTATACAGCCAATCGACTTTTATCCTGTAACTCCTCAGGATAATAACTTTTATTCTTGTAAGGTAAAAGGATACCGCTCGTTCCAGTAAAATATGATTTTTCCATACCCTTATAACAATCGAGCAGCATGCAATGGTTCATTTTTTCTTTCATAGACGAATTATCCTTTGTATTGGTCTGCAATTGAATTGCATATAAAAAACAATTTATCTAAGTTTGAGAAACAAGTAGTACAGCAACAGCTATTTTTAAGCAACTTGTTTTCTAGTTTATTAGTGGATAATTAATCAAGCACATTATATCAATGCAAAAAAAATCGTACCTCATTTGTTTCATTATTGGCGCCATTTTGGGCAGTTGTACCGGAAATAAAAGCAACAATACCAATACAACTTTAAGTTCCCAGTCCGAACATGCTGATGAAAATCCGACATTTACCTTTGACAATATTAAACAGCACTATACGCGGGGTGAGGATCTGATATTAAAGATGTATAGCAAAAACACATCCAAAATAGACTCTGTTATTTACGCTATAAACGATAAAAAGATTGGCCAGGTCGTCGGAAATGAGCCCTTCAATTATTCATTAAAACAGGAGAAATTTGGTAAGCAAATTATTAAAGCTGTCGTATTTAGTAATGGAAAGCGAGAAGAAAATTCGGTCAACATCGATCTATTCGCCTCTAACCCTCCGCTTTTGCTAAGTTATAGCATTGTGAATATTTATCCACATGATGCCAAAGCTTTCACACAAGGACTGGAGTTTTACGGTGATAATTTGATCGAAAGTACTGGGAATGGGGTTGGTCCAAGTGGAAATAAGGGGAAATCGAGTATCCGTATTGTTAATCCTAAAACGGGTCAGCCCATCAAAAAAAATGAATTGGATGATTCAATTTTTGGCGAAGGTGCTACCGTCCTAAATGGAAAATTATATCAATTAACCTATAAAAACAATCTAGCCTACCTCTACGATATAAACAGTCTTTCTGTTATTAAGACACTTCCTTACTTTCAGCCAATGGAAGGTTGGGGCTTAACTTCTGACGGTAAAAACTTATTCATGTCGAATGGTTCTGATTATATCTATACACTTAATCCAAATGATTTCTCAAAAGTGGATTATATCCGTGCAGCAACGAACACGGCCATCGTGGATCAAATCAATGAAATGGAATGGGTAAAAGGGAAAATCTATGCAAATTTCTTTATGGAGGATGTCATTGGACGAATAGACCCTAAAACAGGTACAGTGGAGGCTTTAGTCGATCTATCCAAATTACGTGAGCATGTAACACAGCATGTGGATTTAGATGTATTAAATGGTATCGCTTACAATAAAAGATCAAACACCTTCTTTGTTACCGGTAAAAACTGGGATAAAATGTTCGAGATAAAGCTAACAGAATAGCTTTATCTCCATCAAAAAAAACAACATGCTGTTCCGGAAAGAACCAAATCGCACTATTTTTGACTTTATGGTAATTCTTTCATTTTGTTAAAGCCCTCAGTTACCATCGGTATAATTTGTGGTGCAAATAACTGTGGTATAATCGTCCTTGTCCCCGTATCCTTATTGGCAATCCATTGCGCATATTTATTTGCTAAAAATTCCAATCGCTGTGCTGAAGATAATCCCGGTAAGGTATAATAGATACTTTTTTCGCCTTCTTTACCTTCCATCTGCACATACCGCCCTTTAGTTACTTTCAGGTGACTGCGGTGTTCAAAATCACGTAGGAAAAGCTCATCCTTGTCTGCATTATCCCATTTCGGGTCACGCGGGCAACAAACCGATCCGTAACTGTCTCTTCGATAAATTGTAAGCATGCCTTTAGCTGAAATTGGTTTAACAAAATCTAATCTAGGGTTATCAAGACCAGAAAGCCGGAGACTGTCGACTTTAACCATACCGTCCTCTCTTTTTATGGAATAATAAAAATTGGTTGTCGCAGGTTCTATACACATCCCATTTTTCGAAGCTTCTTCGGCGACTTCACCATAAAACTTCCAATCGGGAACAATCAGTACAAAATGTTGAAGATCGGGATAGAATTCATTGGATTTTTTTAGTAACTCCACTGGAATTTTAGTACTCAAAAAGAAAACGTAAGTGGAATCCGGAACGATCTGCAAAGGAAGATCTACTAAATAATTGCCATCTTTCTGCGTTACAAAATCATTGTCGATCATTACAACCCGACCATAGTATTCACGATACCAATCGGGTTTCACAGTATCAGCTAATGAATACGGGGGTATTGACTGATGCGCTGCTATTTTGCTCTTACAGGACAATGCCATCATAGGTAAAATGATAAGCAAATACCACATATTTTTTCGTATTAACATGGTTATAAAATTAAAATATATTTCAACTACTTTCCTGTTTGACTATCTACTTTTATTCCAGCTTGATTCATGAAGGCTATTTGATGTCCTAAACACGACTCAGCTAAGGCTTCAATTTTCTCTTTTTCATCAGTAATCTCCCGCAACAGACTTTTCCGAGTCCCTTTTTTCTGTTCATCAATATATTTAATTAATAAAATACCATATCCATCAACGATCTCTGTCATGTAACCAACTGAAGCGATGTGAAAACTTTCGGCAGTTTTACTGTATTTCAGTTGAGAGGCTTCGCATTTTAATCCTTTGATGTAACTACTCAAAGCGCGTGCCTCATTCAATTTCATGTGATAGGAATAGTCTGATTTATCGACATCATATTCCCCTTCTAGCAATTTTCCATAGCTCTCATCCATTTTTTCTCGACAGCTATGAAAGAGCTTAGCCATTTTCTCATTGTACCCCAAATCCAAATTACCCCTACAGGAACACATGGTAAATAGCATAAAGATTAAAGCTAGCATTCTCATTTCTTAATTTTTTTTACAAATAACAGTTTTTTAAACCAGCCTATCCGTCTCGTTTAATATTCGTGGTCGTTGTTTTAAGATTCGTTATTTTCCGTACAACCTGCTCGCTAAAAAGCAATACGCTTATCCTTACTTTGCACAAACTATTTATTTCTTTGAGAGATGAAAAGCCTACTCTTCTAAACAGGGAATCCATAAAAATCACCTTATACTGCATTATTGTAAAAAAGGTCCTTCGAAACCTACTATATTAGCCATTTAATTAATCATTTTTTAAAAAATCAGAAAAAAAAGCTATATTTATTTAAGAATCACACATCATTTAAGGCAAAATTCTTTGTTTCTTAAAAAAAATTACGGAACTTAGAGACTATAAACCACCGAAATATGAATAACAGACCTTTAAACGGAATGACTGACGAAGAGCTTCAAACCAACAAAAAAAATGCGCTGGTAATTACATGGATGCTCACCACCATGCTCTTTATTCTATTAGGCATGGGGATCTATACTTCAATTAACAAAGGATTCAGCGCACTAATGGCGATTCCCTTCGCCTTATCTCCTATTGTTATTCTCAATTTTAAAAGAATAAAAGAAATCAATGAAGAACTCAAAATAAGAGGAGCTCAATAAACCCATCATGAAACACCTCGCATTATTCATATTCTTTCTTTTCATCTCGGATATTGTATTTGGCCAAGAGATAAGTAAATCAACGACACAGACGATCACCCAATCGGGTATTGGGCTGGGTTCTGTCATTGCCGTTGTCACCTCATGGGATCGCAACAAATCCATACTATGGGCTTTAATTCATGGGATACTCGGTTGGTTATACGTCATCTATTATGCATTCACCCGCAACGAGTAACGATTTTTAACTATAATTCTCACCAGAAGAGCCAAGCCGATCATTAGCAGAATGTCTTTTCTTACATAACACAGCGATCAATTCCTTTTCTATATCTCATCCGCAATCAAACACATGAGTTCCTCACCTATTTCCAATACAGATTTGTCGTTGAAGAAGTCAACGAATCCAGCATTACCTTAATTTCTGAATTAGTAGACCTGACTTTTAATATTGTCCAAGGAGGTGCCTCTGTAGGCTTTATGGAAGATCTAACAGTTGAGCAGGCAAAAAGATTTTGGACTGAAGTACTGAACAAGGTCAAGCAGCAAAAAACAATATTGATTATTGCAAAAGATGCTTCTACGCATCGAATCGCAGGAACCGTTCAACTCCAAATCGACCTCCCCTCAAATCAAATACATCGTGCAGATGTAGCCAAAATGTTAGTCCATACTGACTTTCGAAGAATGGGCATTGCACAAAATTTACTTCAACACATTGAAAATATAGCTATTGATCTAAATAAGACACTATTGGTACTAGATACTGTAACCGATAGCCCGGCTTATATTATGTATCAAAAATGTGGCTGGACGAAAGTCGGCGATATCCCAAATTATGCGCTCTTCCCGAATGGAACATTGTGTAGCACGACATATTTCTACAAAAACTTAATTCTGCCAATAAAATAAAAGCCCCCAAATCGATTAATATTCATTTGGAGGCTTCTCTTAATTATTTGGGAGCTTCACATATGAATCTCCATATACTTATAGATCCTATTTATTTTTGTACCATATCGGTCCCGGTTTTTCGCCCATTTCTAACACCAATGTCGCTCCGGACATAATTTGTTCGTGTGTGATATAACTTGTTTCAAGAGGCTTACCATCAATCGTAATGGCTTGGATATAAATATTGGCTTTACTGACATGGTTAGCTTTCACGGTAAATTTCTTTCCATTGGACAACTTCAATTCAGCTTTTTCAAATAAAGGTGTACCGATTTCGTATTTTCCACTTATGGGATCTACAGGATAAAATCCCAATGCGCTGAATACATACCAAGCCGACATCTGCCCGCAGTCATCATTTCCACTTAATCCCGAAGGTGTATTCAAGTAAAGTTTGTTCATTACCTCGGCTGCATATTGCTGCGTTTTCCAAGGCTGTCCAACCGCATTAAATAAATAGAGTGCATGATGGCTCGGCTCGTTACCATGTGCATACTGCCCAATCATTCCTGTACTAAAAATTGGCAGCTTGCTGGTGTCGGAAGGATGAAATGTAAACATGCTATCTAGCTTCTGTCCAAAGCGCTCTTGCCCACCAACAAGTTTAATCAATCCAGGAATATCATGTTGTACAGACCAAAAATATTGCCATGCATTACTTTCACAGATATGTGCACTATATTCCTCCGCATCAAACGGGGTAATAAATTTACCATGGCTATCTCGAGGTTGCATAAATGAAGTAGCCGGATTATACACATTTTTATAATTTTGAGCTCTCGCAAAAAACGCTCCTGCAATATCTTTCCTTTCCATCTTATCGGCCATCATTGCGATACAATGATCGTCATAGGCATATTCAAGTGTTCGTGATAAGGACCAGTTTTCGGCATTGTATTCATCTTTTACGTCATAGGGCACATAGCCTAATTTTTTATAAAGACCTATACCCCGGTAATTATCAATATTAGCTGTGGCAACACAGGCTTCTAACGCTTTTATTGCATCAAAATCACCAATTCCTTTTAAATATGCATCTACAATGACAGGAATGGCATGATTGCCAATCATCATATCCGTTTCACTCCCATAAATATTCCATACCGGTAGTCGGCCATGCTGTTCATAAAAGGCAATGAAGGACTTAATCATATCATTTACTCGACTAGGGTCTATATAGGTAAATAATGGATGCGAAGCTCTATAGGTGTCCCAAAGTGAGAACGTGCTATAATTGGTCCAACCTTCAGCCTGATGTACCTTCCGGTCCGCCCCCATGTAAGCACCATCAACATCACTGAAAATTGTCGGTGCCAACATCGAATGGTATAGTGCTGTATAGAATTTAACCTGTTCCTCTTTGTCTTTGGTCTCGATTGCTACCCGCCCCAATTCATGGTTCCAATTTTGTTCGGCCTCTTTTAAATAATAATCAAAATCATCATTTGGAACTTCTGCTTTTAAGTTCTTTGAAGCGCCTTCCATACTTACTCCCGAAAGGGCCGTACTTAAAGTCACTTGTTCTCCAGCTGCTGTCTTGAAATCAAAACGTGCTTTGAATGCTGTACCAATACGTTTTGCACTTTTTGCCGTTGTATCAGCACTGGATAATATTGCTGAACTATCGATATGAACGGCCATAAAAGGCTTAGAAAACCGAGTTTCAAAATAAACGCGTTGGCCTCTTGCCCAGCCCTCCGAAAAACGGTAACCACGGATAGTAACAGAATCAACCACTTCGATGTGTGAATCTGTTGTAGCATCCCAATTCATTGCTTTCTTTAAGTCTAAAAATACTGCAGACTCGGCTTTTGGAAACGTATAACGTTGAATACCGCAGCGTGCCGTTGCTGTCAGCTCTACATTTATATCGTAATCAGTAAGTTTTACCTGATAGTATCCGGCGTGAGCCTTTTCGTCTTTATGCGAAAATTTGGAATGTATACCTAAGGGAGCCGGGGCTTCATGATAAGGTAAGGTAACCGGCATATAAGATATGTCGTACAAGTCGCCGGCTCCGGTTCCACTTAAATGTGTATGGCTAAAACCAGCAATCGTACTGTCAGGATAAAAGTATCCGGAAATACGGTCCCAGCCAGGCAGTCCATTATCTGGGCTAAGCTGTACCATTCCAAAAGGTGACTGTGCTCCAGGATATGTATTCCCCATAAAATCCGTTCCGATAAAAGGATTTACATACCCAGCATAAGAAGTCTCATCGGAGTTTTTTAGTGAAGCGCAACCCATTAAGGACAAAAGGCCTGCACAGACCGCGTAATTAATATATTTCATCGTGTAGATCAGTTTTTCAATTTAGTTTGCCTAATTATCTATTTCCAGTAACGATTAGAATATCCTTGCTATTGACCAAAGTCTGATGGTTGATTTTAAATCCATTGAATGGTTTTCCATCGATAAAGATCTTTTTTATATAATCTCCGGCACCCTCTTTTTGACGTCTTATTGTCACTTTGTCGCCATTTGGATAATATTTTTTATCGAGTTGAATGGTCACTTTGTCGAAAACAGGTGTTACAACAGTATAATCTGGTCTACCTGGACAAAAAGGATAGATGCCGATCATGTTCATTAAAGCCCATGTGGACATTGTTCCCGTATCGTCATTTCCCGGTATACCCCCAGGGCTATTCGTAAAATGTTTTTCTAAAATTTCCTTAACCAGCTTTTGGGTACGCCATTCTTCTCCTTTGATTTCCGAAAACACATGTGGATACAGCATATCTGGTTCGTTGGTAACATCAAAATACCCTTTATCAAACGTTGCCTGCAGTCTATCCACAAATTTTTGCTTTCCGCCCATCAACTTCACCAAACCAGGTATATCAAATGGTATGGCAAAGCTATAGTTCCAAGCGTTACCTTCATGGAAACCATGATTTGGTTCAAAATTGGCGCCCATCAATGGGCTAAATGGACTTAAAAACTCGCCGTTAGGAAGAATAGGCCTGAAAGTCCCATACTCCGAAGAATAATAGTGTTTATACCCCTGTGCTCGCTTAGCAAAAAGCTGAGCATCTTTAGTTTTCCCCAATGAGGCGGCCAGTTGGGCTAGGTTCCAATCGGCAACATAATATTCAATGGCATGAGATACCGAATTATCGAATGAATCGCGCAGTGGAACATACCCATACTTCACATAGTCCGCATTGTCTGGTCTAATTTTATTTGTCGAATCCGTAGTCGTAGCCGATTTCAGAAACGCTTTGTAAGCTGTATTAACGTCAAAATCCCGAATGCCTTTCATCCATGCATCAACGATCACTGGAACTGCCGGATCGCCATCCATGGTATAGCTTTCTCGACTATACAACTCCCATTTGGGCATCCAACCGCTTTCCTTATAAATATCGATCATGGAACGTATCATACCCACCTGCTTATCAGGATAAACCAGTGACATTAGAGGCTGAACATTTCGGTACGTATCCCATAGCGAAAACACGGTGTAACGATTGTGATCTGCAACGAGCGTCTTCCGGGTTTCCATTGCCGGATATTCTCCATTTACATCCTGCAAGATATTTGGATGAATCATAGCATGATATAATGCCGTATAGAACACTGTTTTTTGGTCCTCTGTACCACCTTCGACCTGTATCTTTGACAATGCATTATTCCAAAGTGAAGCTGCGTGCTTTTGCGTTTTTTCAAAGCTAAAGTCTGCTTGCTCAGCGTCTAGATTTTTACGCGCATTTTCAACACTCACAAATGATACGGCCAGCTGTACTTCTAAGCTTTCATTTTCTTTGACGTCAAAACTAAAATACGCACCAAGATCATCGCCTGAAAGCTGATCGGTATAGTCCGTAAAAATTTTATATTTTCCGGCATCTTTATTCCAATCGTTTTCCCATTTTTCTCCGGCACGCTGGAATTTCCAATATCCTCTTTTTGACGGTTTTTTATTGACACGCATAACAAAGAAGATGGGATAAACAGCCTGATTGTTCGTGTAACAGAAAGAGCCCAACAATTTAGATCCTTCTATTTCGGTGTCACTTACATAACGAACTGTTGCTCCCGTTTCATTTGTTAACCCTTCGCCTAGATTAAGTAGGATATTTGCCTGTCCTTTTGGAAAAGTAAATTTCGACACACCTACACGGGTTGTCGCTGAAACTTCTGTCTTGATACCGTATTTCTTTAATATATTGCTATAATATCCCGGATGGGCAACCTCTTGTGTATAGGTACTCCCATATTGATGATAATCAACCTCCAATTTCCCCGAAGTTGGCATCAACAACAGACTTCCCATATCTGGACATCCTACCCCACTTAAATTAACATGAGAAAAACCTGTAAAATAACTATTGCTATGTTCATAGGGAGTAGACCACCATCTTGCATCCTTATCAAATGCATTAAGTGATGATCCCATTACATTAAACGGAGAAACATTCATCAAGCCGTTGGGAACCTGAGCACCCGGATTAGTTGTTCCATAATTACTGGTACCAATAAACGGGTTGACATAGTCTGTAGGAAGCTTTTGGGCAGAAACGTTCTCCCAAAGAAATAATCCTAAAAGTAAAAAACGAATAGATTTGATCATATAATCTTGATAGACGACATTGTTAATTGCTTTCATTCAAGCAAACACCATAGGCCGCGCATTTTAGCGTGTACCTACAATACTACAGATAATCGCAAAGATTTACAAATCGTACTTGTCGTTATATCGATGATTTTACGTTTGTTAATAGGATTTAGCAAAACTATACATATTAAGCAAAGAGATTTATGATGGTCAATAACAACAAAAGCCTGAAGTGGGGAACTTCAGGCTTTTACTAACTAACCAATTATTAACCTAAATTATGAAACTACTGATATAACGTCATCAAAAACGAGTTTCTTATGTTAGGCCGAATGGTTTAACCAAATTTTAACAAATCGTTGTTATCATTCAATGCGCTTCAGGTTTGGTCCAGCAATAAATATATTTTATTGATACAGTCCCCATTGCTTATTCGGTGTAGCGCCCATTTCTAAAACAAGCTCACCTCCTTTCAGAAGTTCCGAAGCATCAAAATAAAACGTATTAAGCGGTTTTCCATTTAATGTAGCACGTTGTATATACATATTTTTCTTATTTGCATTTTTCGCTATGATAATAAATTGTTCACCTCTACCGTATTTACCGCCCAATTTAATCTTCACTTCCTCAAAGAGAGGGCTTCCAATTTCATAAATTGGCTTGACTCTTGTCCCGCCATCTATCTGAAATAAACCAATAGCATTCATAATATACCAAGCACTCATTTGCCCTTGGTCTTCATCTCCCAAATAAGCATTTGAAACCCCTTGGCCATAATAGCGTTCACCTATGGAGCGACTCCATTTTTGCGTCAACCAAGGCTTATTCAACCAATTAAAAATATAGGCAAAATGCATCGATTGCTGATTTCCCTGAACAACAGGATAATCCCAATATTGATCATTGGGACCATTGTAGCGCCATTTCTCACTTTCCGGAAATCCCCATTCCAATCGTTTTAAAAACACATCCTGTCCGATCATTTTAGCTAACCCAGGAATATCCTGTGGCACAAAAAAGGTCAGTTGCCATGCATTTCCTTCTACATAATGATGGTTAGCTCCCGATTTAAAAGGATCAAAATCTTTATACCATTCTCCTTTTGAATCCTTCATCCGGGCATAGCCACTACTGACATCTATCGCGTTTCTCCACCATTTTCCGCGATCATTGAAATAGTTGTACTCCTGCTCCTTTCCTAACGATTTTGCGAACTGCCCAACTGTCCAGTCGTCAAAACTATATTCCATTGAATTGGAAAACCGGCCCAAATCATAAGGAACGTACTTATATTTTAAATAGACATCCAAATCACGATTACCTGCAAAACCACCTTCAAATTTCAATGGACTTGTTGTCTGCATTTTTTTAACAGCTTCA
Organism: Sphingobacterium sp. UBA2610; assembly: GCF_002339225.1. Taxonomy (NCBI): domain Bacteria; kingdom Pseudomonadati; phylum Bacteroidota; class Sphingobacteriia; order Sphingobacteriales; family Sphingobacteriaceae; genus Sphingobacterium; species Sphingobacterium sp. UBA2610. Next base: position 656,760 of record NZ_DDKA01000023.1, read on the forward strand.
AATGCCTTTTCAGTATCGTAGTCTCTAATCCCCATCTGGTATGCCCCAACAATTAACGGTATTTCATGTTCTGCAACCATGACGGGAATATACTCCATTCCAGCCGGTCCTTTCGCCAACCAGCCATTTGCGTCATACATCGCAAGTTGCGATCTGACCCATTTATTGGACCATTCCGGCGTAACCAAGTTCCAAAACTGATTTAAATTCCAAAAGGTATTCCAGAAAGCATCACAGCCTAAAGCGAGATCCCCTTTATGGGCTAAAGTTCGTATCACTTCATCCGAAGATCTCCATTGACCATTCACATCACTAAATGTGTTTCGGCTTGCCAAAGTGCGATACATATTTGTATAGAATTTCTCTTTTTCAAAATAGTCTGAAGACTTTATCGCCAATCTACTTAAAAGTTCATCCCAAACTTTATGTTGGTTTTCCACGACCCGATCAATCGACCATCCGAATGGCTCCGACAGTTCCGTTTTTAGATTCTCCTCCGCATTGGCTAAGCTCACATAAGAAATCCCTGTGCGCAGTTGTACAGCCTTATCTTTATGCACATCAAATTCCACGTACATTCCCGCAAATTGAGCGCTATCAGCAACCAAATCAGCCCGTTCAGTCAACCGATCGTTATGCCATGTGCCATAGTTTATGATAGGTTTGTCAAACTCCATCACAAAGTATACGACATAATCCTGTTTTGCATCCGTGGACCAAACGTTTTCAGATAATTGATTACTATATCCTACGACCTTATAGTCAGAAACCTTTTTTAGCGAGAAGACTTTAATTTTATAATCATATTCTCCGTTAACCTTAAGATCAATCATAATACGTCCTGTGTCCGACTTATGGTAGGTATATTGTTGAAAACTGGAACGTGTACCAGCCGTCAATTTCACATCGATATCGTGATCAAGCAGATGAACAGCATAATATCCCAATGGTGCCTTTTCACTGGTTTTATCTATCGCTGATCGATATCCTGAATTTTTACTGTACTGATCTCCGACCCGAGTCTTCAATTGACCTGCTGTCGGAAATGTACCCAATCCAGCCATTGTCCATTCATGGATATGGCTAAAAGTACCAATAGATTCGATAGAAGGTTCATAACCTGCCTGCCAGCCAATATTTTGGTTATCTGGACTTATCTTTACCATGCCAAAAGGCATCCATGGTCCCGGGGCTATCATCCATCTGGAATGTGCTGCCCCCATCATCGTGTTCACATAATCTGAAACTCCACCTAGTCTTTTTGGGCCCCGCTTGATTGTTGAAGACTGTATTAATTGCCCATTACTATAAATTTCATACTTACTCCATATATCCTTAGCGACATAAGGCATTGGTATTTCCAATTTCGCTGCACCTTTTTCAAGTGTTTTCTCATAAATTTTCTTTCCATCTAAGACTACTTTCAATTGTTCATCATCTTTCAATTTCAAGAGATCAACCAGCATATTTTGGACGGGTTTCCCTGCATTTAAGATCTCAAATTCAGCTTGCTGTACATTTTTAACAATTACAGAACGATTGGCTATTAGCTTTACTTGCTGTGGCCCCAGCAGTTTAAAGGAATCAAATTCTACCCATCCTCCCTTTATGACAGTCATTGTAATCTGATTTCCGCCTTTCTTAATGAGATCAGCTGGTAATGGTATATTTATCGTAGAATTTCCAGATTTTAAAGGATTCTCTAACGGCTCACCATTTCCTGCTCCCCCCTCCACCTCAAAATTATAGGGCTTGCCATTGATTACGATCTGTAGTGTAGGTTTATTTTTAGGGTCACTATTGGCCAATTTAACCTGAAGTGTACACTGACCATTTTTTATACTATTGTTTAACACATAGTATAAATTCAAAAAATGTGTTCTCAGACCAGAGGTTCCTCCAGTCCCGCCCCATTCATTGGCCGGACCGGGCAATACATAGGGTAAATCCCTTGTTAAAGAAGATTGGCCGATAATAAACGCATTGTCTTCATAACCGAAATCATGTTCCAAAAATTTCTTATATCCATTCGGGGACAAGGCAAATTCGCTGCTTGAACCGTCTGAATTTCCCAATTGCCATATTGTGTGCTCCTGGCCAACAACAGACTGAGCACACATGAACAACAGACCGGCGACAAAAGAAAGTGAGAAACGTAATTTCATAAGTATCAGATTTTATAATTTTTAATTACATCAGTTGCTTTCCTCATAAACTGCACAAAACAATTCACAAAACACATTACATTGTACATACATTAATAACTTACAAAAACGTTTAAAAGCAAAACTTTATGCACAATATTACTACAAAAAAAACAAATATCAAATGAAAAACAGCAAAATGTATATACATATAAAAAGAAAGAAACAAAATGAATTTATTGACACAAGTTAGCGAAAATGAAAGGTTTTGATTCTTAGAGAGGAAAGTTATATCAATTTGTAGTTTGCGCAATATCCACCGCATTTTCCAGTTTTCGGGGAAAAATTGCCTTTACTTAGAAAAGTGTTTCTACAGATTATTTATGATAAAAAAACTTAATAGAAGTTTTCTCATTGCAATATTTGCCTAGAGTCCATTATTTTAGGATTAAAACTTTGTCAAAACTCAAGTAAAGCAATAATTACTATTGGCTATTTGGATCTAATAAGTTATATTTATACAATTATTTGCTTTGAAACCTTAAAGATAAGAGTATTATCTTTTGTATTATCATTATAAACGATATTCTACCCATTTGTGTAGAAACTTATTTCATTGCTGGATAGAGATGCAATGTTTGAACAAGTTCAACTATAAACGTTGACAATGATTACGAGGTAAGGATAGGAAGGTAAAAAAAGTCTATTATTAGCGTATAAATTGAGATTACGTCCTTATTTTTGTAACTTGCACGCCAGGACAACATCGATTTTACGTGGTATTCAAAAGCGATTGCGGATCATCTTTGTATTTTACACTATGAAAATTAAGATTGAAGATTTTTTCAAGCCGGTACAAGTTAAAGACGACTTTAGCAAAGATGATTATGAGATTGTCGAAGCCTTTATAAATTTTGCCAAGTCCTTAAGCAGATTAACCTATCAGAGTATATATTTAATTGACTATTCAAAGAAAAGCTTTCTATTTGTGTCTGATAATCCAATCTTTCTGTGTGGAAGCACGCCTGGGGAAGTCATGCGAGAAGGGTATTATCACTATGTTAATAATGTACCTGAGAGTGATTTACATTTATTAAAAAAGATCAATGACGTTGGTTTTGACTTTTTTGGAAATTTAGATGCCGAAGATCGCTTAAAATACTCCATATCTTATGATTTTCATTTAAAACAACCGGGAAATAAGCCACTGTTAGTAAACCATAAACTAAAACCTCTGCTCCTGGATAAATTTTCTAACCCCTGGATCGCCCTATGCTTAGTTTCCATGTCCTCACATGCTAACTCAGGAAACATTAGATTTAAATCTGATGAGGACGGAAAACAGTTTGAATATGACTTGGATAAAGATATTTGGGTAGAAACTCCGCGAATTAAATTGAAACCCCGTGAAAAGGACATTCTTCTTTTTTCCGCACAGGGTCTTACTATGGATCAAATAGCAGATCGACTTTATGTATCGATTGATACGGTAAAATTTCATAAAAAACAGATATTTTCAAAACTGAAAGTCAAAAGTATTACAGAGGCTACAGCATTAGCCATTGAACTATCTCTTTTTTAATCTTATTCATTATTTTTTGAACATAATAGCATTAGTTTTGACATCTCAACAAATTTTTGAATATCGGCATGATTTCCTATACTAAACTGGGAATATTTATTTTTTTCAATAAAAGTCTCCAGCCATTCCGATTTAATATAGATCGGTAATGTCTCAGAATAGAGGTAGATGATTGGATCACCAAGTTGAAAAGATTCTATCTCCAATTTTCGAAGCGTATTGACCACTTTTCGATCACATTCAGCTATAACCAATCCACTACCAAGGCTGTACGGACCATAGAATGCGTCAAAAAGCATCTTTTTCAGAATATTAATGCGATTACCTATTATCTTTCCAGAAATTACGAAACGTCCAATGTGCCAAAAATTCTTTACATCTGGAATTAACAAACTTTCTGTCTCGATATCAAATAATTTTTGAATCGGCAAACTCGTTTCCTTATCCCAAAATGTAATTCTAATGGATGCCTGAATACAGTTATCAAGCTTACTTCGAAGCACATAATAAATGGAACGATCAAAAAAAATCTGATCCTCTCCTATCAATGACTCAAAGTCAAACGCATATTCCTCTTCGGAATAACTATCCAGTTTGTAATGCTGCTGAGTCGTTACTAAATAAAAATGAATAAGTTCAGGAAGTTCGTTTTTATTAAGCTTGGTAAAATAATGGTTTTCAGGCGTCCAGTTCATGCAAATGTTATTCGATATGCAATTATAAAAATAAAGACTTTTCGTTTAAATTCCCACAGAGACAAATTTACTACACAAAAGTGTAATGAAACGGATGTTTTTTTCAACTATATTAAGTTCAACCAATCATTGATAAATAATAGGAATCTGGAAAGAATTTTACAGGTTTAGATGTCGCTAAATTAAATACAATATGACTAACCATACCCGATAATAAATACAAACCTAATGATAATTGCGGAGGAGAAGACGTCAGCGCGATTTTACCATATTCTGCCAAAAATTCCTCAAACCATTTCGTTTCCATTCCTTTTGTTTTTAAACTGTCAACAATAAATTTACCGACATTTAATTCAAATGTCTTGTGGGCCTTTTCCAATGAATGAAGATTAAGGCCTTCAGGAGGAAGAACCGTTAAAAATCCTGCCCAGCCCAAATTATAAGGATGTACTACCGGTATATTTCGTTTTGCCATATACTGGTCAAAGACAAAAGGAATATCAGAAGAAAAATCCAACGCATTAATGGCAACCTTATGATTAATATCGATATTATATAAATTATCTTGGTTAATAAATTCAGAAAACACTGTTATTTTGGCTTGCGGGTTAATTGAATGCAAACGTTCCTGCAAAGCAAATACTTTCTTAATACCAATATCCTTGTTTGTATAATTTTGTCTGTTTAAATTTGTCAATTCGACAACATCTCCATCGGCAATTGTCAAATTTTCGAAACCCATACGCAATAAGCACTCGGCAATGTAACTTCCTATTCCACAACCTCCTATTAACACCGGAAAGTCTTTGATATGTTGTTGATCCTCTTCTTTAATATGTATGTTATTTCGAATATACCTCAAATCCATATATAATCTCTCAATAATTTTGTATCACATAAAGATAGAATTATAATTTATATTATTATTAAAGAAATTGCTAAGTAAATTTCATAGTTGCGTAGTACAAATTAGCGGCGATTTTGCTTAATTTAGCCACCTATCTTTTGTTTTTATTTTGATTCAAAATGAATACCTTTAATAAAATCAACGTGTAAAAATGGATAATACAAGAATATATCGCATGTCATTTGCTGGTGTATACCCGCTTTATATACAAAAAGCCGAAAGAAAAGGACGTACAAAAGAAGAGGTTGACGAAATCATTTTCTGGCTTACCGGCTATAGTCCCATATCGCTACAGCAAGTAGTTGAAAATAAAACTGACTTTGAACATTTCTTTAAACAAGCACCAAGTTTAAACCCGAATGTTTCGAAGATCACGGGTGTAATCTGTGGCTATCGCATTGAAGATATTGAAGATCCGCTGGTTCAGAAAGTTCGCTATCTCGATAAATTAATTGATGAACTGGCCAAAGGGAAACCCATGGAAAAAATTTTGAGAAAGTAAACTCTGCTACGATTCGTAAATAGCGCGTACTTACTATTCCAATGCATAGATGGCACCATCTGCGGAGCTAAAATAAAGCCGATTTTCATCGATCCATATTGTTGAAAAGATACTTCCCATCTGCAGGTAGTCTGCAAACAGTCTTGTAATATCATCCTCATATTTTTGTTGCAGATCGGCTCGCAGCACATTTTCATCATTTATAAACAATTGCCTATTCTTTTTACTTGACTCCGTTTGAAAAATAGGCACAACCCCTCCGTTTTTTATATCCAATCTATAAATTACACCATCCAGCGTTCCAAAAAAGGCCTCATTACTTACGATAGTGGCACTGCTAAATGTATTTAAAGGCACTTTAGGTTCAACTATTTTCACGCCGTCCATTCTATTTAAAACAAGTATACTATAGGAATCCGACATGGTTACGACAAGCTTATCGTCAAAAATACTAGGAACACTCGTCCAGCTCCCTGGTTGATGATATACCCAAAAGCCACTTCCATTCGCGGCATTAAGCGCATATACATTAAAGTCACGAGCACCAAAATAGACTGTACTGTCGGCGACTGCTGCATGGAACTGAATCTCGCCTTTTGGAAAATAACGTTCACCAACCGTTTTAAACTTCCAATGTAGGGTACCATCTTTTTTCAAACAATAAAAATAACCATCAAAACTACCAATGAAAACACGTTCTTGTGTCAGCGTTGGGGCTGCATGCACAATGCCCCCAGTCAGGAATTTCCAAACAAGTTTTCCCGATTTAGCATCTACGGCATAGACATGATGATCCCCAGATCCAAAATAAACTACACCATCTGCAACCGCAGGAGATGAGAGGAAATAGTCCCATATATCATAACTCTTTTCACCATCGGTTGAAAACTGCCATAATTTTCGACCTGTTTGGGCATCCAGGGCATACAAGTAGCCATCAGTGCTTAAAAAATACACTTTTCCGCCATCAAGAGCAACCGTCGACCGAATTTCGCCGGTAGTTTTATACTTCCAAAGTATATTACCGCTCGTTTTATTCAATGCGTAAAGATTACTGTCGCAAGACCCGACAAAAACGATATCCTTCCAAACGACGGGCGAAGAAAACAGCCTTCCCTCTGTTTTGAATTTCCATTTCAACGCGGGATTTAACCTAATATTGGATTGTGCTGTATAATTTTGGCGATCTAGGTCTCTAGCCAGATGCTGCGCCCGTAATTGACAAAAACATCCCACTGCAATAAATAGGATAATAATTGGGCGCCAATCATATTTTAGTCCAAACATCGCTGTACTTCTATTCAGGTTATATTATTGATAGATAAGGTATTTTTCCCTAGTTTTTCTATAATTACTTAGGCCCGGCTCCCAGCTTTTTCGGATTTCTTCTTCCGAAACACCGGCTTCAATTTGCTTCCGAAATAAACCTACGCCGACGAGCTTTTCGATACTGCCAATCTGTTTCGAAAATGATTGATCAAAAAACTTATCTTTTTCCGGAGAATTCCGATAAAGCGCTATCATCCAGGATAGGTTTATTTTTTTGCTATCGACAAGCTGCTGCAGATCATATTTACGCAGGTCTATTCCATAACATTCTTCATTCATAAAGAGAGGCGATTCACTCATCCCTTTTTTACTGACGGGGACAAATGAGAAATCATATGTACCCTTATAGATTGGGCTACCGATCACAACAAAGGGATAATCGGTGCCTCTACCATGATTTACTTTTACACCTTCAAAAAGACAGGTACTTGGATATATGAGTATGCTTTGTTCCGTATTTAAATTGGGCGAAGGATTGACTGGCAGCTTATAAAGCATACTATGATCATAATCTGCTACAGGAATAATCTTCAATTTACACTTCTTTTTAGTATTCATCCAACCTTCTCCGTTGATCATCTGGGCAAATTCAGCAGTAGTCATCCCATGCGCAATAGGAACAGGGAATTGCCCAATACCCGACTTATATTCTTCCTCCAAAATAGGACCGTCAATTAGATAAGCATTGGGATTGGGCCTATCTAAGATCAAGAGCTCCTTATCATTTTCGGCGCAAGCTTCCATAATATCCCGAAGGGTATTAATGTTGGTATAAAACCTCACCCCCATATCCTGCACATCATAAATAAACAGATCGATATCTTTTAGATCCTTCGCTGTTGGCTTTTTCTTATTCCCGTATAAAGAGACAATAGGAATTTTAGTTGTCGGATCGACTTCATCCCCCACTTCAGTTCCATTACTTGCATTCCCTCGAAATCCATGCTCAGGCCCAAAGATTCTCACAATCTGAACCCCGCGCGCAAGCAGACTATCAACAAGGTGCCGCCCTTTAATAACCGTAGATGGATTGCCCAATATCGCAATGCGTTTATTCATTAAATAAGGAAGGTAACGCTCGGTTTGTTCTGCTCCAGTTTGTATACGATCATTACAATAATTCAACGAGATCTGTGCAGTTGCATTTCTGAATAGGAATAGAATCAAGATAGAAATAAGCACTGGTTTCATATTCATTTGGTTTATACTATTAAAATATAGCCCCTGAGCATCAAGCTATTTATCCGATTGCAAAAACTAAACTAAGGATAAAGCTTTATTTTAGCAAATCATTTGTTAAAATTGATAAACAAGTTTTATCCAGCTACCTTTGGAATATTATTGGGAGCGTGATTTGCACATGAAACAATAGATGACATTCAGAAGCTGTGGCATACTAAATTTTATACTAATAATTGATAATGGAAAAGCAGGTAAATGCGGGCGAATTTGTAGATCGTTTTATGACAGGTAGTTTGGAGCACCTTCGCTACCAGCAATCGCCGATCAAGATATTTCAGCTCAGTGAAATCGCCCCTTACATTAAATTCCCTACTCCGCCTATTTTCTTGGGCTATAACCTCCTCGTCCATATAACTGAAGGTTATTTTAAACATCAGATCGGTGCCAAAGAATATGTCGTTCAGGCTCCAGCAATTCTTATCAGCAATTATGGTAATATTTCAACAATAAAGTCTGTCGATAAATCTTCGAAAGGGCATTGCGTCTTGATCAACGACAATGCGATGACGTCCATATTCAGGGAACAGGAGATTTTGAATATCTTTAACATCTCGCCCTTACTTAACTTAACTGCACAAGATAGTAGTGATCTTCAGGAGCTTTTTAGATTACTTTATAATGAACTACTTTCGGAATTCCCTTATCGAGAACTGTTTGAAAATTTGTTAAAATCGGCAATTTTAAAAATCATCAAACTTTCGTCCTCCAATCAAGCCCTCAATCGTCGGCAGGAAATTGCAATGATGTTCAAACAGCTTGTGCACAAAAACTTCAAAAAGCAAAAAAATATTTCATTCTACGCCGACAAACTTGCAGTATCTACAAACTACCTTAATCGCTGTGTATTTTCAGTATTTAAAAAATCTTCCAAAGAACTTATTCTAGAAGTACTGATTATGCACAGTCAATTTCTGCTGTTTGAATCCACTAAAAGCATTGCAGATATCTGTTATGAATTGGATTTTTCTGACCCGTCTTACTTCTCACGACTTTTCAAAAAAATAGTTGGCGTCTCTCCTACTTCTTATCGAAACAGAGCAACTTAAATTTTCAACATGCACGATTTGTCCTATCTTTTATACTGAAGTACACAAGAAAATCAAATTGATTGCAGTTATTTTTGTGTAAGTCATTGAAGCAAAAGAGAATTTCAGTTCGGTAGCACTCTTTATTCTCGATGTTTCAATTTACATTGTTCCATCATTTAATTACATATTTAAAGATGCTTAAGGTTTCAGAAGACAACAATATAACCCAGGATTTCGATTTGTTTATTGCAGATTTTAAAACTAGGCTGTCAAGCTTATTTAATAAGGAATACGATTACAACTCGCTCAGTTTAACGCGTGGGCTTCCGCCTGAGTTTTTAAAAGAGATCATGAAAATGCAACCATTGTCGGTTGCTATCCCCGAACATCACGGTGGTCGTGGTCTTCATGTAAAAGAATGTTTGGGTGTACTGGCGGCAGCTTCTTATGAATCACTATCGTTATCGCTAATCTTCGGGATTAATATTGCACTATTTTTGGAACCTTTTGCCAAATACGGCAACACCTTACTTCAAGAGAGGGTATTCCATCAATTTTTGGAAAATCAGGCAATGGGAGGACTAATGATTACCGAACAGGCTTACGGCAGTGACGCACTCAATATGCGAACATCTTACGAACAAAGGGACGATAAGTACTATATAAAAGGTGAAAAACACTGGCAAGGTCTTACTGGAGCTGCAGACTTTTGGCTCGTGACGGCACGCAAGAAAAATGAAAATGGAGAACTGGTGCGGGATATAGATTTCTTTGTCACAGAGAACGCCGTCGAAGAACAAAAGATTGTTGTAACAAAGAAATACAATAGCCTCGGTCTCTATGCAATTCCTTATGGTGTCAACAACATTGATATCAATGTTCCCGCGGATCATAAACTAAATCCGGAAAGTACAGGAATTAAATTGATGTTAGATACCCTCCACCGCAGCAGATTACAGTTCCCAGGAATGGGCATGGGTTTTATAAAACGAATGTTGGATGAGGCCATGACACATTGTTCCGAACGCCGTGTAGTAGGTATTAGTTTAACTGAATTAGACGCTGTTAAATTTCAGTTGTCGCGCATACAGGCTGCATTTACCTTGTGTTCTGCAATGTGTTCATACAGTGTCTCGATCAGCTCTATCCATAATGACCTTTCAGCCTATGGTGTAGATGCCAATAGTGTGAAAGCATTTGTGACAGACTTAATGCATGAAGCCGCGCAAATATGTGTGCAATTATCCGGTGCAAATGGCTACAGGTTAGACCATGTTGCCGGTCGTGGCCTCATAGACAGTAGACCTTTTCAAATCTTTGAGGGATCAAATGAAATGCTATATTCTCAAGTTGCTGAAGCGATCGGTAAACTTATGCGCAAAACCAAAGAAAGCAACTTATTATCTTTCTTAAAAAAATATAGCTCAACTGAATTTGCAGCACCATTTTTCTCATCAATCTTGAATTTTGACTTTCCGCTACAGCCGAAACAACGTGAACTGGTTACACTTGGAAAGGTAATCGCCCGCGTCATTTGTTTTCAGTATGTTTTAGAAATTAACAATGCCGGGTTCAATGATAAGATGACTGAAATAACACGTCAACACGTAAGTATGGATATTTATATGTTGGTAGGCCAATTATCAAATAACAATAATGCCGAACCACTTATGAACTATGACGAGAACACGGATTGGATGAAGTTCACTTCTTAATCAGGAGAGATTACAGGAATCAAACTAGTCAGTAAATTTCAATAAACGCAAGAGGCCACTTCCTATGAAGTGGCCTCCTGCGTTATATTGCTGAAATATCCCATTCCCAAACACTATGATAGTGCCCTATCGACTCGGTATAGGCAATAAATTCTCGGTAAAACGGATGTGAACCTATTGTAGCACTATCTCCAATAACAACCAATTTCTTCTTAGCCCTAGTCATTGCCACATTCATCCGGCGGACATCAGACAAAAAACCAATCTGCTGTTCAGCGTTACTTCTGGTCAAACTGATATAAATAACATCCTTCTCTTGTCCCTGAAAACTGTCTATTGTCTGTATTTTAATCAAGTCATTAAAAGGTCGCAGCTCGTCTTCCCCTTCCAATACTTCCTTCAGGAAAGTAGCCTGTTTCCGATAAGGTGCAATCACCCCGATGCTCAGGCTTTCATTTAGGGTCGAGGAAGCTTTCCAAGCCCCAATATGGTCGTTTAGATGAGCTTTAATAAAATGAGCTTCGCCCATATTGAAGATTGCGCCGTCACTTTCCGTTTCTTCAAATCCCGCTCCTGCTGTATCAATAAATAACACCGGTTCAGTATCCACTGCTAAGCTCCACTGTGCCACGGTACTATCTGCTCTTAACGAACCATTATATAAGGCTACAGATGGGTAATGCATAATTTGTTCATTCATGCGATACTGCACATCTAGCAAAGAAACTAATTGTGGATTACGGTCTACCAATTTTTCAAATAATGTATGACTCAGGCCATGGTTAGATCCCTTACTCGATTTTACTGTTGGAGGTAATTGATTATGATCACCGGCCAAAATAAGCCGATGTGCCTTTAATATCGGTATCCAGCAAGCAGGCTCTAATGCTTGTGCGGCCTCATCAATAATGACTGTTTCATAGCTACGATTGCGGATAACCTCATGATTTGATCCAACCAAAGTTGCAGTGATTACCTGCGATTTATCCAAAACATCTGCACTGATAAAATCTTGAATTTTATCGACATCTTTTCTGATTCGATGGGCCTCATCAAACAATGCTTTTCTTTGCTCCCGCTCAGCCTTTCCAAAATTACGTTTATATTTTTGAGCCATCTCTGTATACGTCCGCACTTGTTTTTGAAGTGTTTTAATATCCTTATTTGCGGGATGTCGATCAATCTTTGCATCGAGTGTCAATTCTTGAAGATGTTCCGAAACCTTAACAGGATTACCTATTCTTGTTACTGTAATGCCAGCAGCGTCTAAACGTTCGGTTAGCAGATCAACGGCCGTATTGCTCGGGGCAACAACCAATACTTGCTTGTTGTATTGTTTTAGGAGTGCCTGCACGGCCTGAACCAATGTTGTTGTTTTCCCTGTCCCCGGCGGCCCATGCAAAAGAGCCACGGTACTTGCTTCCAATAGCTGTTGGATCGCTTTATTTTGCCCCATATTTAAGCTGGGATGCTCAAAGAATTCTCCAATAGAAGCAATCGGAATGACCTCTTCACCGATTAATCTTCTCACTAAACTACCCTGCTTTGCATCACGGCTCAATTCCTTTCCTTTCTCCAATGCATTAAACATCTCCCGATAGGAATACTCATCAAATAACAAATCAACACCAAGCTTCCCTCTTCTGCTCCATTCTGGAAGTTCATCGACACGAAATGAAATTCGCATCCCATCCCTATTGATCGAAGATATGATGCCCTCTATTCGATCTCGGTCGGGATCGTGATTTGAAAACAGACAAACTGGCATACCAAAGCGAAACTTATGTTCGACCTCATAATGATTTGTTCGGTTTAAGTTAACGGACAAATAGTCTCCTCTTCCAAGCTCCATATCCGTTATCTGAATCGGAAACCAGGTGACACCTTGCATTCTTCGTTCATTCAAACTACTTTTCAACAACAAATTTTCATGTTGTAATTTATCAAATTGCTGCTCTTCTTGTAATAAAGTAATAAGCTCGTCGAAATAATTCATCGTGTCATATATATATTGCTCAGGCACAAAATAACTGTTTTTTCACGTATTTGGACCATTTGGTTTTTAATTTCATCTCATCCTTTGCCAAATTTTGTAAAGCAAATCGATATCCTTCTAAGGAAGCAATGGATGTAGCCGTAAATTCATTTTTTTTTGTTATAATTGAAAAACAGAGCGTTTTCCAATCGAAACATCCATAAATCAACAATTAGATGAGCGAAATATTCTTACACGACAGCGAACAGCAATGGACAGACTTGGGCGAAGGTGTGATGCGAAAAATACTTGTTTTTAATGATGAACTCATGCTCATGAAAGTTCGTTTTAAAAAAGGGGCCATCGGTGCACTTCATCAACACCCCCATACACAGATTTCTTATGTTAGTGCTGGAACATTCAGATACCATATTGACGGTGTTGATCGCATCCTAACTGCAGGAGACTCTTGTATCATCTATTCGCAATTGGTTCATGGATGTGAATGTCTCGAGGAGGGTGAACTGATCGATTCATTCACTCCTTATCGCGAAGACTTTGTTCAGTATACGTAAAAATGCATTGATAAGGTCTTGAAAAAATAATAATCATTTTGTTCTAACGTTAATGCAATAACATTCAAAAATATGATCTCACTTCTTTCTCCTCATATGCGCGCAACATTTGCTGGTGTATGCCTGAGCATTGGTTTACTCGGTCTTTCCCCATCTCTACAAGCGCAAGAAAAACCTCTTTTAATAGAGAAGATAAATTCGCAACTATACCTCTATACCACCTTTAATAATTTTGAAGGCACCAAATATGCTGCTAATGCGGTCTATTTAATAACAAAAAAAGGCGTTATTCTATTTGATACACCATGGGATTCCACACAATATCAACCCTTATTGGACAGTATCAAACAGAAACATAATTTACCCGTCATTGCGGTGTACGCAACACACTGGCACGAAGACCGTGCGGGTGGTTTTGCGTATTACAACCGTATTGGAATTCCAACCTACGCAACGAAAATGACGAACGACCTACTAAAGGCAAATCACAAAGCCCAGGCCACTCATCTTGTTTCCACCAATAAAACCTACAGCGTCGGCGGACAATCTTTTGTTCTGAACTTTTTTGGTGCCGGACACTCCATGGACAATGTTGTTGTCTGGTTTCCTGAATATAAGATTCTAGACGGTGGTTGTTTTATAAAAAGCTCCGAAGCCCAAGATCTAGGATTTACGGCAGATGGGGATATAAAATCCTGGAAGCCATCCCTAGCGAGGTTATTGGCAAAATATCCCGAAATTAATATGGTTATTCCTGGACATGATGCCTGGAAAGATAAAGGTCAGATAAAGCGAACCGAAGCTCTGCTTACTGAAGGACACTAATACATTTCTTTTATCCCCAAGGATGCCGGTAAACTCTCTTGTTTTTCAATAGGATAAAAATATCTGTAAGGAACCAAATAGATAAAACCATTGATTATAATGCATTTAGGTCGTCAAAAAAGAAGCAACTAGATAACAGACCTACAAAAAACAGTAGAAAAATAAAAAAGAGGCTTTGTTTATCCAAAAAAGTACTATCTTAGCGACACCAAATAAAGCAGGGGCATTAGCTCATTTGGCTAGAGCGCTTCGCTGGCAGTGAAGAGGTGATCAGTTCGAATCTGATATGCTCCACAAAAAAAGGGTACTTAAGTACCCTTTTCTTATTTTTAATCGACCAATTTTGACAGCAAATTCTTATTTATAAGAGTTTACAGATTTAGAAATTTTCCAGGTTCCGTTTTCTTTAACCAGTGTGATCAGATCTGTTTTAGCAAAACCATCAAATTGCATCGTAACTTTCGCAATGGCATAATCAGGTAATTCTTCAACGATCTGTGTTGTTGTTCTGCAGTTCATCTTAATTCCTTTTTGTTTTTTCAAAAATTCAATCATCTCATGACGGCTATGTTTCAAATCTTGTTTACCACAAACCTTTTGATCAAAATCAGCTGTAAAAAGCTTGTCTAAATTAGCTACTTGACCTTCGGTCATTGCACCAACGTATTCATCGATGGCTAAATCAGCAGTAATTAAATTGCGTTCTTCTGGCTTAACTGAAGCCATCGAGCAAGTAGAGATTGCAATCATTGCCGCTGCTACAAATGTTTTTACTAAAGTTTTCATATCTTTTTCAATTTTATAATGTATTAGTATATTTTCTTATTTTGCTGTCGCTTACTCTATAAATTTGTTGCGTACTTTTTTTATTTATTTTCTGATTCAAAGTTAAGACAACTCATATATTGATTTCATTACATTTAGATTAACATTACATTAAAATCGGTAAATGCTATTTTTTTCTAGGCGAATGAAATTTCCAATCAATTCGCTGTATAGCCAAAACGTGACAGAATAAATAAATTATTGGTTTGAATATTGTTATTCTGTCTATTTCCTGCTAGATTGCATTCTTTCATGACACACTACGATAGCGTATATTTTTTTTATATTAAATGTTCTATGTTGATGGTTTTACTTGTACTTGGCGACACTGTATATGCACAACGTCCTGTCAATGAAATAGAAACCACCAAACATCTCGCCGATACAAGTAGACAACGGGACCTGATTGATATTGGAAAAGAAATATTAAATATCAAGCCCCCCCAAACAGTCGATAGTACAGGAAAGAAAATCTATTTTTCCTTTTTACCGTTTTCGACAAATGTTCCCGGAGGAGGACACGCCTTAATTACAAGTACCACAGCAGGATTTTATTTAGGAGATCGTTCCGATACCTATATGTCCAAGATGACATTTACCCCTTACACAAATTTTGGTAAACGATTTGGTCTGCCAATACGTTCTTACATCTGGTTAAAAGAGAATACATGGGTGATCGATGGCGATATCCGACTACTAAAATACCCGCACGAAACTTGGGGAATTGGCAAAGAGCATTATGGCGATCAGCAGATTAATTTAGACTACACCTACTTTCGTTTATACCAACACGCATTAAAAAGAATTCATGGGGGACTTTTTATGGGAATCGGTTATGATTTAGATTATAGAATGAATATTAAGTCTACGAGCAACACCAAGCTCGAAGACTACACGTCCTACCCTTATGGAACAGATTTAAAAGACAATACCATGTCTTCGGGAGTAAGCTTCAATTTAATTTACGATACACGGGCCAATTCGATCAATACTTGGTCGGGTAACTATGCCAATTTACAGTTCCGTATAAATCCGACATTTTTAGGTAGTGATCAGAATTGGAAATCGCTATTTCTTGAAGTTAGACGATACCATAGGCTCACCCAAGACCGAAACCGACAAAATATGATTGCCATAAGGAGTTTCTTCTGGACCGTATTTAATAGTAAAGCACCCTATCTCGATCTTCCTAATTTGGGATGGGATCCATACAATAGTTCGGGAAGAGGCTTTCCAGTCAGCCGTTTTCGTGGCAAATCACTTTATTACTTAGAAACGGAATATCGTCGTGATATCACTCAAAACGGCTTATTTGGATTCGTAGCATTTATGAATTTTACGACATTAAATGGACCAAAGAATTCCATGTTCGAGGACTGGAACGTCGGCACTGGTGCAGGTGCGCGAATTAAGTTTAATAAAAACTCGGGCACCAACATCGGCATCGACTATGGTATCAGTAAGAACCACCGCGGTGTTAGACTCACCTTGGGTGAGGTATTTTAATTACTAACTCAAATGATAGCGCTGATTTTTAAACTCCATTGAAGCATAATACTGATATTTCCTATTGTCCAAGGGATAATCCCAACAGCCCATACGGTGGTAGATTTCACCACCAAATCCTGTTTTGAAACGATAAAGCCCATATAAAGGATGTGAAGGATCTGCCTGTGGCGATACCCCAAAAAAATCATATTCTGTACAACCTTTTTCTTTCGCAAGCTGCATAGCACGCCATTGCAAAGCATAGGTCGCCATATAATTACGATTTTCGGAAGCAGAAGCTCCATATAGATAAGTCCCCCGATTTGCCGCAATCACCAAAAACATAGCGGCCAAAGGCTGGTTATCCACTTCAGCCACTAAAAGATAGACATCTGCGGGAGATAATGTATCACTTGCCCTTGCAGAAAGAACGATCTTAAAATAGCTTATATCATGTAAGAAAAAGTTATTTCGAAGAGCTGTCTGCCGATAAAGCTCATACCAAACCGCCAAACTTTCAAGCCCCAGCGAACGCACACGTACGCCTTTTCGTTCTGCTAAATTGATATTATACCGTGTCTTAGATTTCATATTTCCAAGCAAGATGTCCTCCCCTTTTCTAAGATCCATAAAAATCGTGTTTGAAGGAAGTATGTCCGTATTGGCTTTATGAAAGTTCCAGTTTTCTGTGTTAAAATTAAAGCGCATTTCCTGAATCCGTTTCTCCGGCACCCCTAGCCAGTTACCATGAAGATCGTAACAATCATCCTCTTTAGCCCAATGTGATTCCCAAGATAAATCATAGCGTATCATTATACAATTTGGTGGCAGATGGGAACGTAAACTTTCCGACAACTGTTCTAAAAAATAGCCCTGGTTTTCATCTGAAGGTTCAATCTCAGGTCCATAAGGTACATAGGCTATGCTATGTTCCTGATCTATGGCTTGTATAATAATTAATAGATCACCGATAAAATAGGTATCGTCGTCGACTCCGACATACAGATCGGATTGTTTGGATTTAAAATTAAATGCCTTCGATTGTATACCTTGCATTTTTTTTACTGCAGACCAATAAGCCGTTTGTTGAATAATACCTGTTTTATAAAGTCCACTGATTTCTTTGTCACTAATGTCTGCTATCATGTTAATTTACTATTGAATAGGGATGTTTTTTAAAGGATAGTCACAAAATAACTCCAATTTTAACACCCAAAAACGGCAAACATAGCCAAAATGTTTGGTTAAGCGCACATGCATTTGTCACTTTGTTGTTAATTTCAAGAAATAGAGAAAAACAGGCATTCAAAGTCGCTTTTTTACATTATTTAACGCTATAATATCCGCGTTTGAATTGTTATTTTGACCTAAAATTTAAGATATTTGTAGCTTAACAATTCAAATACGATGGACAATAAAGCGATCTCAAAAATTTTCAAATTATGTAGCCAATTGATGGAGCTTCACAACGAAAATCCTTTTCGAACAAAATCCATTGCAAGTGCATCTTTTAAGTTGGACAAGCTACCTTTCCGTATTGAAGAGGCCAGTCTTGAAGAATTGAGTGCACAACCTGGAATAGGAAAAAGCACTGCTGAAAAAGCCAAAGAAGTCGCTGCTACGGGAACTTTCAAAGAGCTTGAGGATCTTATTGAAAACACACCATCCGGTATTATTGAAATGTTAAATATTAAGGGCCTTGGCCCTAAAAAGATTCAAATTATCTGGAAAGAACTCGAGATTGAAAGTGTCGGCGAATTACTTTACGCCTGTAATGAAAACCGTCTCGTAGAAGCAAAAGGGTTTGGTCTTAAAACGCAGGAAGACATCAAAAAATCCATTGAGTTTTCTATTTCCAACAAAGGATGGTTTTTATATGCGAAAGTACTTCCACTGGCAGAAAAATTTTTCAACGAATTGAAATTGCATTTCCCTTCTTCGCTGCTGTCATTTACAGGAGATTTCAGAAGAAAATGCGAGGTTTTGAGTACCGTAGATCTTTTAATATCGGAAAGTATAGACAACGTCGAAAAATTCCTCGATGGATTTACTTTAGTGGAAAAAACAGAAAACTCCATAGAACTGACCGATGAATTGGGGTTTACTTTCAAAGTATTCAGTAGTAATATCAATGATTTTTATCGCGACCTGATTCTTAGTACCGGATCCACTGCACATCTCGATCTTCTATTTAATATTCTACCGGATCTACCTTCACTTTCCAGTGAAGAGGCCATTTACCGTAACTTGGGTTTAGATTATATTGAACCCGAATTACGAGAGGGCTTGAATGAAATAGTGCAGGCCCATACGCATACACTGCCAAAGCTGATTCAATACAAAGATCTCAGGGGAACACTCCACAATCACTCCACCTATAGTGACGGCGTACATAGCCTCGAGCAAATGGCAGTGCATTGTAAAGATGTCCTGGGGCTAGAATATTTGGGTATATGCGATCACTCGCGAACTGCAGTCTATGCCAACGGCCTTTCCATTGAGCGATTGGAACAACAATGGAATGAGATTGCTACCTTAAACGAAAAATTGGCTCCATTCAAGATTTTCAGGGGAATTGAATCTGATATTCTAGGTGACGGTTCATTAGACTATCCCGATGAGGTATTGGCTAAGTTTGACTTCGTTGTCGCCTCCGTACACTCCAATCTGAAAATGGACGAAGACAAAGCCACAACAAGACTAATCAAAGCGATCGAAAATCCGTATACAACAATCTTAGGCCATCCAACAGGAAGACTATTATTAAGTAGAGCCGGATATCCCTTAGATTTTAAACGGGTAATCGATGCTTGTGCGGCAAATGGCGTTGTCATTGAGATAAATGCAAATCCTTTACGATTAGATCTGGATTGGAGATGGCACCGTTATGCAGTAGAGAAAGGAGTTTTACTTTCCATCAATCCCGATGCCCATCGTACAGAGGGATTGCATGATATGCAATATGGTGTATTGGTGGCTCAAAAGGGTGGTCTGCAAGCAAGCAACTGTTTGAATGCATACGCGCTAGATGCCATAACGACCTATTTTAATAAGAAAAAACAAGGCTAGGGTATGTCGAGTAAAACAAATGCTGTTCGGCTGTTGGACACAGCAAAAATAACGTATGAACTCAGAGCATATGAGGTAGACGAACAGGACGTCAGTGCTGCGCATGTCGCCGAAACCCTAGGTTTATCACCCGAAACACTTTATAAAACCTTAGTCTTAAAAGGCAACAAAGATCCTTATATTGTCGCCGTAGTTCCCGGAAATGCACAGCTCGATCTAAAAAAAATAGCGAGGGCCTCTGGGAATAAAAACTGCGAAATGCTCCCGATGAAAGACCTTTTAACGGTGACCGGCTATATTCGTGGTGGCTGTTCACCTATTGGCATGAAAAAACAGTTCCCAACCTTTATTGAAGAGGCCGCACAATTGGAGACAGCGATTTCGGTAAGCGCAGGAAAAAGGGGGCTTCAGATTATTTTAGCCCCAACAGACTTGGCTACGATCACAGCTGCCCATTGGTCCGATCTGATCGATATGTGAATTACCCTTTACGCCCATATAATAAAATGCGCTTGAAAGAATAGATCGCTGGAAATTTAGTAAAATGTTTTTTGATGCGTGTTTTAAATTCAGTTACAAACATAGGCTTCTTATCTTCCTCCAATTGTTCCATGTAAGGAATCAAAGCAGACCCAGCGATAAAATTGTAAAGCATGTCTGCATCAGCAGCAATGAGCGGATATACACGAAGAGAAAGGTTTAATTGATCCAGGCCATTATCAAATAACAATTGCGCATAAGTATCAATATCCAATACCGAAGAAGGCCTATTCCAGCCCCTTAAATAGGATCGATAGGGTTCTTCCGTCGCCAATTCGAATAAAATTTTATTTAGTATATTTTCGGGCTGATAAGGCATTTGTATCGCCAATTGCCCGCCAACATTAAGCTTAGAAATAATTTGAGGGAAAACAGCCTGATGATCTTCCAGCCATTGTAAAGCAGCATTACTGAATATAAGATCCCATGTTTTTGGCTCTGCAATGAAGTTCTCAACGGAACTTTGCCTAAATTTTAGACGTTCCGTTTCCAACTTATGACTTTTAGAAAGCATTTCCGCAGAAGAATCTACCCCAAGAAAGGTCGCTTGAGAAAATTGTTCGCTTAAGATAGCTGTCTGTTCACCTGTACCGCAACCTAAATCGACTGCATGCTCCATTTTATCGGCAGTAATTAGCTCAGATAAATCATAAAACGGTTTAAAACGGATATCTTTAAATTGATTGTATACAACTGGATTCCAAGGCATATATTTATTAATTAACACCCGTATCGGGCAATACTACATTTTCTATTTAAACAAGGTAAGAATTTCTGCGGGTTCAACTTTACCAAAATACGCCGTCAAATCAATTGATTTCAGTAAGCTATCAATTTCTCCTACTTCATGCTTTTCACCAATCAATAAATTTTCAAGTTCATGAATTGATCGGGATGCAAAAAAATCACCGAAAATTTTAGCCCTTTCAATGTATCCTTTATGTACATCCAAATGCAACTCGATGAATCCTGCTGGGATCTTAATTGCTTTTTTAAAGTTATAATTTGGTGAAAAACCGAAGTTCCAATCCCATGTTTCATACTTCTCTTCGACCAATTTTTCTATATTTTCAATATCCGAAGCGGTAAACTCAATCATTTTGGCTGCTGGATTCTCACGTTTTATTTCTTCAATCAGCAATTCCTTAAAAACTCCAGTCGTAAAACCAGCAGGTAGATATTCAATTAAATTTGTGACACGTGCGCGATTCGATTTTACCGCCTTATCTACAAACTTCAATGGATTGACCTTTAAGGCATCGCTTAATACCTGCATCTGCGAATCAATCAATATCGTACCATGTTGAATCATCTTCCCATTTTTTGCAAGCTTGGCATTTCCACTAAACTTCTTCCCATCTACCAGGAGGTCATTTCTTCCTTCTAATTTTGCAGGGATATCCAATTTGTTCAAAATATGTACAATCGGCTGGGTAAAGGTCGAAAAATCCATAAAATCATGATTTCCCAATAAGGCATGAAAAGAAAAATTTAAGTTTCCAGCATCATGATAAACAGCACCACCGCCAGACATTCGTCGCACAACCTTAATCTGATGCTCGTTGACATAATCAAGATTGATTTCGGCCAAGGTATTCTGAAATTTACCAACGATAATTGAAGGGTCATTTACATAGAGTAAAAAAATATCCTCTTCCGGAAATTTACCCAATAAATACTCCTCTGAAGCGATGTTAAAATAGGCGTTGCGGGATGGAGAATCGATAATCAGCATATTTTTCTTTTTTCAAAAATAACAAGAATTTAATTCCTGTAATTCATTTCAAATTCATAATTACCGCAAATCATTAGCTTAGCACTCCTGCAGCGATTTCAACAACATCAATTTTCATCGATACAACTGTCATCAACCTCGTTTTCTGAAAGCAACCTTTTCCGCTAATTTTTCAATAATAAGCGCCGAAAAATCCTCTTTTACAATTTCTTCCGTCTGGCATAATGCTCCCGGACTAAATACATTGATTTCCATAATACGATCTCCTACCACATCCAAACCAACGAAATACATTCCGTCTTGAACTAATTTATTCCGGATCTTATCGACCATAAGCAATAACTCCGGTGAAATAATAGCTGCTTGGGTCTTTGCACCTTGATGCACATTGCTCCGAATCTCATCCCCTTGTTGCACGCGATGAACAGCAGCATATTTTCCATTGATCGAAATAGGCTCTCCATTTAGTAAAAAGAATCTGATATCACCGCGGGCAGCTTCCGGAAGATATTCCTGGCCAATTACATACCCATCTCGGGCAATAGCTTCTACCGTTTGCTTGAGGTTTTGCTGATTATCCTTATTGATTAAAAACACGTTTTTACCGCCGGACCCCTTCAAGGGTTTCAAAATAATAAGCTTATTCTGTTGTTCAAAAAATTCAATGACATCGGCATAGTTTCGGGTTACAATTGTTTTAGGTCGAATAGATTCATCAAATCCCTCGAGATACAACTTATTACTGGCCCGACTAAGGCTATCGGGATCATTGATAACCAATACACCTTTTTCTTTTAGGAGAGCGGCAAATTGTAGGGCTGAAGCGGCAGCCCAAGGTCGGCTAACCATATCGAGGACTGGATCAAATCGTAGCCAGACCACATCCATTTCTTCCAACATCATCTTCGTTTTTTCTGTTGCGCGCAATACTTCCATGAGGCTATTGGTTGAGGTAAGCATCTGATCAGGGAGTACTTTTCGCACATGGGCGGCAATATGGGCCGATTCATAGTAGAAATCGGCCAAGCCAATATAATAAATTTCATGTCCCATTTGATGGGCTTTCAATGCCAAAACAGTCGTCGTGAAACGAGCAGTTTCTTTATGGGTTTGGTTGATCACGAATGCTATCTTCATATAAAATATCTGATTATTGAATCATTTGAAATATTCCATTACTTTTTTTGAGCTGTAATAAGGCATCCTTGTATGGATCCATTAGATACCTTGGTGTCAGGAGCGGAGCCTTCAAGACGCCCTTTAACATGAGTTCTTCAACGATTGGTATATAATCTTCGCGGATTTTGCCCATCGTCAACAGGGATAGATCTCGCCCACTCTTGATATAATTAGTCAATTCGATTAAACCACTCAAGTATAATGCATCTTTGGTAAGCCCACCACTTCGATAGACCCGCATCGCCATTTGAAAAGCTGTTTCGGTCAAAAATTGGTACTTGTCTACCAATACTGAAAATGTATCAATAAATGAACTGCCCTGCTGCATATGATGGACAGCGATAACTCTGCCTGCCAGAATACGTAGTCTATTATTTGTCAGGCCCCCCACCAAATATTCAGCAAGTACAGCGAGGCCTTCCTGAAGTTTTTCATAACCGGGAACCCCTAATCTAAAGAGACTGAACGGCTGTTGCTTCCCATTATAGTAAGTAACAATATGTGTACCGACCTCATGTTGGATCAATGCCTTTACCCTATTCCTAGGCAAACTATACTGCTTACTTATATTGAGTACCCCTTGATTTACCATCACACCATAGATATCATCCCGTAGCCTCACTGTGGTACCAAAGCTTGGATCTTGATTTTTGAGATAATCCAATTCTTCCTGGGCGAGCTTAGCAAACTCTTCGGCATAGACAATATCCTCTTCTTTCGTTCTCACTTCTCGATCCGTTGTCGTAATGGTCAAAATTGCCTGAGCCTTTTCCAGCAATTTTTCATTGACAGTACCAAAAACCTGCATACTGCCCAACAAAAATCCTTCTTTTCCCCGCTCGCTCAACATGGTCATCATCTGATCAAGCTCCTTGCGTTTATCACGAAACAAATAAGCAATGGAAGGATCAAATAAATCTTCGATATGCAAGTTATAGAGGTTTCTCTTGATAATATCTGGATCAATAGGCATGGGCCTATATCGAAAAACAGGAGTTTTTCGGTAATTCCCTTTTTTAAATTGCTGCCAGGCATCGTAAGAATTTGTCGGTGTAACCAATAATAAAAAATCAAATCGTTGACTTTCCCGTGCTAATTTCTGATCAATCTCCCAAGCTAAAGGAAGCATCTTTTTAGGCTGGCTTATTTTAAATGCCGTAGGTTTAGATAAGGTGTGTATACGTATGAATTCAAAGAATGTTTTCGACAGACTCCTGGATATGGCTTCACGGAAATGACGCAGATCGATCGGTAAAATTTGCTGATCTACGCCTAAAAGGTATTTCGGTTTTATCTCTAGCCCCATGTAAAATATATTGGTGTTCAGATTATCCAACTGTACACTCGAAGGGGATAAACTTTGCGTTGCATTTGTTTTGGAATCTGTCAGTATCTCCACTTTGGAAATCGATTCTTCTGTTGTCAGTTGCTTACCTAGATACTGAGCGATAGCCTGTACATTTTTCCGCGCAATATGAATTTGGATATCTTCCTCCTGTGATGAATCTGCTGCCCAAGCTTCAATAATCAAACAAGCACCAAACTCTTCGACAAGTTGATTAAGGATTGGAGCGATCCATTCAGAAACATTCATCTGCGGATCTCTTACCCTAAAATAAGCTGGTTCTGATTTAACCAACTCTGCCAGCATAGGATCTTGACTAAAAAACTGTCTGTATAAAAACAGATAAGGAACAACTTGATTAAATACCAGTTTGTTTTTTGGCGGAATCTGTACGTGGAAAACCTCCTTATTTTTGATCATTTTTAAAATGCCAGCAAGTTGTTTCGCATTATCTTTCATAGGCAAAATAATTTTCCAGTGTTCCAATGCTGTGCAAGAGAAGTTGTTTATACTCCTGAAGCTTTTGCGGATATACTTCCCCAGTCCATTCGTCCATAAAGTCTTTCCGAAATTCGATAGAAAAAATACAGCCTTTATCACCAAACTTAGCATTCAAATACGCAGAAAGGAATCCGCCCTTAAACTTGACATTCTCACGTACGTCGTAAACTTGTCCATCTTTTCCAGTCTGTAGTGCTTCCAAAACCTGATCAGTCAGCGTTCGCCATTTTTTGTGATTATGTTGTGTCCCAATATTGATCTGCGGGTCGGCTGCATTGTTCAAACCGGTTTCAGCCCCACCGCGACGCATATTATAACTATGAATATCATACACGATAAAATAGCCATAACGATCAATCGTGCGCTGAATCGCTTGGTTTATTTCCTCATATATACCATCATAGGCTGCATACAGCCGATCTTTTAGTTCATTGGGTAGATCTGTTCGCCATACCCGCATCCCCCAAGATTGCTCGGGTGTAAGATAAATAGCATCTTCTCGTTTTCGATTAAGATCCAGTTGAAACCTGGAAGTTCCAGATACAAATCGATTACAGGGTAATTCGGCCAAAATAGCCGTATAAGGATCCTCCTCGCGTAATCGTTCCTCGTCTGAAATATTTATGTAGGGCATCAAATGCGCATCGACCTGATGGCCGTCATGAATGGCAAAAGCCCAAAATGGGCTATCGTAATTTTCAAATTGATAGCGATATGTTAAAGACATGTACCTTTTTTTAACCAGTTTACGACAAATAGACAGCATTGATTGCTGACCTTTTTGTTTAGATAAACGCTTATGAGCAACAAAAGGTTTGAAAATTAACTGGATTGTCTTGAGAATTAGGGGCTCCCTTCTTATCCGAAAAGAGGCTGTTAAAAATCGTTAAACAGCTAACGGTTTCAGTACATTGGCATCCTTCTTGAATATTATTTTGTAGTTTCATAAATTTAGGTTAATAATTTAGTTAGTTTATAAAAAACCTGTTAGTCCCCGCTAACAGGTTTTTTATTTACCCTAAAAAGAAAACAAAATAAATAGTAGTATATTTTATTGGAAATCAATAGCAAATAGTCAAAAAATGTTAAAAAGTAAAAAAAACTCCAATCAGTTGAAACATTTCTTGAACTTACTACGTTATATAGGTACTTTTCATAAATTTAGGTTAATAATTGGTTAGGAAAACTCCTGTTGCTCCCCGCTTCGGGAGTTTTTGTTTATCAGCACTTTAAGGAAAATAAAAAACAAAAAATTTCATCAAGAGGACCAATATTTGAAAACTACAGGATGAAATTTGTTTTTAGTCTACCCCCGTTTTGATCTTTCAACAAAACTTCAAAAAAAACAAATTTCAGACAGAAATTTTAATAACAAAAAAATGACAATATGTTCATGCTAAGAAAATAAGTTTTGGCATAGGTATTGCACTGTTTTAAGCATTCATAAATTTAGGTTAATAATTGGTTAGTTAAAACACTTGAAGTTCCCCGCTTCAAGTGTTTTTTTTATAGCGTTATAGCAAAAGCAAATTAGAATTTAGCCTCTTATAATTCGTTAATGGTTTCCACCAACTGTTTCAATGCAATTTCATATGCTCGCGATGATATATGTG
This sequence comes from Sphingobacterium sp. UBA2610, assembly GCF_002339225.1. Taxonomy (NCBI): domain Bacteria; kingdom Pseudomonadati; phylum Bacteroidota; class Sphingobacteriia; order Sphingobacteriales; family Sphingobacteriaceae; genus Sphingobacterium; species Sphingobacterium sp. UBA2610. The sequence goes on from NZ_DDKA01000023.1 coordinate 683,574, forward strand.
TCTTTTTGGAGGAAACGGTCCTAATTTTCTTTAATGCTTCAAAAATCACACTGGAAACATCCGAAAAAATTGCGTCGTCACTAATTTCGATATTAGGTTGCATTAAATAAGCAAATACTCTCGCCATACCACAATTGGCAATAAAGTCAGGTATGACCGCAACATGCTGATCTGCGAACTCCATAACAGGCCCATAAAATATTTCTTGATCTGCAAATGGCACATTGGCACCTGAAGCGATCACCTCAAGCCCATGACTTATCATGTGTTGGATCTGATCTTTTGACACTAAGCGGGAGGCCGCAGCAGGCACAAAAATATCCGTTTCCAGGCTCCATATTTCTTTTTGTATCTGATCAAAGGGAATCAGATCCGGAGAACAAAGCTCATTGCCTTTGCGCTCTAAAAACAAACGGGTAATATCTTCCTCTCCAAATCCTTCCGGATTGATCAGTCCGCCGACTCGATCAATTATACCAACTATTTTTACACCAAGTTTAGACAGATAAAATGCCGCTGCGGCAGCAACATTACCCCAACCTTGAATTACCGCTCGCTTTCCAAAGCAATTTTCGCCAAAAAGTTCATAATAATGACGAATTGACTCTGACACGCCATATCCCGTGATCATATCTGCCACTTTGTACTTGCGCTTCAGATCCGGGCTGTAGGAGCTATCTTCCAATACTTTGGAAACCCCATAACGCAATTGTCCAATTTGATGAATACGATTGCTTTCATTCACCTTAAAGTGACCATTCAAAATGCCTTCTTGCGGATGCCATAGTCCATATTCTTCCGTCAACGGTATTACATCATGAATTTCATCAATATTCAAATCTCCACCTGTCCCATAATAGTTTTTCAATAGCGGTGTGACAACCTTAAACCAACGTTCTAAGACTTCATTTTTCCTTGGGTCAAGTGGGTCGAAATCAATTCCAGATTTCGCGCCTCCTATTGCAGGGCCCGATACCGTAAATTTGACCTCCATTGTTTTTGCCAAAGATTCTACCTCATGCCTATCCAATCCAGCCCGCATTCGGGTCCCCCCGCCAGCTGCACCTCCACGTAAGGAATTGATAACAATCCATCCCCTGGCATCAGTTTCACTATCTTTCCATTCGAAAACAATTTCCGGACTTTTGTGCTCAAAAGCCCGCAATAATTCCTTCATCCCTTCCATACTCCTATAAGTTCCCTCGGCGTTCCTGTTCACGTTCTATTGCTTCAAAAAGAGCCTTAAAATTTCCTGCTCCAAAACTTTGTGCCCCCTTACGTTGGATGATTTCATAAAATAAAGTTGGTCGATCCTCTACCGGTTTTGTAAAAATTTGCAGCAAATAACCTTCTTCATCACGATCAACTAGAATACCCAGTTCTTGGATGATCCGTATCTCTTCATCAATTTTTCCAACTCGTTCGGGCAACATATCGTAATATGCTTCGGGAGGAGCACCCAAAAATTCTACCCCCCTTGCTTTAAGTTCCCGCACGGTGGCCACAATATCTTTGGTTGCTAGAGCCGCATGCTGAACACCTTCACCCTCATAAAATTCAAGGTATTCTTCTATCTGCGATTTTTTCTTTCCTTCGGCAGGCTCATTAATTGGAAACTTAACAAAACCATTTCCATTGCTCATCACTTTACTCATCAAAGCCGAATATTCTGTATTAATTTGCTTATCATCAAAAGATAAAATATTGACAAACCCCATCACATCCTGATACCATTTTACGGTTTCATTCATCTTATTCCAACCAACATTACCTACACAATGATCAACATAAAGCAGTCCAGTCTCCGTTGGATTGTAATCGCTTTCCCATTTTTCATATCCCGGCATAAATGGACCAGAATAATTGCGGCGTTCAACAAACATGTGAACGGTTTCGCCATAGGTATAAATGCCTGCTGTCCAAACTTCTCCATTTTCATCCTTCAGAAGTTGTGGTTCCTGATAGACTTTCGCTCCTCTATTTGTTGTTTCTTCAAATGATTTTCGTGCATCATCGACCCAAAGAGCCAATATTTTGACACCATCACCATGTTTTTTAACATGCGCTGTTATAGGATGGTCAGATTTCAATGCCGTGGTAAGCACTAAACGTATTTTATTTTGTTTTAACACGTAGGATACACGGTCTCGAACACCTGTCTCCGGTCCGGCATACGCATCCGACTGGAATCCAAAAGCTGTTTTGTAATAATGTGCGGCCTGTTTGGCATTGCCAACATAAAATTCAATATAATCTGTGCCATTAATCGGTAGAAAATCTTGCGCTTGGGCAATTTTTTCTGCAAATGTATTTGCCATAATTTATATAAAGGTTATTCGTTTATTTTCCTAACTCATCCAAGATTTATAATAATCTGGATCTTCTATATCGAGTGCTTCTTGGGTCAACATCAGTGGTCGAAAAGGATCGATCATCACGGCCAACTCCTCGGTTTTCACTTGCCCAATGCTTTTTTCCACCGTCCCTGGATGAGGTCCATGTGGTATACCACCTGGATGTAACGTTATCTGTCCCCTTTCCACAGATTTTCGACTCATAAAATCGCCATCCACATAATATAGGACTTCATCTGAATCTACATTACTATGGTTATATGGTGCTGGAATCGAATGCGGATGGTAATCATACATACGAGGGCAAAAACTGCATAATACAAAATTGTCTGTTTCAAAGGTCTGGTGAACGGGTGGTGGCTGATGCAATTTGCCTGTTATCGGCATGAAATCATGAATCGAAAATGCCCATGGAAAATGATAGCCATCCCAACCAACAAAATCAAATGGATGGCTCCCATAAACATACGGATAAATCATACCCTGCTTCTTGATCTTCACTTCAAAGTCACCCAGTTCATCAAAAGTTTCCAAATTTTGAGGTACCCGAATGTCCCGCTCAAAAAAGGGCGCATGTTCCATCAATTGACCAAATTCATTGCGATAACGTTTGGGCGTACGTACAGGAGAAAATGATTCAACAATAAACAGCCGATTATCTTCCTGTTCAAATTCCATTTGATAAATCGTTCCTCGGGGGATTACCAAATAATCTCCATACTTGAAGGAGATACTCCCATATCCAGTCCTGAGTTTTCCCATCCCCTGATGGATGAAGACAATCTCATCTGCCTGGCTATTTTTATAAAAATAGTCATCCATCGACCGACGGGGAGCTGCTAAGGATATATGTAAGTCCTGATTAACCAACACAGGGGTCCTGCTTTCGAGGTAGTCATCTTTTGCCTGTACCTGAAATCCCTTTAGACTGGTATGTTTAAGATGTTTGTCGCGGGCAATCCGGGGAGACACATCATAAGGCTCGCTGATTTGTTTAACGAGTGTGGGTGGATGACAATGGTACACTAAGGAATAAAGACTGGAAAAACCATGTGTGGATACTAATTCCTCGGCATAAAGCGTGTTATCGGGCTTTCTAAAAACAGTATGTCGCTGCATTGGAATTTGCCCTTGTTTAACATAAAATGGCATAATTCTACGATTTAAACGGTTATAAAATTAAATGAATATCCAAATTGCCAATAGAACTATCGACAAGTAGTAAGAGAGAAGATTAGTATTGTGCAAAAACGATATCAGCTATGATTGCTTTATTAAAAGCAACATAGGGCATGGAGGACGCAAAGCGATGTACACCACGATTGATCATTTTTTATAGTTTATAATGCTTTAATAAAGGTAAGAATATTTTTCTGTTTTCAAGAGAAGAAATATTTTTTTCAAATCTTATACAATATATTTGTGTCGAATGCTAACAACATTGAATAACCAAATAGAACACTTCATATATGAGAATTGTCACTAGCACTAAAAATGGTCAACAAGAATTGGGCATTGTTATAGACGACCGCTTTTATAGTTGCTCAGCCATCGATCAAAACCTTCCCACAACGATGTCGGACTTCCTCAAAGGTGGCGAAGATACCATGAATCAGCTACAAATCCTTGAAACAGCTTTGCGCCGCGGCGCTATAAACAGGCCCTATCATCTACTAGATGACATCCAACTCATCGCACCCGTGCCGCAGCCAGCATCTTTTCGTGATGCTTACGCATTTCGACAGCATGTCGCAACCTCGAGAAGAAACCGCGGGCTGGATATGATCCCTGAATTTGATGAATTTCCTGTTTTCTATTTCTCCAACCATCAGTCCATACAAGGACCTGGCCCCGTTCGATGCATGCCCCTGCATTTAAATCAACTGGATTTTGAACTAGAAATTGCAATAGTCATCAATAAACCGGGAATAAATATTCCCGCTGCGCAGGCGGATGAGTATATTGCAGGCTATATGATCATGAATGATTTTAGTGCCAGAAAACTTCAAATGGATGAAATGAAATTGAGTTTGGGCCCTGCCAAGGGCAAAGATTTTGCAACAGCAATTGGACCTTACTTGGTGACAAAGGATGAATTGGAACCTTATAAGGTTCAACCTGCAGCAGGACATATTGGCGACTGTTATTCGCTCAATATGACTTGTAAAGTAAACGGCACGCAAGTCTCAGCGGGCAATTTTGCGAGCATGCACTGGACTTTTGCAGAAATTATTGAGCGGGTTTCCTATGGTGTACAACTTTACCCCGGTGATATAATCGGCTCTGGAACAGTCGGAACAGGTTGCTTTCTTGAGCTCAATGGTACCGCACGCATAGCGGATCCTAATCATAAAGACCAGTGGCTCAACCTTGGCGATGAGATTGAACTCGAAATCACGGCGCTCGGAAAACTTTCCAATTCTATTGTATTATACCATTCATAAATATACGGATATGACCTCTTCCTTTGAAACCATCACCTTTGAATCTGTTAAAGACAAAGCGATTATAGATAATTTAATTAAATACGCTGTTGCACCGCGGCCAATTTGTTTTGCAAGCACGATCGATAGCAATGGAAACATAAATTTAAGCCCCTTCAGCTATTTCAACCTGATGTCCCATCAGCCGCCCATCTGTGTTTTCTCTCCATTGCGAAGGATGCGTGATGGTAGTACCAAACATACATTGGATAATATCCAGGAGGTTAATGAAGTTGTCATCAATATCGTGAACTACGCTATGGTCCAGCAACAATCCCTTGCCAGCACCGAATATGCCAAGGAAATAAATGAATTTGATAAGTCGGGTTTTACGCCTATCCCCTCTATTCAGGTGGCACCACCGCGTGTAGCCGAATCGCCAGTCCAGCTGGAATGCCAGGTCAGAGAGGTTGTCGCATTAAGCAATGAGCCAGGAGCTGGCAATCTCGTTATCGCCGAGATCCTCTATATGCATGTTCATAAACACTTATTGGGCGAGAACAATACCATTCAACAAAAAGATTTGGATTTGGTAGCAAGGCTCGGTGGTGATTGGTATTGTCGTGTAACCGACGAGAACTTATTTATTGTCCCGAAGCCCCTCCGTAGCTTGGGAATTGGCATAGATCAACTTCCAGAAAAAATTAGATTTTCGAATGTATTAACCGGAAATCACCTGGGGTTGCTGGCTAATGTTGAAACACAACCAACAATAAAAGACCCACAGCAAGAAGATAAATACTTCAACTATCTGAAGCTAAATTTCGAAGATAGCCCATCAAAATTCACGCAAAAAGTTCATGAATACGCTGCCCAACTATTAGATGCGGGCAAACTTCATGAAGCGTGGCAAATTTTATTAAGGGGCTAGTATAATTAAGTTCCAGAAAATAGTACGTTCAAACTCTTAGACCGTCCTATTTTCTAGAACTCAATGCTAAAGGCCAATTAGTTTTCCTATTGCTCAGCTGATATTTTAGTGATTATTTAAAGCCTCCTCTTTAGCAACACGCAGTCCATCGCGAATCAGTTTTTTCAAATTTGGATATAGGGTAATAAATTCCAAGAGCCTCTGTTCGGCCTGAGTAGATAATTGCTCTTCATCATTAGCCCAGGCAATTTCAAATAATTCAACCAAACCTAACCAATGATCTGCATTTTCCGGCCCCAATTGACTGAAAATTTCCAGCCAGATCTTTTGATTAAATCCGTTGTCCCGCAAATTCCGTATCGCAGCATGACACTTCACTAGTTTAACATCTTCCGTTTCGGTAGGTACTGAAGATAGAGCCTGATCCAAATGCTCCTCAACCAAATCATAGGCATCTTTATCTGCAGCGCCCGCAAATACAGATACAATTTCTGCTCCGACAGCCATATCGTATGTTCCCCATTCAGGTTTAAAATACACCTCTTCCCCATTGCTACGGTATACCTCACATCCGGTAAATGAAATCAAAACAATCTTACCCAAATGACGTACAACTCCTTGAACAATTCCTGATACAATAATCCCAGAAGCAAAGTTTAACGAACACTGCCGCCCTTCCGCTATACCATATTGAATCAATGTTGTTTCATCAAAATCGGCTAAGTTACGATCGGCACCTAGCAAGTGTCCCACCGGAGAGCCAAACCCTTCACTATGATAATTTATACCATGGCCTTCAAGTTGTTTACCCGCTACAGCCAAAGCTGTAGGTCCTTGTGTTTGAATATAAGAGAGATTTTTATCCGCGTTGGCCAACTTAAAAACGCCCGACACCTGCAAACCGGAACTATATTCCACAGTGCAAACAGCTTTACAGTCTATTGCCTTGTCAAGGCTCTGTTTGCCCCCTACGCGAAAAGCCATGGTATCAGCAAATTTATCCAATACGAGCTTTAGGTGTTCAAAATCCGGTGTAACAAATAGCTGTGGTTGTGGTTTGGTAATATCATAAGGATATTCGATTGCATTTAAACCATACGCCAACTTAGGCACATCTTTCTGCATGCAGCTTGCGCTTTCTCCAATGGAAGACAGTAAACCAGCTCCATAAATTTTGGGGTTATGAAGATCTCCAATAAGTCCGTATTCCACAGTCCACCAATGCAACCTGCTCAACAATGCCATCTCCGAAGGCTCGCCCATATTATCTTGAATGATCTGCAAATTTTTCTCTGCTTCCGCCAACTCAGCCGCCGTTGTTGTAGCGTGTTCTTTTAAAATAGATAGGTGACGAATAGCTTCGTAGAGTTCAAAATCTTTGCCCGAAGAAAGTGCTTTCGTGCCAACCTCCCCAAAATACTGCAAGTAGGTCGCATAATCTGGCTCACCGATTATAGGTGCATGTCCCGAAGATTCGTGGATAATGTCTGGTGCCGGTGTATATTCGATATGTTCCAATTGACGTATGTCTGCAGCAATAACAAGTACGCGATGTGCCTGAAATTCCATAAAAGCAGCCGGCGGAATAAATCCATCCACTGTCACTGCCCCCCAGCCAATTAATTTTAGACTATCGTTCATGTCCTGTAGGTTCGGGATGGTCGCAATGGATAATCCCGCTTTCTTCAATCCAGGAATATAGGGGTAATAGGCTACATCTTTTAAAAAAGAATAATTCTGACGCATGACATAACGCCACAATGCTTGATCCAGCGCGGTGTAACGTTCATATCGTTGGGCTACTACATAGCGTTTCAAATGTTTGGGCAACCGCTCCAAAACAATATTATTATATGTTTCCATCTATAATTGGTATGAAAATAAAGTATGAGACTCCTATATGAAGGTAGAAATTATTTATGGTTTAAGAAAGAATCTTTACGTTAATTTACGGCTTTTAGCAAAATATTACAAAAGTATACCCTCACAAACCTTACTAAATAACTTTAAAATAAGTTCTTTTTCCTAATTTAATTTTAAAACACACATTCAAGTCAACCATTAGCTCCGCATTCAGCTGTTTTATCGTATCAATCTGCACCGCACCGCCCATAATCAATCTTCGCATAGCTGACTTTGTTCCCCCCTTTAGGAAATGACATAGATCGACCAGCTTAACTTGTTCACCAAACTGGTCGCGCAATAGTTGACCCGATACCTCCTCAAAGACCTTTTCTTCCAATTTCTTGCGCTGAAATTGCCTGACAAAATAATCAACAGCACTGGTCGCAAACTCGTCGCCATGGTATTGAGCAACTAGATTCTGTGCAATAAGTTTCTTAATTTCCATTGGATTTTCCCCCATTTCAATACGGGTTTTCATGGTAAGTTTGGTTTCCTGATTGAAATCAGTAGTCAAGTCAATATATTCCGGAATTAAAAGATCAGGAATAGACATGGTTTTACCAAACATTTCATTCGGTTCATCCAAAAGACCAATCGTGTTGTTTAATGATTTACTCATTTTTTCTTTTCCATCCAGCCCGCGCAATAACGGCATACACAGCACGATTTGCGGATCCTGTCCAAATGATTCCTGCAGCTGCCGGCCCATCGCGCAATTGAATAGCTGGTCCGTTCCCCCCATTTCGATATCGCTATTGACATGTACGGAGTCAAAGCCCTGCAATATCGGGTAAAGCAATTCATGCATGGCTATTGATTGGTTTTCGTTAAAACGCTTATTAAAATCATGTCGTTGCATCAACTGTGCAACAGTGACTTTCGATACCAGCTGGATAACAGCTGCAAAATTTAATTGATCCAACCAGTCTCCATTAAAAACAATTTTCGCTTTTGAAACATCAATAATTTTAGACAGTTGTGCAATGTAGGTTGCCGCATTGTGAGCGATCGCATCCTGGCGCAAAGGCTTACGGGCTTTATTTTTTCCTGTAGGATCGCCGATACGGGCTGTAAAACTACCAACGAGGATCACGATTTCGTGCCCCAGTTCCTGAAACTGCCGTAGTTTCTTTAACACAACAGCGTGCCCTAAATGAAGATCCGGAGCTGTTGGATCAAAACCAAGTTTTATAATCAGTGGTCGGTTCTTTTCTTCAGCCTCCTTCAACTTCGATGCAAGTCCCTCCTTCGGTAAAATAATCTCGATATTTTCTGCTAACTCTTTTAACATGGTGTGATATAAAATAAAAAAAGCCCGAACGTTATGTTCGGGCTTAGCTATAAATAATAATTGAATTTCTTAATTTAATAGGCATAGGGGTCCCGAACGATTATCGGGCGATAATAATTAAAGAAAAATGGAAGACGTAATATGTTGTTCATTTTCTTCATTGCTTGACAAAGGTAGCGCTATATTTTTTAAATTCAAAAATATTCGCATCCACACTTGCTTCGATATGCATTTTTAAATTATCCACCCGTATTTTTATCCATCAATTTTCCCGCTCCATTATAAACATACTTTTCTGTATTCCCTTTATCCTTTTTCTCCACGACCTTTTGCACTAACAATGAATTCTTAAAATACTCATGGTAAAAGCAGTTATTAACGCTATATTTCCGCTCAACAAGATTATTATTCTGATATAGATCCGTGTAATCAATTTTAGCTTTCCGATAGGTATGTTTTAGTAATTGACCATTGGCATCAAATGACTTTGATTCCTGTACCTGACCACCACAATTCAATTTGGCACTGTACATCAACGTATTGTCTAATCGATAGTCGGCTCTGGTATGGTCAAAATCATTTTCAACCGTGTAATAATTATCAAAAAAGACTTTTGTCACTTTTTTACCCCTATTGGCAGCTCGGTAGAATACCGTCTTTTCCTGACTGATTTTCCCATTCTTAAAATTACGCTGCACACTTGAACTATCCGTTATCATATATTGAAAGTCTGGCAAGGCAGCAGATCTCACATTCATTTGCTCCAGCACACCATGCCGTACGATAACATCACCGGTACGCCCATCTTTTTCAATTTTAAAATCACCGTCGACAATGCCATCCTGATTAATGGTAATAAATGCATTGGAAAGTCCCATAAATTGATTCTTCTGCAGAATATATTTACCCTGTTTCAATTTCGTCTCCTTACCTTTTTCTAGTATCCGGATGGTATCCTTTGGATATTCCGACAAATGCAATTGATAACGATCTTTGTCCAAGCGAACATACTCTTGCGCAACTCCCAACTGAACAGCTAAACACAAGCATAATAATAGGATAAAACGTGATTTCGACATAATGTAATAAAATTGTTGCAATCATAGTAATACAATTATTACACCAAAAATTAAAGTACAGTTGATTTTCCAAACAATTCCCCAATACGATAGATGCTGTAGTACCCTCATATTGCAGAACAGACAAGCTTAATCGTGAAATGAAAAAAGGGGAGTTATTTATCAATAACTCCCCTTTTTTCAAAACCAATTCGTACTGGTAACCATCGTATGAATAACATTCGAGAACTAAACAGACTCTAAATATTGTGCATAACAATACCCTTCTTCATTATCTTTGGTTCTGACCAACCACCATTGATCATTAGCCTTACTAATCAATGTGATGATTTCTCCTTTAGCAGCTTTTCCCACGATAGGCTGGTCTGTACCGGGACCTTTTCGAATGTTCAAATTGCTATTTTCTGTTATAACTTTCACCTGGCTTCCGGGCACTTCTGTAGCCACATCTACATTTAAGACCACATCTCCGGTTTGGAAATTAGGATCTATATTACCGTAGATTTCCCAGAGCTTATTTTTCACATCTGCTGTTGGTGCGGTACCACGAATTTGCAATACGCCATCCATTTCGGCATAGTTCAAGTCATTTACACCTGAAGATTGTGCCGTATCTAAAAGAACCTTATATTTTTCCTGCAATGACATAATTTCACTAGTTTATTTTTTGACAACAATACCACTTAAATCCACTTTTTTGGGATTTAAGTTATCCAAACCTTGTTTTAAAGTAATTATCTTAGCTTGCTCCAAAGTACCTGTAACTGCGATCACACCGTCCTTTACACTGGCCTGTACTGTAGGAAAATCCTTCATAAACGTATTCACTGCTGCGCCAAGTACCGCATCATTATTGGATACCTCAATAGGAGCTGGCGTTGAAGACACTGGTGCGCTAACGATAATATTGTTTTGAATAGACTTGACGTCTTTATCACCTGCTGTTTTAGCAATCGATTCCACTTGTTGCTTTTCTTCTTCGGAAGCAACTGTACCACTTAAGATAACTTTCCCTTTTTCAACTTCAACGTCGACTGTTTTACGCCCCGTGAGTGCATTTTCGATCTTTTCTTCCAACTTATCATCAGACAAACCTGATTTGCAGGCCGTGAAGGAAAGTACAACCGTAGTTGCCAATAGACAAAATGTTAATTTGCTCAATTTCATAAGACCAATTTTAATTTATTAATTCCAACAATAATCCTAACAAACTCCCTACACAATTGTTTGTTCATTTTTTTTTAAACTTAAATTCCCTTGCCGGATCGTAATTATATAATTAAATTTAGGAGCAGAGGTATTCATGATGGTTTCATTCGGATCATTTTCTCCGCTACGGTTATAAAAAACGCTTTGAGTAACAGATACGCACGTTGATTATTCAATCAAACAGCTATTAATTATGGGATTTTTGAACACTATTTTTGGTAAAAAAGAAAATAAAAAGGACAGTATAACGGAGTTTTGGGATTGGTTTAAAAAAAACGAACAGGCATTTTTTCAAATCGTCAAGGCTGGAGAACAAATTGATCAGCATTTTTTCAGCAAACTTTCGCCGAAGATCGATGCTCTCCGCAAGGAGCTGTATTTTTTAACGGGAATGTACGATGATAACACCGCAGAACTTGTAATCACCCCTGACGGTGTCATCAAAAACATTGCGTTCGTAGAACATCTGATCGCTTCTGCTCCAGCATTAGCGCATTGGAAATTTACCGCATTAAAACCCGCTATTGCGGATATGGAAAAATTCAAAATCACGATGTATGGCTTCACTTTTGACATCAAGGATATGTTCTTTTATCCCATTCAACATAGATACCATCCGGATGAAGTTGATATTGTTATTGTTCACCCCGATTATACGGAAGAGCATAAGGCCAATATTTCCCATGGTATAGAAATATTTCTCGACAATTACATTGGTGAATTGAACTCGATCATAGCCATAGACAACCTGAATGTAACCTCAAAAGAGCTTGCAACAGAAGAGCTGATTCCACTACTTAAATTAAAAGACTATTTGATCTGGAGGGAAAAGGAATTTGTGGAAAAATATACCGACGTTAGACACCTAACTGCAGATGATACATACACCGCTTTTGAGGGCACCCTGGAGAATGACTTACCCATCTTTGCCATCATAAATACGACCTTGTTGGACTGGGATGGAAAAGCTTCTCATCCTTGGATAGTTACATTAAAGATTAGCTATGACGGAACAGCAACCAATGGCATGCCCGATCAGGAGACTTACGATTTAATGGATAAATATGAAGAAGAGTTAATGAATAGTCTTCCAAATGATATTGGATTTCTTAATATCGGTAGAGAAACTGCCGATAGCCTAAGGGAAATTTACTTGGCTTGTACAGAATTCCGAAAAGCCTCACGAGCGATCGATCGATTAATCGAACAATACAGGGAAATTCTTCAAATTGATTATAGCATCTACAAAGATAAATACTGGAAAACCTTCGAACGATTTTATAAACAAATAGAATAAGTCTCCCGTACAACTGCCATAAGTTCTACTAAAAGTACTTGATGAATTATGCTTTATTTATATGAATAAAATCATTCTTTTGATTATTATCCTTGGCATTGGCCTTATCACATACAAAACCATTCAAAGGAACACGCTTTTGGCCGTTGTTGATAAGGAAGAAAATGCCCCTTCAGACTCCTTCCGCTATACGATGGCAATAAAGGAAGTAAAAAAACGCATCACAAACAACAAAAAGTACAATAGTGACATATCCTTTCTCTTGGATATGAGAAGACCCTCGGGAAGAAATCGTTTTTTTGTCGTCGATCTAACAACAGACCGGATTCTTGATCAGGGCCTGGTGGCCCATGGATCCGGTTCCGAAACCGGAAAAAAGAACCATTTGCAATTCAGCAACACGGATAACTCTCATGCGACGTCGCTAGGTAGCTATGCTATCGGCAGCTCGTATAATGGGAAATTTGGAAAAGCGTATAAATTATACGGCTTAGATAGCTCCAATAGCAATGCATATGCTAGAGACATCGTTCTACACAAATATGACCGCATGCCCTACGATGAACAAGTTGATCCAGTATGCCTCAGCGAAGGCTGCCCTATGGTAAACGTCGAATTCTACAAAAGACTACAGAACCTGATTGACTCCTCAAAGAAACAAATCGTCTTACATATTTATTATTGATCACCGGCTATCCTCTTTGATCAAATTCAATAAAACCTGATACGGACTTTGAGATACAATAAGAGCTTTCAACCAAGCAATAAATCCCATAATAAATAAATCTTTATTTTCTTTGTCCTCCGCCATAGTTTGAACAGCTGCCCGAAAGGATTTCCCTTGAATAACTGCTGGATTTAAAAGATATTTCTCTACCAATTTGGCAAAATCAATCACTCTGTTTTCCTTGACATTCAGCAAGTATTTTTTATACCTACCGACAAAGCTTTTTAATTTCAAGGTTGCCAAATCGATGTGATCGAATTGAATATGGATCAGAATTTCAAGCAGACTCTTCCGAATCGTCCACAACATGCCCATTTTCTTCTCGTACCAAGCATCTGTTCGAATCAACTGCCGAAGCTCAATCAATGCTGTTTTATCTTCAAATTGCGTTAAAAACATCACCAAACACAACTGTAGATCCGCAAGATCAACCTCACTTGATTTTGGTGAGGCTTGCTTAATCCCCGCCCTTAACACGGAAAGACCTTTTACTCCATCGCCAAGGTAATGGAAATTCAATGCCATCAACAAATGGCACCGCAGCTGAAACTGGACTCGAAAAACCGTATTTCCTTGAGATAAAACTTCATTCAAGCGTTCTAAATACCCGATGCTCTCGTTAAAGAATCCGTTCCTCAAATTAAAATTGGCCAGATAATACAAAATATGAAGATAGTAAAATAGCTGATGCGCCGATGGTTCATCGTACTTCATCAAAAAATTATCTGCTGTTTTTAAAAAAGAATGAACCAGTGTATAGTTTTGATGTATTGCGGCATACTCATTTGCAATATACAGAAGTTGATAGAGTGATTTAAATGATAAGAGATCATCCAAAGAAATACTGTATTTACTCAGTACACTCAAAATCAACTTATTGATATCAATTATTTTTGCTTTCAAATGAATATCCTGCAATGCTGAACGCAATAGCGCATAAGCAATCTGAAATTTTGCTTCTTGCTGCAGTTTTTGCTGATTTTCGGTAAAACGATCGATAAGCAATTCCAAATTGACATTCAAATCTAAATGTGCATATTGTAGTCTGATTTGCAAGATTTCGTTCAGCAAACTAAACTGCTCCAGAACAAGAGCCTTGTCCTCAGCCCGTTGAAGGCATTTGAATCCAATCTTAATGAACTGACTTTCCAATAGAAAACGGCCCACAACAAATAATCTCAACGCTTCGTGGGCTTCACTGTTGTCTCGTTCAAAAACCTTATTTGAAAGAAAAAACAAAAGACTATCATGAAGTCTTTTCCTCAATGCGTGATAAGCATCCCGGTTTTTAATGGGATCATATAACTTTTTTAGCTTATTTATATCATCAGTTTCTATAATATCAAGTAACTTGATATTTTTCACATCATTTCGCTTATTCTTTTGTTTCAAAAAGGTTTTAAAATCCCTAATATCATCTTTATTCAATAATAATAGGAGATCCGATATCGCGTCCGCCATAGCTAAAATTTAGAATTAAACAAATATATTAAACAAAATTATATCGTCAGTATTCTTATAAATTCAAGTTTTAAAATAATTAGTTCCTATCGATATTTGAATCATAAAACAACAACAAATTAAAACTAAAACAAGAAAATTATGGAACCGCTAAAAAACATGATTGAAGAAAAAAAGGCTGAAAGAAATTTAGACAAAAGAAACCCATTTAAACCAACAGGAGCATTTATCGGAGCCTCCTGGACTGCATTATTGGTTGGTACCGTTGGCTATTGTGTAGGTTTATGGAATGCAACAATGGCATTAAATGAAAAAGGGTATTATTTTACAATTTTACTATTTGCGCTATTTGCGGTTATCTCCGTTCAAAAAAGTGTAAGAGATAAAGCAGAAGGACTAGCTGTTACCGAATTGTACTATGGTTTAAGCTGGTTTGCAACAATTGCTGCGGTCGTGCTATTAACTGTAGGCCTATGGAACGCGGATCTGCTGTTAAGTGAAAAAGGATTCTATGCAATGTCCTTCTCATTGAGTATTTTTTCAGCTATCGCAGTACAAAAAAATACACGTGATGCAAAACTGATCGATGACAATGAAATAAAACTTTAGCGGGTGCCGATCCTGCAGCCTCTGCGTAGCAAGCTGCAGGATCTTTCAATCTCTCGTAAAGCAAAAAAGGAAGAGCTTCTCATGGAGCTCTTCCTTTTTTTAAGTGGATTGTTTAAGCGGTGCAATAGGAAGGTAAACGAAAAATGCACTTCCAGTACCAAAAACACTTTGCACATCAATCTCTCCCCCCATGCTTTCGATAAATTCCTTGCTTATGCTTAACCCCAAGCCTGTTCCTTCCTTTGTACCCCCCGGAACACGGAAATACCGATCAAAAATCTTCGCTAAATATTGTACCGGGATTCCTTGCCCCTGATCTTCAACACGCAAAAGCACCCTGGCGCCCATTCTTTTGACAGCAAGACAAATCGCCCCCCCTTCATCGGAATAACGAATTGCATTGGACAGTAGATTCGTCAATACCCATGCGGTCTTCTCGTTATCAATAAAAACCATCGGCAGTTCCTCTTCCAGTTCAACCTGTAGTCGAATTTTCTTTTGGTCAAGCATTGAACGATTGGCTAACAGGGCATAATCTATAATCGGTCCGATTGTCGCCGGATTCAGCTTCATCTGAATGGTACCACTCTCCACTTGTGCAATATCCAAAAGTTCTCCCGTAATTTTCAGAAGTCGCTCTGTATCATCAGCAATTCCTTCAAGCAAGTCTTTTTGTTCTTCATTCAACGCTCCAATCCGCTTATTCTCGAGCAATTGGATCCCCATGCGTATTGATGCGATTGGAGTCTTCAGTTCATGAGATACCGTTCCAATAAAATTTGTTTTTGCGACATCACGTTCCTTAAAACTTGTCACGTTCTTCAACAAAATAAATTGTCCAATAAACTGCGAACTCTCCTCTCCCGTTGGTACAACATTAATGTCGATAACCTCCAGTTCAAAGTAGTTATCTTTTCCATAGGCAAAGATCTGAACTAAATCCAGACGCTCAGATTTCTGATTTAAAGAGTCAATCTTATCGAGAAGCTTATTAAGTAAATCATTGGAAGATGCTATTTCCGCTAATTTTTGCCCTTCAAATTCTGCGTGTTTTAACCCCGAGAGCAAACAAGCGGGTTCATTTGCAAAAAGCACTCTTTTTTCCTCATCTATCCCTATAACGGCATCATGCATATTATCAATAAGCGCTTCAATTCTCTTTTTATGCTGCAAGATCTTACCCAATTTACTTTCTGTATATTCCTCGAGCTTTTGAGCCATTGTATTGAACGAATGCGCCACTTCTCCAAATTCATCCTTTCGCTTAAAGTGAAGTCTCCTTTTATAGTTCCCAGCAGCAATTTGTTTAATACTATCAGTTAATTGTACAATTGGGCCAGCAATGGCTAGAGGGAGGTTCACAAGCAATACAAATGCCATCATAAAACAAAGCGCACCTACAATGGAGATGGCCAAAATTGCTTTTTCAGCTGTTGCATTGGCAATATTATTTTTGTGTTCAATCGCCTGCATATTAAGATACATTAACTGAAATATATCTTTGTGCAGGTCAGCAGCAATTGTTGCATCTTTCACCTGTTTCTTTAAACTCAAAAAGTGTTGATCTATACGTCCGGTCACCGCCCGTTCTCCAGGCTCGGTTACATTGCGCTTCTGGAGTCTTAAATTATCTTCAAATAGCGCCATGCTCTTCCCATTCGTATGAAGGTCTTCCAAAGCCAGCAACATATTTCTGGAATAATGCAGCGTATTATAATTGTCGACTAAAATATTATTGGTATCTTTTTTTAATCGATAAACATAATACCCACTCACTATCGCAAGCAGCAAGATCATAGAAAATAAAAATCCTACCCCGAATGTCAGCTTTGCTTTAAGTTTCATTGGATTCGATATTCTTCAATTTTTCGATACAAAGTAGCGATGCCGATTTCTAACAATCGAGCTGCTTCAGCTTTATTTCCATTCGTATGTTTTAATACACGTTGTATATGCTGCCTCTCCATGTTGGACATTGCAAAGTTTGACAAGACGTTTGCCCCTTCCCTATACTCACGTTCACCAAAAGGAAGGCTCTCCACACCTAATACGCCACCCTCACTCAAAATCACACTGCGTTCAATCACATTTTTCAGTTCACGGATATTTCCCCGCCATAAGTTGCCTTCCAAAGCCTGCACAAACTCAGGGGTCATCTGCAACGGTTTCAAGTTGGATTTTAAAGCAAAGATATCAGCGTAGTATTGCGCCAATGTCGCTATATCTTCAATGCGCTCGCGCAATGGCGGTAATTCAATCGTGAAAACAGAAAGCCTATAAAATAGATCACTCCTGAAATGGTCTGATGCAATTTCGGTTTCGAGATTTCTGTTGGTTGCTGCTATGATGCGCACATCCACTTTCGTTGGTTTGGAGTCCCCAACTTTTAAAAACTCGCCAGTTTCCAAAACACGAAGAATTTTAGCTTGAAGTTCCAAAGCCATCTCCCCGACTTCATCCAGAAAAATAGTCCCCAAATGCGCTTCTTCAAACAAACCACGTTGATCCTTAGTCGCACCAGTGAAAGCACCGGATTTATGGCCAAACAACTCATTTTCCAGCAAATCTTTTGTAAATGCGGCACAATTAATCGCCACAAAACTACGATCTCTTCTTGAACTCGCCTGATGGATTGCCTGTGCAAAAACCTCCTTACCTGTGCCGGTCTCGCCCGTTAGCAAGACCGTTGTATTTGTAACAGCAACTTTTTGTGCCATGCCGATGGCCGCTTTTATTGCACTGGATTTCCCAATAATCTTATCAAAAGAAAGTCGGTCGCCTAATCGTTTTTCTAACTGCTCCACCCTTCTAGCTAATGCAACCTTTTCACAGGCTTTATAAAGCAACGGTATAATGCGATTATTGTCATCTCCTTTCGTAATGTATTCAAAAGCACCATTTTTTATCGCCCGAACGCCATCCGGAATATTCCCGTATGCCGTCAATAAGATAATCTCTACAATTGGATATCGCTCTTTAATTAATTTAGCCGTTTCAACTCCATTACCATCAGGTAGCTTCACATCACAAAGTACAACATCTACATCACTGACTTCAAGCTTTTTTAACCCCGATTTAATGTCAGCAGCCTCGATCACATCAAAACCTTCCAGGCTAATAATTTTGGCCAGCAATTTCCGAAGCTTCTCTTCGTCATCTATAAGGAGAACTCTATTCACAATATTCGTTTTTTCAAAAGTACAATTTGTCCCAAGCAAATAGTAGAAAAATAAACAATTTGACTATTCCTCAAAAAATTTCCCGACATCAAAATAAAAACGCTATATTTGTAGCGCTCAACATCGTTAAAACTGCATGTAAGATTAAAATTCTTTAGAACGAAATAAATACCATCCATTGACGATACCCGTACAAATGGTCTTTTCTAACATTTAAAGAATTTCAACATGCTTTCATTACAACAACTTTCCTATATACATCCAAATAAAGATTTATTGTTTGAGAACATAAATCTGCACATAAACGCGCAAGAGAAAATCGCACTGATCGGTCATAACGGCGTTGGAAAATCAACGGCACTACAACTGATTGCCAAAGAATTATCGCCGACCAGTGGGAGCATACATAATAGCGCTAGCACCTATTATGTCCCTCAGGTTGTTGGACAATTCGAGCATAAGACGGTGGCTGAAGCACTTAGAATCGATAAAAAATTGAATGCTCTTTATGCCATATTGGCCGGTGATGCGTCTGAGGAAAATTTCAATAGACTTCAAGATGACTGGGCTTTGGAAGAACGTTGCCAAGAGGCTTTCAAACAATGGGATCTGCCCAACATACAATTGGCTCAGCAAATGTCTTCCCTTAGTGGTGGACAAAAAACGAAAGTTTTATTGTCCGGAATCCAGATTCATCGATCCGAGCTTATTCTTCTTGATGAACCGAGCAACCATTTGGATATGGACAGCAGAACACAACTATACGATTGGATTCAATCAAGCAAAAACACTATAGTCGTTGTCAGCCACGATAGAACCCTGCTTAATTTACTGGATGACATGGCTGAAATGGCCCCAAATGGCATCAAGCGATATGGGGGTAATTATACCTTTTACGAGGCTCAAAAGGAGATCGAACGCCATGCGTTGCAACACGATATCCACCACAAGGAAAGAGCGATCAAAATCGCAAAAGAGAAAGAAAGAGAAACAATCGAGCGCCAAAACAGACTAAACAACCGTGGTCAAAAAAAGCAGGAGAAGGCAGGTGTAGCTCGCATAATGATGAATACGCTACGTAATAATGCTGAAAAGAGTACCGCCAAAATTAAAAATGTACACCAGGACAAAATTGGAGATATCAGATCGGATCTACAGGAACTTCGTGGTTCACAATCCGCATTGGATGAAATTAAAATAGATTTGGGAAACAGTAATTTTCCAACAGGAAAAAGTATGATCAAGGCCGAAAACATCAATTTCAGCTATGGCGCAAAACAGCTTTGGAAAGATAATATAAACGTTCAATTATTCAGTGGGGATCGTATCGCACTCCAAGGCCCGAACGGATCTGGGAAAACAACATTAGTTAAACTCCTTCTCAACCAACTAATGCCTGAACAAGGAAAAATTGAGCGGCAATCATTTCGCGCAATCTATTTAGATCAGACGTATTCCATCTTATCTCCACATTTAAGTATTTATGAGCAAGCGCAGCAATTCAATACCGCCGCGCTACCTGAACATGAAATCAAAATTAGACTCAATCGGTTCTTATTTGGAAAAGACGATTGGGACAAGCCCTGCCAACTATTGAGTGGCGGTGAAAAAATGCGTCTGATAGTATGCTGTCTCACCATCCAGCAACAGTCTCCCGATTTGATTATCCTTGATGAGCCTACAAACAATTTAGATCTTCAAAATATACTGATGCTAACCAGAGCGATTCAGCTTTATAAAGGTACCCTACTCGTCATTTCACACGATGAAGTGTTTCTACAAGAAATCCATATAAACAAAGTCATCAAATTAAAAAACCTCTAAAAGATAACGCCGTGTATTTCGCTGCAACGAAATACACGGAATATTTAAGTATCGCTCGCCATAAAATTTTAATAAAACAGGGTATTTTTTGTAACAATCCCATATTCTTTATTTAAAATCTGCTAAATCGATAAATTAAATTAAAAAAAACAAATTTTTATCGATATATTCACGATGATTTTAAACATGAAACAATAACCATTAAATTAATTGAACCTCCACATTTACATAGTAAGCCTTCAGGCAAATGTATCGCACAGGCCTCTCAATTAATTACTTCATTTAATTATGTCAGATTATCAAATTAAAGAAAATCCCGAATTATTTGACGCCATCGTAGTTGGTTCCGGCGCAGGTGGTGGTATGGCAGGTTATATACTTGCACATGCGGGGCTTAAAGTATTGATGCTGGAAGCAGGTCCTTTTTATGACCCAGCAAAAGATTCGTTACAACTACGCTGGCCTTGGGAATCCCCAAGAAGAGGTGCGGGTACCACAAGACCATTCGGGGATTTTGACGCAGCCTTTGGTGGTTGGCAAATCGAAGGCGAACCCTACAGCAAAGTAGCGGGAACTGAATTTGAATGGTTTAGAGCACGCATGCTGGGCGGCAGAACCAACCACTGGGGTCGAATTTCATTGCGTATGGGACCTGACGATTTCAAGCCAAAGGATGGAGTAACGGATGAATGGCCTATTACTTATGAAGAGGTTAAGCCATTTTATGACCGTGTAGATCGAATGATCGGAATATATGGCACGGCAGAAGGTATTCATAACGAACCCGATGGTATTTTTATGAAACCACCTAAGCCACGCTTAAACGAACTATATATTGCAAAAGGTGCAAAAAAAGCTGGAGTTCCAGTGATTCCCGGAAGAGGGGCGGTATTAACCGAAGTATCAAAAGATATTAAAGATCGAGGTACCTGTTTCTACTGTGGGCAATGTGGTCGTGCATGTAAAGTTTATGGAGACTTTTCCTCTTCATCTTGTCTGGTTATTCCAGCGATGAAAACGGGTAACCTGAAGGTGATAGACAATGCAATGGTAAGAGAAGTCATTACAAATGATGAAGGAATTGCAGTTGGTGTTTCTTATGTTAACACCAAGGATTTGCAGGAATATACCGTTAAGGGGAAAACCGTTATTTTGGGTGCTAGTGCCTGTGAAAGTGCGCGGATCATGTTAAACTCCAAATCAAAATCACATCCTGGTGGTGTTGGTAATAGCAGCGGTTTAGTCGGAAAATATCTCCACGATTCTACGGGAGCCAGCTTATCGGGCTTTTTACCACAGCTACTCGACCGGAAGCGTTATAATGAAGATGGCGTTGGAAGTGTCCATATTTATTCACCATGGTGGGAAGATAATGCCAAATTGAACTTCCCTAGAGGTTACCACATCGAATACGGCGGTGGTTTACATATGCCATCTTATGGATTTTTGAATTGGGTACCGAAAGTAAATGACCATGCAAAAAATTCAGCTGGAAAGTCAAAGGCCAAAGGCGGTTATGGTACTGCATTAAAAGAAGATTTCCGCAGCTATTATGGTGCAAATGTCGGCATGGCAGGACGCGGAACGGCATTGGCAAGAAAAGACAATTATTGTGAAATTGACCCCGATAAAGTCGACAAATTCGGAATTCCTGTACTACGTTTCAACTACAAATGGGCCAATGAAGAAATCGCGCAAGCCAAGCACATGCAAGAGACATTTCAGTCTATTATGCACGAAATGGGCGCTGTCATCACTTCTAAAATACCCGGAGCAGATACATTGTACGGCCTAGAAGCTCCCGGAAAAATTATTCATGAAGGCGGTACCACAAGAATGGGAAATGACCCTAAAACCTCCGTATTGAACAAATGGGGACAAGCCCACGATTGTAAAAATCTCTATGTCGTCGATGCGGGACCATTTGTTCAACAAGGTGACAAAAACCTGACCTGGACAATACTCGCTTTATCGATGCGAACAGCAGAATATATACTTCAAGAAAAGAAAAAATTAAACGGTTAAAAGCATGAATAGAAGAGAATCTTTAAGAGCATTAGGATTAATTGCAGCTGGATCTGGTCTTTTAACCGCAGCCTGCAATTCAAAAGATGCTAAAAATGCAGCAGCAGACAATAGCAAAAAATTACCTGGAGTCCAGGATTTTGAATACGAACGCACGGAACAATTATACGCCGAAAAGTTTTTCGACGAACATGAAATGGCGACAATCACTGTTTTGGCTGACATTATTATTCCTAAGGATAACATTTCAGGAAGCGCTTCGGAAGCGGGAGTCCCCGATTTTATCGAATTTATCGTAAAAGATTTGCCTGATAATAAAATCCCGATGCGCGGCGGACTTCGTTGGCTCGACCTACAGTCCAAAAAGCGTTACGGAACAGTATTTATCAAATGTAGCGCAAAAGATCAACTTGCATTGGTGGATGATATCGCCTACCCTGATTTGGCAAGACCGGAAATGAAACAAGGTGCCGCCTTCTTTTCATTGATGCGCAACCTGACTTCTTCAGGATTTTACACCAGTGAAATGGGTGTAAAAGATATTGGCTATGCCGGAAATAAACCTGGAGTCTGGAATGGTGTACCAGATGATGTGTTGAAAGGGCACGGTTTTGACCCAACTAAATTCTTTGGATAATAAAAAAATCCTTTCCAAAATGGAAAGGATTTTTTTATTTACCCAATTAAAATCTATTGTCCCGATGGTAACTCGGTAGCTTCCGGAGCCTTATCAATCAACTCCATAAATTGATCCAATTTAGGTGTGATGATAATCTGCGTTCTTCTATTCCGTTGCTTACCTAGCGCGGTCGTATTATCTGCAATTGGATTATATTCTCCTCTACCACCCGCAGTTAAGCGCTTCGGATCCACACCATATTTATTTTGTAAAGCCTGTACCACAGAAGAGGCTCTCAGGGTACTTAGATCCCAGTTATTCCGAATATTAGGTTTAGAAATTGGATCCGTATCGGTATTACCTTCAATCAAAACTTCATAATCTCTATAATCCTGGATAATTTTCGCAATTTTGCTTAACGTCTGATCGGCCCTATCATTAATTTCATAGCTACCGGATTTGTAAAGCATGTTATCAGCAAGTGAGATATAAACGACCCCTTTTAATACCTGTACATCAACTTCCTGCAGTTCCTCACGGCTAAGTGATCTTGTCAAATTATTGGTCAATACCAGATTCAAGGAATCGGATTTGTTTTTCGTCTCAACGAGATGCTTAATGTATTTATTTGAAGCGTTAATTTCATCAACCAGCTTAGAAATATTAATATTTCCCTGTGAATTCTGATTAATACTGTTATCGAGCGATTTCTGCAAAGCAGCATAAGCAGATCGGAGGTCCGCATTATTTTGACGTTCAGAAGCCAACTGATCTTCTAAGCTCTTGATCCGCGTCCGGCCTTCAGCTAATTGAAGTTGTCCATCCTGATATTGCTTGGTCAATTGACTGTGCTCCGTTTGCAATTTACTATAGTCGGACTGTAAACCAGCATATTGCTTTTTGCTGACACCACATCCGACAACAAACAAACTGGCCGTTAATACAGTCATTGGAAAAACTAAATTCTTCATGATATACTCTTTTTGTAGATGTTGAACTAATTCATATAGCAAGATACGCAATATTCTAGCCAAAATACCCCACAGTCTTGTCAAATTAACAACCTTTAACGTCCTATTGGGCTAGCTCCTTCAACTCTGTAGCGCTAAATACTTGCCCACCTTTAAGATAAGGATTGGCGCCTTTGAGATAATTATAAATAATGGATTTAGCCTCTTCATTGGGTAATTTATAAAGGTTTTTAACCAGGAAATTTTTATCCTCAAGGATATTATTGTTGTAGCCCAAAAAAGAAGGCGCATGCACCTGTACGCTCCAACGTATAAACCGTGCTTCAATATGATTTGGATTTTCCTTAATCACTTCTTCCAAATGCTTTTTCCCCTCTTTGAATTGCCCAACTTTCTTAAATGGATTGCCGATATGTTTCGCTAACAGTATTTGATAGGCGGCTAGATAGGCTTTCTCTGTCGGCGATTTGGCCCCTTCGGTCAATGCCTCCAAATTATGTTCACACAGATCCTCGTCCTTCACGGCCTCCGCATATTCTTTTCGAATTTTCTCCATATTCACCTGCTGGCCAAGCCCAACTTTTGTTAAAGTGAATAGAACAATTGTCAATACTATTCGTGTTATCATAATTATAAATCAGGCTATTTCAACAATTTCAATTTCCGACTTAAATTACTAAAAAAATCGAATCCAACTATTAATTTTCAATTATCATACCATAAAGGCCAAAATTCATGTCATCGTATCGCCACAGCTAGCCTTAAAAAAGAGAAAAGTCTTTATTAAAGTATATTTTTAAAGCAATTTTGCTCCATGAAACTGATTTTAGAAACAAGCCCAGTCTGGTTAAAGGTGATTTTGTCAATTCTATTTGGTGTGATATTAGGCTGCTTTTTAGGGGAAATAGTTTACACCTTATTGCAGGCATAAGCTCTTCATCATAATCGATATCCCCTCCTTTACCTGAGGATCTGCTGAATTTTATGCCTACAGATAGACCGCTAATTGCGGTTATTTGAATAGACCACTAAGTTTCATTATCCTTGCCAAAAATCAAATTATTTTTGCTATATTGCTTATACCAATATAAATTTAAAGCGAGCTATGGAAACTAAAGCAGAGTATCAGATTTGGGACACTATTGTGAATAGCGCAAAAACTAAATTCGATTATAAGCATATTCGTGCTATGTTTAAAAAGGAAGATGACGAAATAACCGATAAGTTTCTATTCCATATTATTGCAGGATTTGCCTGTGGTGAAAATCATCAGACCATCTCAACCAATCTTTTCAATGAATTACAAAGTATTCATTTTGAATGCAATGAAGAACAGATCGACCGGTTTATCGCTGATAAGCACGTAAAATTCAGTCCTGAAATCTACGCCACCTATCTTGCATTCTCTATGCTGGAAGATGGTGAAGAGGTCGATAACATCACCGAAATCATTAATAATCTTTTGCAACTAGATAAATAATTATCCGGAAGTATCGTTTAATTTTGGCTAAAAACTTATATTCGTGAATTATTACACCTATAGTTATGCGCCAGTTTTTAACGCTATTTTTAATATTTTCTATTTATACAAATAGTATAGCCCAGACTTTTGACTTTGGTAAAGTTTCTATTTCAGATTTTTCACGAACAGATCTGGATAGCAATGCCAATGCAATCGTGCTCAATGAGTTTGGACGGAGCTCTGTCTTTGTTGATGATTATGATAATCGCGTAAAACTTCAACATGAATACCATGTAATTATCCGGATCAATAACAAAGAAGGGTTTAAAAAAGCTAATTTTGAAATTCCTTCGTATAAACGCGGGAGTTACGTCCGTGACTATTTTGACGAACTAAAGGCTGTTACGTATAATTTAGAAAATGGTAGGATCGAGAAAACAGAGCTTGAAAATAAAAAAGTTTTCAAGGAAAATTACTCAGCCTATCTGGATCTTAATAAGTTCACCCTTCCGAATATTAAAGAAGGATCTATTATTGAAGTGTCTTATCGGACGCTGGAGCAGGATTTATTTAATTTCAAGACATGGGAATTCCAAGATGATATCCCCAAAATTCAAAGCCAATATATCGCAATTATTCCCGCTTCCTTCGCCTACAATGTAGTTTTACGCGGCCCCTACAAGCTTACCGATCAAAAAGCCGAAGCACTGAAAGAATTTATTTTCCTGGATGGGTTGCGAATGGATTGTTCAAAATTGACCTATACCATGAAGAACATTCCGGCATTTATGGAAGAGGATTACATGACTTCGCCAACCAATTTCAAATCTGCGATCTATTATGAGCTTGAATCGATCTTTTATCCGAGCACAGGCAGTAAGAAGACATTTAGCAAAACCTGGAAGGACGTCGATACAGACCTCATGAATGAAAAGACTTTTGGAGGTCAATTAAAAAAAACAGACTTATTCAAAGCCAATTTAGCAACAATTCTATCGCCCACTGACACCAAATTAGAAAAAGCAAAAAAGATATATAACTATATCAACAAACAAATAAAATGGAATAATTATTTAGGTAAATATGCTGAAACTGGTATTGAAAAAGCACTGGAAAAACGAACCGGGAATATTGGCGACATCAATTTAGCACTGGTAACTGCTTTATTGGCGGCAGATCTGGAAGCCTATCCTATTATTTTATCAACACGTCGAAATGGTACACCCAATGGCCTATTCCCGGTATTATCGGACTTTGATTACGTCATCGCTTGCGTGGATATAGACGGTGTAAAGTATAAACTCGATGCCTCCAATTTATATTTACCTTTTGGACAGCTCCCTTTACAATGCTTAAATGAACGGGGAAGAATCATCTACTCCAAAAAAAGTTCCGATTGGTTTCCACTTACGGCTCAAGAATCTTCCGATGTAAACTATATCTTGGAAGGGGCTCTGAATGACCAATTTAAAATCAAGGGAAAACTCACCATAAGCAGTAGCGGTAACAAAGCACTCCTAAAGCGGCAACATATTGCCAAATTCAACTCTTTGGAGGAATACTGGGAAAAACTAGACGAAGAAATGCCCAATATCACGTTAACAAAATCAAGTATTCAAAACCTGGAGGATATCGATCAACTATTGATAGAAGAATTTGATGTTATCCTAGATGTCTCCAAACAAATGGAACAAGACATACTCGTATTGGCTCCAAATATTATTGACAGGATTTCCTACAACCCCTTTAAAGCACAGGAAAGAACTTATCCGGTTGATATGGGTTTTAAATCCAAAACATTGTACTCCGTTAAATTGACCATTCCTGATCATTATGAAATTGCTGAGAAGCCTCAGAATGCATCGTTAGCACTCCCGGAGTCAACTGCAAAATATAGATATGTAACGCAGGTCAATGGCAATCAACTTGAAATACTACAGAGCCTCGCTTTCAACAAACCCATCTTTTCAGTCGATGAGTATTTTTCGCTCAAAGAATTGTATTCACGTATTATTCAACAACAAAAGCTAGACATAAAATTAATCGGTAAAAAATGAAAATCGTATTCATCAACTTACTATACTTCCTGCTTCCGATCCTCGCAATTGGGCAAGATAACTACGACGTCGCCAATATTCCAAGTACATTAAAGAGCAGGGCTGTCGCTACGGTGCGCAATGATAAAACGGTGGTAGAAATAAAATCTCCCGAACAAGTCATCACCACCATAACCTGTGCCATAACAGTGTATAATAAAAATGGAGACCGGTATGCCACGCTCCCAGTATATTATAATAAATCTACCGAGATCAAGAGTCTTAAAGGGGCTATCTATAATGAAATGGGAATATTGCAAAAGAAAATTGCAACGAAAGATTTCAAAGATATTAGCGCTGTGGACAATAGTACGATGTTTGCCGATTCCCGGGTAAAACTATTTGTACCTGACTACCATAGCTATCCCTATACCGTCGAATACCAATACGAGGTTAGGAGTAAACAAAACTTGATCATTCCATCTTGGACTCCTGAAGTGTCCAATAATGTATCTGTAGAAAAAAGCAGCTTTCAATTTATTGCTCCAATAGGCACAGAATGTCGAATTGAAACAACGAATTATAAAGGAAGTATCAAAGAAGAGAAAAATGACAAAACGGAAAGTAAAACATGGAATGCTGAACAGATCGCGGCAAAAAAAGAGGAATCTTATAGCCCCAATCCTAGCCTGAAAAGAACAAACGTACTCATCGTTCCCAAAAATTTTATTTATTATGGTAAGACAGGAAATTTCGGGGACTGGAAAGAATTTGGCCAATGGGTATCCAACAGCCTATTGAACAAAAAAGACGATTTGACGGAAGCGTCTAAACAAAAATTTATTGCATTAACAAAAGACGCAAGCTCAGATAAGGACAAAGCAAAGATTCTATACAATTACTTACAAAAAAACACACGTTACATCAGTATCCAAATCGGTATCGGGGGCTTGGAGCCCTTTCCCGCTTCTGAGGTTGACCGCTTAGGTTATGGTGATTGTAAAGCACTGGCCAATTACATGCGAAGCATGTTGTCGGCCGTCAATATCCCTTCCTATTACTGTATTGTCGAAGCAGGCAGACGCAAAGAAAGTTTCCACAAAACCTTTGCAAATGCCCAGGACGGTAATCACGTCATTCTATGTATTCCATTCAAAAATGATACGACCTGGCTGGAATGCACGAGCCAAAATCTTCCATTTGGTTTTCTTAGCGACTTTACCGACGATAGAGATGTCGTTGCCTGTACCGAAAATGGCGGAGTTATCATGCATACACCGAAATACATTAACTCCACCAACCTTCAATTGCGCTATGCCGACCTAAAACTTTCGGAAGACGGAAGCATCCAGGGGACCTTAAACACCAAATTCTACGGAGCCCAATATGAGAACCATATGGACGTGCTTTTAGCCAGCAATAATGATAAGAATAAGCTCCTCACGGAATACTATAATATAGACAATATCAATTTTAATCAGGTAAACTATATTGAACATAAGGAGGAAAATCCATTTATCGAGGAGAACCTGAATATTTTTATTAAAAACTATGCGGTGAAAAATGGTAATAAACTTTTGATCCAGCCTAATTTATTCAATACACATTCCAGCATTGCCGAAAGTAGAAATAGAACGGAAGATATTTTCATTGAAAGAGGCTACGCCGATATCGATAGCATTAGCATTGCCCTTCCAGAAAATATGCTCAAAAACATAACTTCTGAGAAGAAAATTATTGAGAAACCATTTGGAAAATATGAATTTAGGTCAGAAATAAAAGACAATAAACTGTTCACCTACAGAAAACTGGAACTTTTTGAAGGCAGTTATCCTGCCAGTACTTATGAAGACTTTTTCCAATTTCATAATGAGGTAAGCAGCTGCGACAAGGGACGCTTTAATCTAAGCTTTCTCTAGTCGGAAGAAAATATTTACCAGAATATGAAGGAGTAAAATCGATCAAATAAGGCAATTATTGTATATTAGCTCAATGACAGAATACGCAGCAATCTTTGACATGGACGGTGTTATCAGCCACACCAACCCTTTCCATGCGGAAGCTTTTAGAGCTTTTTTTAAAAACCACAATGTACAACAGGCGACAGAAGAGGAATTTGAGCAGCATATGTATGGTAAGCATAATAGTTACATTATGCAACATTTCTTTCAACGTCCGATATCCCCTGAGGAACTGCGAACCCTTGAATTTGAAAAAGAACAGCTTTTTAGAGTCATTTATAAAGAGCACGTTGCCCCTATTAAGGGCCTGATTGAATTTCTGACAGAATTAAAGAATAACGGTTTTAAGCTTGCTGTGGCGACATCAGCTCCACGAGAGAATATGGATTTAATTCTGGACGAATTGAATATACGCCAGCTCTTCTCGTCCACACTGAGCAGCGAAGATGTGAAACTACATAAGCCACATCCTGAGGTTTACCTAAAATCTGCAGAAAACCTGCAAATTCCTGTTGACCGCTGTATTGTTTTTGAAGATTCTTTTTCTGGTATTACCGCAGCGAAAAATGCCGAAATGAAAGTTGTTGCCGTACTTTCAACCCATAAAAAAGAAGAATTGCCTGCAAGTGATGATTATATAAATAATTATACAGAAATATCTGTTGCCAATGTAAAGGCCATTTTAAAAACACAAGAATTATAACTTGGTTGAGTGTGTGCCGACACTTAGCCCGAGGACTTCAGCTGTCTCCTCTCTACCGATAAAAAAAGAGATTCCTTAAGGAATCTCTTTTTTTATCGGTTTGCCCAAGCGAGCTGCAATTTTCGTTCACCGCTGCTAGACTAAATTTTCACGAAGTGATTAATCTCTTTTTAGACCAAACTTCTCTATTTTACTATACAGATGGCTACGTTGAATATCTAAATCGTCGGCCGTCTTGGAGACGTTCCAATTATTTTTTTCCAATTTATATTTTATAAATTCTTTCTCCGCATGATCTTTATAATCTTGAAACGAATCAAAGGAGTCCATATCTAAACCATAATTCGTTGCGCCTTTTTCATGCGCTATACCGTTTACCGGTTCACGAGAAGGATTAGCAAATGCGACAACATCTTTATCTGTAATAGATCGATCACTCAAAATAATTAAACGTTCAATCATATTGCGCAATTCCCGAATATTACCTGTCCAGGGAAGATGGCTCAATTCCCGCATGGCCGCAGTCGTAATTTCCTTCACAGGTATCCCATATTCCATACAGATTTCTTCACAAAAATTTGTTGAAAGCAGGGGAATATCATCCACACGGTCGATCAAAGCAGGTACATGAATCAAGATTACCGACAGGCGGTGATACAAGTCCATTCTAAAATTGCCATCCTCAATTTCCTTCAAGAGATCTTTATTGGTCGCGGCTACTACCCTGACATTGACGTCAATTTCTTTATCGCCACCCACTCTGGTGATTTTATGTTCCTGTAACGCCCTTAACACTTTAGCTTGAGCGGATAGACTCATGTCTCCGATCTCATCCAAGAACAATGTTCCGCCACTCGCTTGTTCAAATTTTCCGATACGCTGTTTAATAGCTGAAGTGAAGGATCCTTTTTCATGGCCAAATAATTCTGATTCGATTAATTCGGAAGGTATCGCAGCACAGTTCACTTCAATAAGCGGTCCCTGCGCACGATTCGATTTCTCATGCAGCCAACGTGCCACAAGCTCCTTTCCCGAACCATTTGCTCCAGTTATCAATACACGCGCTTCTGTCGGTGCTACGCGATCAATTGTCTCTTTAATACGTTTGATTGCCCCAGACTCACCCAATATATCTTTAGTTTTCGAACTGCTAACTTTTCGTTTCAGTACTTTGGTTTCGGTGACTAGGGAACTTTTATCCAGTGCATTCCGAACGGTGATCAATAATCTGTTCAGGTCCAGCGGTTTTTCTAAAAAGTCAAATGCTCCTTTTTTCGCCGCTTCAACAGCTGTTTCAATCGTACCATGTCCTGAGATCATAATAAAAGGGATATCCGGGCTGCTTTGGTGTGCTTCTGCCAAAACTTCCATCCCATCCATCGTATTCATCTTGATATCGCAGAGAACAAGATCTATTTTTTCCTTTTTTAAAATATCTAATCCATCCCGGCCATTGTCGACATCTAAAATCGTATAATCTTCATATTCCAAGATATCACGCAACGAACTTCTGATGGCGCGCTCATCATCAATGATTAAAATTGTACTCATAAATCGAGAGTTATGCTATTTTTTCAATTACGGGAATCAATATAAGTTTTTTTTGGCAATTAGCAAAAAGAAGCAAACCTTGTAAGCCGGGTTCTGTAGACCACCGAAGTGGAATTTCTATCATTTATCTAGATTTGCCATCGCTGACAAACTCAATCAACCTACCCATTACGAATTCCAATACATTGAAAGAAGACGAGCAGCCTTCGAATTTCGCAACCTATTTGGTCTTTCAACACACGAGGTTTACCGTAATATATGTCACCATACAAGACCGTAAGCTCTTACCTTACGTTTTCACCCTTACTCCGAAAAGCGGTATATTTTCTGTGGCACTTTCTGTCTGCTATTTTCATAACAGCCTTCCCGTTAGGAAGCGTGTTGCTCTATGTTGCCCGGACTTTCCTCTCCTCTTAAAAAAGAGCAGCGATAGAACCAGTTTGCTTCTGCGCAAAAGTAGCTATTTTACTCGGATAAACCCGAATTTCTTTTCAATTTCGAAAAGACCATTCATTTAGCACCACAGGCACAAAAATCTACGCAATTACCTTGCGTAGATAAAGAGAATTTTTGTATTTTCAATCTAACAAAAAAAACATGGCACTCAATAAACTAGCCCTCATACGTTATAAAACGATTGACCATTGCCTTCGCTTGCGACATCGTAAATGGACCTTGGAAGATCTCATGGAAAAGGTTTCCGATGCACTTTATGAATTTGAAGGAATCAAAAATGGGATAAGTAAACGTACCATACAAGGTGATATTCAACTCATGCGTAGCAATAAACTTGGCTACAATGCGCCTATTGTGGTGTTGCACCGAAAATTCTACACCTATGAAGATCCCAACTATAGCATTAGCAATTCACCGATTTCCGTCGGTGACATGCAAAAAATGAAGGAAGCAGTAGAGGTACTTAAGCATGTGAGCGGTTTCTCCAGTTTTGATGAAATGAGCGATATTGTTGCACGGCTTGAAGATAGCATCCATACCAAAAAGGACAATTCACCTTCCATTATACAAATGGAAAGTAACAACCTGCTAAAAGGCCTTTCTTTTATCAGCCCGCTGCATCAAGCCATTCGTGAAAAAACACCACTCCTGATCAGCTACCAATCGTTCAAAGCAACACAACAGCAGGATCTGGTCTTCTCCCCTTATCTCTTAAAAGAATATCGGAATCGATGGTTTCTAATTGGTCAGCATAAAAAGAATGAAGGATTAATGACGCTGGCGCTTGATCGAATCAATACCATCGAGGAAATGGGCAAAAATTCATACAAGGAATATACAGGGGTCGATTTCGAACGTTACTTTTCGGATACCATAGGCGTAACGAAGACACAAAAAGACCGCGGCCAGCGGGTGATATTGCAAGTCAATGCAAAAAATGCACCTTATGTAGCAACAAAACCCTTACATCCTTCACAGCAGATTTTAGACAAAAAGGAGGATGGCTCAATCTTAATTCGCATCGATGTTGTACTTAACTTTGAACTGGAAAGAGAAATTTTAGGTTTTGGCGAATCCATTAAAGTACTCTCGCCAAGAAATTTACAAACGAGAATAAAACAGCGCTTGACAGCTGCCACAGAACTCTATGCTGAGAAATCTGTCGATAAGATATCAAATTCACAACATGAATAATAGCTCACACACCTAAATATCTTGGGCGATGGCGTAACCACTAGCCCAAGCCCATTGGAAATTATAGCCGCCAAGCCATCCTGTAATATCAACAGTCTCCCCGCCGAAATAAAGGCCTTCAACTTTTTTAGACATTAAGCTTTTGGAGTGAAGCTCTTCCGTTGAAACTCCTCCACGCATGACCTCAGCTTTATCATACCCCTTATCTCCCGCAGGTTTTACCTTGAAACGATGGATCGTATCGACAATCAACTTCGCATCAGCTTTACTCAGTGAGGCGATTTTGGTATCCAAGGCCAAAAATTTCCCAAGGGCGTCGACCAATTTCCTGCTGAAATAATCGTTTAGCAATTGTGAAACAAGTCGCTTTCCGCCGTATTGTCGCTCCTGTTTAATCAGATTATCCAAATTAAAATTAGGCAAGAGATCAATCGTAATCTCCTGTCCAGGCCGCCAATAACTTGATATTTGAAGAATTGCAGGTCCGCTTAATCCCCAGTGTGTAAAGAGAATATTCTCTTCAAAAGACATTCCGGCAACAGACACTTTCGAGAACACCGAATTTCCAGCCAGAGAACTATACCAATCCGCATCTTTTCCAGTTATCGTCAAAGGGACTAATGCAGGCGCTGTACCGACTACATTCAAACCAAATTGTTTAGCTAAGCGTACTCCAAAGTCTGAGGCCCCAAGCTTTTGCACCGGAAGCCCACCGGAAGAAACAACCACTTTATGGGCATGGTATCGGGACTCACCTTTTGCATTTTCTACTTTTACCACAAAGCCATTATCGTTTTTTTCTACAGATTTGACCAAGGTATTCAAGGCTATATCCTGCCCTGTCTCGTATAAAATTTTAGAAAATACAGCAACGATATCTTTTGCTTTATTGGTCTCTGGAAACAACTGTCCCAGTGTTTTTTCATGTCCCACGATACCATATTGTTCAAAAAATGTAATGGTATCGTCCACGGTCCATTGTTTGAATATACCGTGCAAAAAATCTGGATTTTCAGAAATGAAATTAGCGGGACTGCTACCAATATTTGTATAATTACAGCGCCCACCTCCGGAAATCAGGATCTTCGCACCGACCTTATCGTTTCTTTCAAGGAC
The DNA here is from genome assembly GCF_002339225.1 of Sphingobacterium sp. UBA2610. Classification (NCBI taxonomy): domain Bacteria; kingdom Pseudomonadati; phylum Bacteroidota; class Sphingobacteriia; order Sphingobacteriales; family Sphingobacteriaceae; genus Sphingobacterium; species Sphingobacterium sp. UBA2610. The sequence goes on from NZ_DDKA01000023.1 coordinate 717,957, forward strand.
CAAGGTCTTCTTCCCAATTAGCCCTGCTTGGGCTGCACACATCAATCCGCAGGCTCCCCCCCCAATAATGATGGCATCGTATAGTATACTCACAGCAACACTCTAATAAGCAATCAATGTATTTTCAACAGAAACAACTCTTCGTTCCAATTGACTCTGATACCCCAATTCAATAATTTTAATGACATCCCGCGCCTGTTCCGCCGATGCGATCAAGGTAGTTTTTCCCAATATGCTATCCGCAACGTTCTGATAAAAATCAGGATAAGAACCTATTTCAGAAGGAATCATTTCTTCAATATCATTCCCCTGTTCAACAATATTGAGCTTGCCGTATAGACTTGGATCTTCTTGTCCCCAGGTTGGATCTTCATCGGGAAATTTACCATCGCGCAGTAAAGCTTCCTGTGGATCGACACCATATTTTACAAAATTTCCGTTCATGCCAAAGACACGATATCGAGGTGTAGGTTCTTTTGTAAGCATAGACCCTTTCAGCGATACCCGTAAGTCATCATAGTACAATAAGCAGTCGAAATTGTCAATGGTTTTCGCATAATCCCGTTGAATAGCTAAATCTGCAAAAACAGCATCTGGTCTTCCAAACAATTGTAAAGTTTGATCGATAAGATGCGAGCCCAAGTCGTAGAATATCCCCGAACCCGGTAAATGCTCTTCACGCCATGCATTTGGTCTCAAGTAATTGCGGAAACGATCAAACCTAGCTTCCAAATTTACAATTCTTCCCAATCGTCCACTTTGAATCACTTTCTTTAACGTTCGATAATCGGAGTTGAATCTTAAATTGTGATAAGGCGCCAAAATCAGATTTTTCTCCTTAGCCAGCGCGATAAGCTCATCGGCCTGCTCTACATTGTTCGTAAATGGTTTCTCGACAATAACGTGTTTCCCTGCTTCCAAAGCACGTTTTGCAAAAGGATAATGCATGTCATTGGAAGTCGCAACCACGACTAAATCAATAGTTGCATCATTAAAAATATCATCTGCCGACAAAGCAATTGCTGCCTGTGGATAGCGTTCCTTTAGCAAACTTTGCTGATCTGCTTTCCGGGCGGTCACTTTAACAAGATCCAGTTCAGCTATCGAACGCATCACGGGAGCGTGAAAAACCTGACCTGAAATTCCAAAACCAATAAGTCCTACGCGAATTTTTTTCATAGCATTACATTCTTTCAGGTACATGAATACCCAATAAGTTCATCCCTTTGGCGATAACCTTTGCCGCAGAAGCCGAAAGATGCAATCTAAAGTTCTTTACATCAGGATCTTCCGCTTTCAATATCGTTTCTTCATGATAGAATTTATTGTAGAACTTGGCTACTTCATAGATATAGTTTGCCAATTGCGCCGGGCTGAACTCTTGCGCAGAAGCCTCAATAGCCTCCGGAAACGCACCTAATTGCTGAATTAGATCTCGCTCGTAAGAGGAAATCGTCGCCGGTACAGACACAGCACTGTCAAAATCGAATTCAGCTTTACTTAAAACAGATTTGATACGCGCATGCGTGTATTGAATAAACGGCCCTGTATGACCTTGAAAATCGACAGACTCATTTGGATCAAACAAAAGACGTTTTTTAGGATCCACTTTCAATAGAAAATATTTCAATGCTCCCATTCCGATCGTATCGTAAAGAGCAGCTTTTGATTCCTCGTCCAATCCGCCAGTCTTGCCAAGCTCCTCAGTACGTACCTGTGCAGTTTTAAGCATTTCAGCCATTAAATCATCCGCATCAACAACTGTTCCCTCCCGCGATTTCATTTTACCTGAAGGAAGGTCGACCATCCCATACGATAAATGGAACAATCCGTCAGCCCAGGCTTTACCTAGTTTTTTTAAGATTAAAAACAATACCTTGAAATGGTAATCCTGTTCGTTACCGACAACATAAATAGAATCATTCATTTTGAATTCATCATATTTCAATTGTGCTGTCCCCAAATCTTGTGTAATATAGACCGAAGTACCGTCGCCACGAAGCACAAGCTTCTGATCCAATCCTTCGTCTGTTAGATCAATCCATACGGAGTTATCCTCTTTTTTAAAGAAAACCCCTTTATCTAAACCTTCCTGGATAATATCTTTACCCAACAAGTATGTATTGGATTCATAATAGTATTTATCAAAATCGACGCCTAATTGTTTGTAGGTCTTTTCAAACCCCGCGTACACCCAACTGTTCATGGTTTTCCAAAGGGAGATCACCTCTTCATTACCGGCTTCCCATTGTTGCAACATCGCTTGTGCCTCCTTCATCAAAGGTGCATTTTTCTTTGCTTCCTCTTCGGTTTGCCCCTCAGCTTTCAATGCCTCGATTTCCTTTTTATATTCTTTGTCAAAGACAACGTAATATTTTCCAACAAGGTGGTCGCCTTTAAGTCCAGTAGACTCGGGTGTTTCACCGTTACCAAATTTCTGCCAGGCCAACATGGACTTACAGATATGGATACCACGATCGTTCACCAAATTTGCTTTGATCACATCATAACCATACGCTTTTAGGATTTCCGCAACAGCATATCCTAATAAGTTATTACGGATATGTCCCAAGTGCAGTGGTTTATTGGTATTTGGAGAAGAGTATTCCACCATCAATTTTTTCCCGTTCGCAGGAAATACAGCAAAGTCCTTCGCCGTTATGGTCTGATTCAACAACGTGATCCAGTAAGCATCGGAAAGAACAATATTCAAAAAGCCTTTTATCACATTGAAATCTGATATTTCAGCGATATGCTGTTGCAAATAAGCACCAATTTCCTTTCCGGTTTGTTCCGGAGAAGATTTCGAAAAGCGCGTTACGGGAAAAGTTACGATTGTAATTTGTCCCTCAAACTCCTTTCGGGTAGCTTGTAAAGCAATTTGAGTTTCTAAAATATCTGCATTGTAAAGCTCTTTTACTGCCTGTACAGTGACTTCAACAAGTCGCTTTTGAATAGAATTTGCCATTTAATGATTTTGTAATTTTTACAACTTCCTGATAGTGAATTGGAAATAAATAACATTCCTTATTTAGGTATTCACCATTAAAGTATATCTTTGCAAAAATAATAAAAAATGCAGAGCTATCAGGAATTTCTTGACTTAAGTGTTGGTTTTCCGCAAGACGGATTCGAAATCATCGACGACGAATTGTATTTCCACGATTTGAATTTAATGGAAATGATAGAAACGTACGGTACGCCGTTACGTTTTACCTATTTGCCTATCGTCAGCAAAAAAATTCAGCAAGCGAAAATCCTCTTTCAGACCGCAATTCTGAAACACAACTATCGCGGATCTTACAAATATTGTTATTGTACCAAGTCATCCCATTTCAAGCACATCGTAGAGGAAGCTTTGAAAAATGATATCCACCTGGAAACTTCATCTGCATTTGATATGCCGATGATCGATTCATTGGAAAGACAGGGCACAGTAACAAAAGACATTACAGTGATCTGTAATGGGTTCAAAACCTACCAGTACAAACAATATATTGTTGATATGATCCACGATGGATATAAAAACATTATACCGGTGCTGGATAACAAAGAGGAGTTTAACCTTTATGATGATGAAATCGAATTGGATGAGCCTTGTGCTTTAGGTATCCGCGTTGCTTCCGAAGAGCAACCAGATTCTCAATTCTATACATCTCGCCTAGGGATTCGCCAGGAAGACGTCGTTGAATTCTATAACAACAAGATCGCCGACAATCCAAACTTTAAAGTAAAGTTGCTCCATTTTTTCATTAATTCAGGTATCTCGGACACCCCGTATTACTGGAACGAATTAGAGAAATACGTTACTTTATATTGTAAATTCAAGAAAGTAAACCCGGATTTAGATACCCTAGATATCGGTGGTGGCATGCCATTTAAGGATTCATTGGTACACGACTTTGATTACGAATATATGGTCAATGAGATCGTCAACCGTATCAAACAAATCTGTGCTCACCATGAAGTGATGGAACCAGACATTATTACTGAATTTGGCAAATACACTGTTGCTGAAGCATCAGGTATCCTTTATAAAGTTTTAGGGCGCAAGCAACAAAACGACCGCGAACGTTGGTTTATGATTGATGGTTCATTCATTACAAATTTGCCGGATGTATGGGCATTGAATCAAAAATACATTCTATTGCCGATCAATAACTGGGATTCAGAATATGAACGCGTCAATTTGGGTGGCATCACATGCGATGGACAGGATTATTACAATCAGGAGGCGCATATGAACTCGGTATTTATGCCGAAGACCCGTAAGGTTCAATACCTGGGCTTCTTTCATACAGGCGCCTATCAAGATGTTTTAAGCGGATATGGAGGCATCCACCACTGCTTACTTCCTTCACCCAAACATGTGCTTGTACGCCGCAATAGAGATGAAACATTCAACTACGAGGTGTTCGGTGAGGAGCAAAACTCCAAACAAGTAATGAAATTGTTAGGCTACCAATAAGATATTATATTCTACCAAGAGTAAGCACGCTCGTCATTGGGGGATCAAAACAATATCCTCGTAAAAAAGAGCTATTTTAAGCCAAAATAAAAAGGTCTCGTTTCTAGGAACGAGACCTTTTTATTTTCAGCCTATCCGCCATTATTTACAATCGGGCGTAAATTAAAGGCAAAATCACAGACAATGACAACCATATCCAGTAGAAAAAAATAGATTGTAAAATCTATATAGTAAGCTGTTCGGTAGATGTAAACCTATTTCAGTATAAGACAGCTGGCTTTTATTCATATTGTGTTCGTACCTGCTTCGGACCACGTTCGGAGCTGCCCAATTCCGTTACGACTGTTGACCTAGTAGTGTACAGACCTTTCCTGTTTGGAGACTGGACAATATCTGTACAGCATCTGTACAAGATCTATTGATGATCCGAAGCAGATACGAAGCAGGTACGAAGGAAAGCTACTGATCTTTCAGAATGTATCGTCGTTTAGGAAAGGATTGCTGGGTATTTTCCTTTAGCGCGACTAGAAATCCCAAAGTCGATAATTGCTATTTTGCAACCCAAGTTTTAAAGAAATTAAGCACTTTTTCTTCATCATAGCCCTTTCCTTTTTCCAGACTACCACTCTCCTGTACATGCAACGTTTTTCCATTTCTATCCAAAATAATAAAAAATGGATAACCTAGTTTATTGCCTTCAGGGGCATACTTTTGAAACACAGCTTCATTTTTATTTTCCTTTGAATAATTGAGGTGATAATAGAGGAAATGACTCTTTAACAACTTGTCGACACTTGCCGTTTTATGGATATATTCATTAAATCTTAAACACCAGACACACCAATTCCCACCGGCTTGAATGACGATGTTTTTCTTTTCTTTCTTTGCTTGAACCAATAGCTGATCAATATCATTCTGTGCATTGGCATCTGGATTGTAAGGCTTCGAAAGATCCTGAGCTGTAGCAAGCTGCTGTGAGAACGCTTTGGACTGTACGAGTACCGTCCCCAAAAACACAATAGCTCCACACAGTAATAATCTTATATTTCTAATCATAAATAAATTAAATACGAATCTAAAATTACAAAATCATTTCCCCAAACCAAAACATAAGCAGCACATAATCGTTAAACATGATATAGCTATTGACCATGAAAAAAAACACCCAGGACTACAACGGACCGTATTTCAGCGGATTCATAAAAACGCGATTAAGCCCTATATACATGACCTTAGGTGATCAGAATAGGGGTGTCATTCAAAATACCGCCATTGGGGAGAAGTAAAAAAGGCAACCTGTTGATATGCTATACCCTATCACCCGTAAAAACCAAAAAGACTTCCTTTTGCTAAAATAAAAACAAAACAAAACAAAAACAAACACCTGACCTTAACATAAATATTATTTAATTTCCTTTAAAATTTAACAAATATAGCATAACTTAGTGTAAAGGAAGTAGTAAAAGAAGCACAGAAGATTCACTACAAAAATCCAAAACGAAACAAAATGAAACACCAAGAATTCAACAGGTCAAAACTGATAGAAAAAATAAGGGATACGAGCGCGTGGGATGTTATCGTCATAGGCGGCGGTGCCAGCGGATTAGGTGTTGCATTAGATGCCTTAAGCCGAGGGTTCAAAACAATTTTATTGGAGCAGGTTGATTTTGCAAAAGGCACTTCAAGCAAAGCAACAAAGCTTGTTCACGGTGGTGTACGCTACTTGGCTCAAGGCGACATCTCATTGGTTAAAGAAGCGCTTCATGAAAGAGGTTTACTCCAAAAAAATGCTCCACACCTTGTTAAAAACCAATCGTTTATCATTCCAAACTACAGCTGGTTCGATGGCCCATTTTACACCATTGGAATGAAAATATATGACCTTCTGGCAGGTAAATTAAGCTTGGGAAAATCCATTCATATCAATAAAGAAGAAACGCTCAATCGCATAAGCACTGTACGACCTAAAGGGCTATATGGTGGCGTGGTATATCAAGACGGACAATTTGACGACTCCAGGCTTGCGCTCAACGTTGCGCAGACCTGTATACAAATGGGCGGAGTCGCCCTAAATTATGTAAGGGTCAATAACCTCACCAAAGACAGCGATGGACGAATAAACGGTGTCATCGCCAATGATACCGAAACTGGTGAAGTTTTCACCATACAAGGCAAAGCTGTTATCAATGCTACAGGAATATTTGTCGATGATATCTTAAAAATGGATAGACCTGAAGCGAAACAAATGGTACGCCCCAGCCAGGGTGTTCACCTTGTATTTGACAAGTCGTTTCTCCCGGGCGACGATGCCATTATGATTCCAAAAACGGATGATGGACGGGTCCTTTTTCTAGTACCTTGGCATAATCGAGTCATTGTGGGAACAACGGATACACCGATAGACGAGCATAGCCTTGAACCGGTAGCTTTGGAGCAGGAGATCGATTTTATTCTGAAAACGGCGGGACGTTACTTGACAAAACAACCAACAAGAGCGGATGCATTGGCCGTATTCGCCGGCCTCCGTCCACTGGCAGCCCCTACAGGTAACTCAAACAAAACCAAAGAGATCTCACGAAGCCACAAGGTTATTGTTAGCGACTCCAAATTACTGACTTTAACTGGCGGAAAGTGGACAACATTCCGTCGAATGGGCCAAGATACCCTAGACAAAGCGATAAAAATTGGTTGTTTACCTCAAAAAGAAAGCCGGTCTGCCACACAAAAGATCTATAGCGCCATTCCAACGTCCGACAGAAGCAATCATATGTATATTTACGGTGCCGACCAAGAAATGATCAATGCATTGGCTCAGGAAAATCCCGAATGGAACGAAAAGTTAATCCCACATCTTGAGTTCAAAAAGGCCGAAGTTGTTTGGGCAGCACGCAATGAACTTGCCAGGACTGTGGAAGATGTGCTATCCCGTCGGGTACGGATGCTATTTCTTGATGCGAAAGCTGCAATTGAAGCTGCACCTGATGTCGCAAAAATACTCGCCCAGGAACTGGAAAAAGATGAAGATTGGCAAAATGATCAAATAACGCATTTTCAAAATGTTGCAAAAAATTATATCTTAAAGTAATACAAAATAACCAGCAATACTCAATTACTCAATTATGGAACAACAATACATCTTGGCAATGGATCAAGGTACCACCAGCTCCAGAGCTATCATTTTTGATAAAGACAGAAATATAGTCTCCATTGCCCAGAAGGAATTTACGCAAATATTCCCACAACCAGGATGGGTTGAACACGATCCACATGAAATCTGGTCAACACAGGCAGGTGTCACTGCAGAAGCAACCACAAAAGCAGGGTTAAACGGCAAAAATATTGCCGCCATTGGCATTACCAATCAACGGGAAACTGTGGTCGTTTGGGAAAAAGAAACAGGAAAACCCATCTACAATGCCATTGTATGGCAAGATAAACGCACAGCAGATTATTGCGACGAGTTGCGTAGCTCTGGAAAACATGAGATGATCCAGGAAAAAACAGGCCTAATATTAGATCCTTACTTTTCTGCAACCAAAATAAAATGGATTCTGGATAACGTGGAAGGTGCCCGGGAAAAAGCACAAAACGGGGAATTAATCGGTGGAACTATTGACACTTGGCTCGTCTGGAACCTCACCCGGGGCGATGCTCACATTACGGATGTAACAAACGCTTCCCGCACCTTACTCTTTAATATTCATAGCATGGAATGGGATAAGGAGCTACTCGAATTATTTGACATCCCAGCCGCCATGCTGCCCGAAGTAAAAGAAAGCAGTGAAATATATGGGGAATCACGGACAACCATTTTTGCACACAAAGTCAAGATAGCTGGAATTGCTGGCGACCAGCAGGCGGCACTGTTCGGACAGCAATGTATTGAAAAGGGAATGGTCAAAAACACGTACGGCACTGGATGTTTTATGTTAATGAACATCGGGGATAAACCAATCCGTTCAAAGAACAACCTTTTAACGACTGTCGCCTGGAAAATCAACGGAAAAACAGAATATGCCTTAGAGGGGAGCATATTTATCGGCGGTGCACTGGTCCAATGGCTACGCGACAATCTCAACATCATCTACAAATCGGCAGACATAGAGCAATTAGCGCTGACAGAAAAAGATAATGGCGGTGTCACATTTATCCCTACATTCGCCGGACTGGGGGCTCCATACTGGAACGCTCGTGCACAAGGTACACTATTTGGCCTTACGCGTGCAACAACCAATGGTCATATTGCACGCGCCTCGCTAGAGGCAATTTCCCTGCAGACTCGTGATGTGCTGCAAGCCATGGAAGCTGATAGCGGCATACCGATCAAAGAATTGCGTGTAGACGGCGGCGCAACAGCGAATAATCTACTTATGCAGATTCAGGCCAATGTACTAAACAGCAAAGTTGTACGCCCCAAAATTACAGAAACTACAGCTTTGGGGGCAGCATACCTCGCCGGACTGGCCGTGGGATTCTGGAAAAATGAGGATGAGATTTCTAAGTTTTGGGCACAGGATCGTATATTTGAACCTGAAGCAGAGCAAGAAGAGCAAACAAAAAAGATTATTAAGCTCTGGACCAAGGGAGTCAAAGCATTACAATACTGGACCGAAAACTAACCAACAAGCATGAACCATTATTTAGCAGAATTTATCGGCACCACCCTTCTCCTTCTTTTAGGCAATGGGGTTGTGGCCAACGTTATCTTAAAAGGCACAAAAGGAGAAAATGGAGGGTGGATTGTAATCACGACCGCATGGGCACTTGCAGTCTATGTAGGTGTTGTTTTTGCCGGCCCATATACCGGAGCCCATCTCAATCCTGCGGTAACCATTGCCGTAGCCCTTAATCATGGCCTCCCTTGGATGGAAGTACCTGGCTATATTCTCGCACAAATTGCCGGTGGTTTCTGTGGCGCGATGTTGACCTACATCATGCACAAAGACCATTTCGATGCAACAGCAGACCCAACGACCAAACTTGGTGTTTTCGCTACTATACCCAACATCCGAAATACATCAACAAATCTAGCAAGTGAAATTATCGGAACCTTTGTGTTGATTTTTGTAATTTTCTTCATAACAGGTCAAGATGTCACCATTGACGGAAAAACAGCTCCCATTGGCATGGGCTCCCTTGGTGCGATACCCGTTGCATTCCTCGTGTGGGCCATCGGTCTCTCCCTAGGAGGAACTACGGGATATGCCATCAATCCTGCCCGGGATTTTGGCCCGCGCTTATTTCATGCGCTTTGGCCAATCAAAGGAAAAGGTAGCTCCGACTGGTCTTATGCCTGGATTCCAATCCTAGGACCGATCTTGGGCGCCATTTTATCCTTTGCACTGTATACCTGTATAAAACCGGCCTAATCAAGGTCGAGCTGCACGAACAAAATAAAAGGGATTCAAAAATTGAATCCCTTTTATTTTATTATCCACGCTTGGGTTTTCTATGACCGTATTCACGATCCCGATCAAACGTATTCATATGGCGTTCCTTCTTCACGGGATACACATCATCAATTACAATCAAAATACCTTTTTCTTCTACCGTACCAAACTCATCATTACGTGCAGTGCCAAATGATTTCATCGTAGGCGATAGGTTCATATAGGTATTGATCAACGGTGGAATATTCTCTCCCAATGCTCTCACATGGCTATTTAATACCTTATATCCTTCTTTATAATCCAGCCCATCAAATACGCCGACAAAGCGATCGTAATCATTTTTGATTTCCAATTCCGGAAGAGGAAGAACCAATTTATCATGGTCAGGAAAATAATAGTCCATAAAATAAAGCAACATATCCCGTGCATCTTTATTATAATGTGGATACATGGTCACTTTACCAAAGAGGTATTTAATTTCAGGGTTAAGCATCACCAAAGCCCCTAAACCGTCCCAAAGATTGTCCAATGAAAAAATTCCTTTTCTATTGTCGATGGCTGGTTGGTACTTAGGCTGTACAAACGACCGTCCCAACTCTATGGTGTAAGGTAGATATTCATTCGTAAATAATTCGGAAAACTGAAAATAATGTGCTGTTGATAAATTGGGTATGCCGTTTACTTCACCAGCCTCGGCACATTTGATTACCCTATAACCGGCAACCACCTCTTCATCTTCGGGATTCCATGCGATCAACTGATCGTAACAATCTTCGCATGTATCATTTTCATCGATATCAATTGAAAGTCCTGTACCTCCCCCTGCGCCACGAAAAGTCAACTCCCGCAAACGCCCAATTTCACGCATGACATTTGGCGAATTATGATAGTTGATTAGGTATATCTCGTTATTTCCATTGTTGGTATATCGTAAGAAGACTTCTTTATTCAATTCGGTCTTCAATAATTCTCTATCAACTGGAGGTATAATTTCTTGCATAAATTCTATTTTTCTTGAGCCAATCCATAAACCCTTCTTTTCACTTCCTCAGCCCAAGTTTTTTCGTTTTTTGATTGATCAAACGCTGTATAAGGGATTCTTTCTCCTACTATAATATTGACGGTATGTCCGCGTTGAGCAAACATTTCATCAGGTAAATATAACATTTCAATGTTTACCTTGAGACCCAATTTCTGTCTAAGCCTTGCAAAATTATAAAAAAACTTAGAGTTTTTACCGTCAATCAGGACCGGAATGATATCTTTTTTATATTTTTTTGCTTTGCTAATAAAACTTTTCTTCCATTCTAGGTCTTCTATACGGCCATCGTTTTGTTTTCTGGAAACCAAACCAGCAGGGAATACCAATAGCGCATCATCCGCTCCGTAAGCCTCCTCGATCGCAGAAATAGCCTGTTTCCCCTGCCCCCCCAACTTATTGACACCGACAAACAAAGGCCTCAAATTACCTATATTTAAAAGAATATCATTAACCAAAAATTTCACATCGCGTCTATATTTACCTATAGCGTGCATAAATGCAATTCCATCCAATCCGCCCAAAGGGTGATTGGACGCAAAAATAACCGGAACCGATACTGGAATATTTTCTGCCCCATACAAATTGACCTTGACATCCAGATCGTTGATCAATGCATCAACAAAGTCCAGGCCCTGAAGATCCGCAAAGCGCGTCATAATATCATTTATCTCGTCTTCATGAATTGTCCTTTTTAAATAATTAAGTAAAAAAGACGGAATCCATTTAGCAAGGCCCGCATTTTTTTTGTGAATAACTTCACGTATATCAATAAACTTTTTACTCTCGCTTGTGATCATCAATCTTACTGTTCCAATTAAAAATACTTCACCTCCATTTAAGCCCAGTTTTTAGGCGTATCCCAATTCGTTGACAAAAATAATAACAGAATGGTAATAAAAGTACAATTTTAAACTTTAAAATTGTACTTATTTGCAATAATGTATTCGTTCTCTGTGCTTCCTGTTTTAGGTATTACAAGCAATCAACGAATTAAGTATAAATCTGATCCTGTAAAATTTCTTTTCACCTAGTTTTTTTATTAAGTTTGAGTATGCTAATAAGTCAATTTCTTTCAAATGCTGATTTCAGTATTCAAAATGCTGATTCAATACAACAAGCGCTAGAGAAGCTGCAAGATATGCTTTGTAAAGAATTAGTCGTTTTAAATGGTGACGACTATATTGGTCTGGTTAATGAAACCATCTTATTGGATGCGGAAGATGAAGAAGCTCCCCTTTCTTCCATAAAAATAAATACGGCCCCCATACAGCTGAAGTTCAATCAACACCCCTATGATGCCCTGGTGATGATAACGGTATATAATAGCACAATCATTCCTATTTTAGATCAAGACAACAAATATATTGGTGTGTCAACACAATTGGATATATTAAAGGCAATAAGTTCAATTCAATCACAAAATGAATCTGGTGCTATTATTGTGTTGGCGACTGGCCTACACGATTTTTCACTTTCACAGATTGCGCACCTTGTTGAAAGTGACAATTGCAGAATCCTCAATTGCGCAACTAAAATAAATTTGGAAAGTGACAACATTGAAGTTACCCTTAAAGTCGACAAGTCAAACATCAATGCCTTACTGAATTCATTCCTAAGACACAACTATTTAATTCTTGAAACCCATAATACCATAGCTGCATTTGACGACACTGCCGACCGTTATCAGCAGCTTATGAATTATATTAACATTTGATTAAGATTAGTTTTTTCTCATCTTTGCCCCATAAATTGAAAACAATATGAGAATCGCAATATATGGAAGAGAGTTTCAACCCTCTGTTATACCACATGTGAAACACTTATTTGAATATCTTGTCGATAAAAATATTGAGATCTGGGTATATAATCCATTTCATGAATTTCTGCAATCACAATTTGAATGCGCCTTTAACTTCTCAACATACAATACCTATCAAGAAATAAAAGATCATATTGACATCATGTTGAGTCTAGGCGGAGATGGAACCATGTTATCTGCTGTTTCCCTGATTAAAGATTCCGGAATTCCAATTGCAGGAATAAACTTTGGACGCCTCGGCTTTTTAGCGTCCATCAATAAAAATGATTTTGAGGATGCCATCGAGGATATACTGAACCAGCGTTTTACCATACAGAAGCGCGTGCTGCTCTCTGTAGAATCTGAACAGCTTAACTTGTTTGAAGGCAATCATTATGCGCTCAATGACATTACCGTATTTCGTTACGACAGCTCGGCCATGATTACGGTCAATGCACGCATCAATGGCGAACTACTGAATTCATACTGGGCAGATGGACTAATTATCGCTACACCTACCGGATCCACAGCCTATTCATTGAGTTGCGGCGGACCTATTATTATGCCGGAAAGTGGCAATTTTGTCATTACCCCCATCTCTCCGCACAACCTCAATGTGAGACCCATTGTCATCTCGAATCAGTTTACCCTTGAATTGGAAATAGAGAGTCGAAGCAATCAATACATCTTAAGCTGTGATTCCAAAAACGAGTCTATTGATACATCTGTAAAATTAACCATTAAACAGGCTCCATTTACTATTAATCTGATTAGACTCCCCCATGAAAGCTTTTTCAGTACGCTGCGGGAAAAATTACTTTGGGGCATCGATGTAAGAAATTATTAGGCTATCAATTCACTTCGCACAAGCTCGCTTTGTATGAAGAGAAACACACAAAACAATCTTTCTACATATTGTCCTTCTAAATTTCCAATTAAAAATCGATATTTGGAAGAAATAAAGAAAGACGGAATAAGAACATCCGGAATAGAAATCCAAGTGCGATAATTAATCAATGAAAAGTACGTTAAACAAACAATAATCATTGGTAGCAATACAGGAAACCAAAAGTAGGTTTTAAAACGCCAAAATAGCATTGATGCCTAAGGTGTTCATTTTATTGAAAACAGCAAAAATGAGTTTTTTAGATCAGATAGATAGTATTAAATTGCCACAGCATATAGCCATCATCATGGATGGCAACGGCCGTTGGGCAAAACAGAAAGGGAAACTTCGCGTATTTGGGCATCAAAATGGTGTAAAAGCAGTACGAGAAGCATTAGAAGGATGTGTAAAAGCAAATATTAAATTTCTGACACTTTATGCATTTTCTGCAGAAAACTGGAATAGGCCTAAGCTCGAGGTAATGGCACTCATGGAGCTATTGGTTACTTCCCTTAAAAAAGAAATCAAAACTTTTCAGGAGAATGGCGTCCGTTTGAATGTTATTGGTGATATCACCAAATTACCCTCAAATGCACAAAGAAAGCTGCAGGAGACCATTGAAGCAACGAAAGAAAATACACACTGTACATTGACATTAGCTTTGAGCTACAGTTCTCGACAAGAAATTGTGGACGCCGCTCGAAATCTAGCCCAAAAAGTAAAAGACGGAAAACTCAATGCAGACGAAATTAACGATGAATTATTCGCTGCAAACCTCTATACACAAAACCTACCCGATCCTGACCTTCTGATACGTACCAGCGGAGAATTGAGAATAAGCAATTTCCTACTTTGGCAAATTGCCTATTCAGAATTATGCTTCCTAGATAAGATGTGGCCCGAGTTTACGAAAGAAGATTTATTTAAATCCATCGTCGATTATCAGCAACGCGAAAGAAGGTTTGGAAAAACAAGTGAACAGTTATAAAGATTTTATTAAATTTGACCACTGATTTGAAAAAAAGCAAGCTGGTTAAATTTTCTTAATTAACAAAAATTAACAAACGATTGGTGTACTTTAGCGCCAATAATTATAGATAAATGAAGCGTATACTACCCGTAATACTATTTTTTGGTCTCTCATCAATGCAGCTTGTCTACGGACAAGACAAAGGTGCGTTCAATTTAAATGACCCAGAAAAAATCAGCTATCTCAATCCTAAAAACTATGTAATTAGTGCTATTGATATAACTGGAACACAATTTTTAGATAAAAATGTATTAATTACGATCTCTAAATTGTCAGTAGGTCAATATTTGGAAGTTCCAAGTGAGGCGACTGCAAAAGTAGTGAAGGATATGATGGCTCAAGGCCTCTTTGATGATGTCGAATTATGGGCAGATAAAATTGAAGGTGAAAATATATTTTTGACCATCCGTGTAGTAGAACGTCCTCGTTTAACGCGTATTGATATCAACGGTCTAAGTAAAAGCCAGACCGAAGAAGTTCGCAAACGTTTAAATAGTAACACTGGTAAGATTGTCAACGAAAACTTGATGAACACCACACGTGGTACGATCCAACGGTTCTTAAAAGAAAAAGCTTTTTTATATCCGGAGATCACCCTAAAAACAGTGAAAGACTCGGCACAGGCTAATAATGAAATACTTATTGCCGATGTGGATAAAAAACATAAGGTAAGAGTCAAAAAAATGACTTTTACAGGGAATGAACATTTTTCTCAGCAAGAGTTGAGAAAAATGGCCAAGCCAATTAAGCAAAAAATGTGGTACCGTATTTTCGGTCCTGGAAAATTCAAGGAAGAAAAATACAAAGAAGGTAAAGAAAACCTAATCAAGAAAATGGCAGCCAAAGGCTATCGTGATGCGACAATCTTGAAAGATACGGTTATTCGCGATGGTGAAAAAAATGTGTTGGTTAACTTTGACATCTATGAAGGTCCTAAATATTATGTAGGTAATATTGTTTGGACAGGTAATGCTAAGTATTCTGACACTTTGCTTAATAAAATTTTAGGTGTCAAACGTGGTGATGTTTTTTCGGAAGAAAAATTAACAGCAAAATTGATGGGTCCTACAAAAAATAGTGATGACATCTCTTCAATCTATATGAACGATGGTTATCTTACGTTCTCAGTAGACCCCGAACAAACGCGTATTTATAACGATACCATCGATTTAAATTTACGTGTTTATGAAGGTGCTCAATATACCATCAATAACGTTATTGTTAAAGGTAATGATGTAACCAACGACCGTGTTGTATTACGTTCTATTTATACAAAACCTGGTCAAAAATTCTCAAAAGAACAAATTATGCGCAGTGTGCGTGAGATTGCGCAGTTGGGAAATTTTGATGAGCAAAAGACAAACCCAGTACCGACAAATCTAAATTATGCGGATGGTACAGTGGACATTGTTTACAATGTGACTGAAAAACCTTCGGATCAGGTCGAGCTTTCGGGTGGTTATGGTGCCGGTCAGATCATCGGTACGTTAGGTTTAACATTTAACAACTTCTCTACCAGTAATTTCTTTGATAAAAGTTCCTGGAAACCGCTACCACGTGGAGATGGACAGAAGTTGAGTGTCCGTGGTCAAACTTCGGGTAAACGTTATCAATCGTATAGTTTCTCTTTCTCCGAGCCTTGGTTGGGTGGTAAAAAACCAATTTATTTTGGTTTGAGCGCCTATACTTCGAGTTCATCATATGGTGGGTTTAACTACTATACTGGCGAGCAAATTGTTAAGGATTCCGAGTTGAATCGTATTTGGATGACTGGTATTACCGCAACATTAGGTAAACGCTTGCAATGGCCAGACAACTGGTTCCAGGCAAATACTTCCTTGTCATTCCAACGTTATAAGCTTCAGAATTATGGAAATTACTTCCTATTTGATAATGGTACAGCCTATAACATCAACTTGACGCAAGAGTTTAGCCGTAATTCGATCGATGCTCCTATCTATCCTACTTCGGGTTCAAACATCAAATTCTCGGTGCAATTGACGCCTCCATATTCATTGTTCAACAACATTGATTATAAAAATGGTTCGGCTCAGGAACGCTACCGTTGGACAGAGTACCACAAATGGAAATTTGACTCGCAATGGTATGCAAAAATTGCGGGAAAACTTGTTTTCAAAGCACAAGCTCAATTTGGTTTCTTGGGTAAATACTCCAGCAAAACTGAGATATCAACTTTCGAGCGTTTCAAAGTCGGTGGGGATGGTATGCAAGGGTTTGATTACCTACAAGGATCTGAAATTGTTGCGTTACGTGGTTATGCAAATGGTGTAATCATTCCTGAAGGAACACAAAATGTGAATGTGGCACGAAATTCAGGTAGTCCAATCTATACGAAATATCAAATGGAATTACGTCACCCGGTGATGTTAAATGATCAGGCAACAGTTTACGTATTGGCTTTCGCTGAAGCGGCAAATACCTGGAACAAGTTCACCGAATACAACCCATTTAAAGTACGTCGTTCTGCAGGTGTTGGTGCCCGTATCTTCTTACCTATCTTCGGTATGCTAGGAATAGATTACGGCCATGCATTCGACCCTATCCCGGGTTTACCAAGCAGTACATGGAAACAAAACTTTACATTTAGTATCATGCAAAATATGGGTGGATTCTAATCTTTGTTGATCCAATCCTGTCGAAATAAAATAAAAAGCTATCGCAAGAAATTGTAGATAGCTTTTTTGTTTTAAGATTATTTTCCAATAAATCATGCATTTTTCTTTCATTTCCACCCGATCGGATTAAATGCGAAATCACCCTATATATCTTATAAATTTTCTTATATTGAGTGCGGTTATGATCACCGAAAAAAGAAGCTATAAACAGCACTCAGGCAACTAGCATTGGAGCATTCTTCAACAAGTTAAATAGTGTTAAACCCGAGAAATATCTGTTAGATTGCTTCTTTTTTCTTATTTTTGAGCCGTAAATTTACGTAGAGCGGTTTTCTCGAATTAAACTTTTGGGATTATCCGAAGTCATAAGGTAAATTAGTGTTAAATAATAAAAAGTATAGTCTATAAAAACTTACAGGAAATATGAAAAAAATATTGTTAGTTATAGCTTTTGTAGTCGTGAGTGCTACAGCGACATTTGCCCAACAACTTGCATATGCTGATTCAGAATATATCCTAAAACATATTCCTGAATATACGACTGCACAGAAACAGTTAGATGACCTATCTAAGCAATGGCAGGAAGAAGTGGATCAGAAATATGCTGAGATTGAAAAACTATATCAGGCTTATCAAAAGGACCAGGTTTTATTAAATGAAGATATGCGTCGCCGCCGAGAGGATGAAATCGTGACAAGAGAAAAAGAAGTAAAAGACTATCAAAAACAAAAGTTTGGATTTGAAGGCGACCTCTTTAAAAGACGTACTCAATTGATGAAGCCTATTCAAGACCGTGTAGCAAAAGCTATCCAAGATGTTGCTTCGGCCCAGGGAATTGATTTTATTATGGACAAGGGCAATGAGTCTACTTTTCTCTATGCCAATCCAAAATTGAATAAAAGTAATGATGTCATTACAAAATTAGGATATAAACCCAATCCGAGTCTTGCAAACTAAGCGGGAGTTTATTATCATTGTGAACACAAATAATAATAGTAGTAATTAATTAGAAAACTAAAAGATTGCCATAAAGATGGCTCATTAGATTAAAATGAAAAGCATGAAAAATTTATTAAAGGGTGCGGTTGCTTTAGTGGCAGTATTTTTCTCAACTCAATTCGCAAATGCGCAACAAAAGATTGGTCATATCAATTTTGCTGAAATTATTCAGTCAACATCTGAATTTAAAACAGCTGAAGGGCAGTTGAAGACATTGAGTGATGGTAAAACCAAAGAAATTCAAGATATGGTTACCATCTATCAAACAAAACAAAAAGATGCAAACGATAAATTGCGTAACAGAAGTGAAGCAAATAAAGATACGGTTGATCCAGAAATCAACAAAATAGGTCAAGAATTACAAGATATCCAAGCGCGTATTCAAACAGCACAACAAGCTGCTCAAGAAGACTTGAACAAAAAAGAAGAAGAATTAATTGCACCTATACACAGAAAAGTTGGTGAAGCTGTAAATGCTGTTTCTAAAGAAAAAGGTATGGCTTATGTATTTGATATTTCAAGCACAAATATTCCTTATTTCCAAGGCGGAGAGGATTTAACTGCTGCTGTAAAAACAAAATTAGGTATTTCAGCTACAGCTGCTCCTACTGCTGCTCCAGCAAGAAAATAAGCTAGTATACAAGGCAATAAAAAAGGGATTATCGATATCGATAATCCCTTTTTTATTGCCTATCTATTTTCCCAATGGCAAGTGAATTTCAATCAGCGTAAAACGCCGACAGCACCAAATACGCTCCAGTTCTACAGCGAAAAGAATAAGGTAAACTCAAAAGCTTATCGAATCAGTCAAATTATAGTGTAAATAAAAATCTGCTGCTTGATTTTCTTGCATTTACCAGCTAAATTGTAGATATTGGTTCGGAAAACAAACATATCTACCCTAATGAAAACTTCATGGTCCCAAATTTGTTCATTAACTGACGAATATGAGGTACCCAGGAAAGCTTCGTCGTTAAAATGATTTTATTCGCATGAAAAAGAAAGTAATTGAGGATAATCCTAAAAAAGAAAGAAAGGTAACTTCCGGTCCTATTCGCGACAAAGAACGCACCAAGGCGCGAATGATCGCTGCTGTCGGAAAGGTAATTCAGAAAAAAGGATACCATGCATTGAATGGGCCTAATATTGCTTTGGAATGTGGACTGAACAAAGCATTAATATGGAATTATTTTGGCGGTCTCGATCAACTGGTGGAAGCTTACCTAACACAAAAAGATTTTTGGCAAATCGGAGACAAGGGCGTATTGGAACAAATGATCACAAACCCGGGCTCCATCAGTATCTCCTTGATAGAAGAATTGCTTAAATCTCAATTTAACACCTTTTTGAAGGATAAGACGAAGCAAAAAGTTATTCATTGGGGACTGGGCGAAAAAACAAAAGCCCTTAAAAATATAGCCGACAGAAGAGAATTGCTCGGCGAAGAACTATTTAAACATGTCGATTCAAAATTCGAAAACTCCGAAAACGACCTTAGAGCGACATTAGCGATTTTAGTCAGTTCAATTTATTATTTGAGCCTTCAGGCAAAATCTACAGGTAGTACATTTTGCGGTATTGATGTAAATACCGAAGCAGGAAAAGAACGAATTCAGAAAACGATGCGTAAAATATTAGAACAGACATTTTCTGATGTTGAGCTGTAGTCTACTCAGATACAACTAGAGAAAACGTCCAAGAAGAAATAATTCCTTCTGGACGTTTTTCATTACAGCCTAAATTCACCATTAAAAAATTCCAATAATTTATCGTGTTAGGTCCTCATTTTTGATTTATTTTTACTATGTTAGCATAACAAAATAATATAGTATATTTGTTTATAACCAAGATACAAGCATATGATAGGTCAACTAATATTTGCGGTTTGTTTCGCTGTAGCATTGTTTCTTTTTAGCAAAAATGCACAACAGATTTATCGTAATATCAAGCTAGGCAGACCGGCAGATCGTTCGGACAGATCCGCGGAGCGTTGGAAAATGATGTTCCTCGTCGCCTTTGGTCAAAAGAAAATGTTTAAGCGTATTTTCCCCGCAGTCCTACATTTATTTGTATACCTTGGATTTGTCATCATCAATATTGAGATGTTGGAGATTGTCATAGACGGGCTTTTTGGTACACATCGTATCTTTTCATTTCTAGGGGGTCTTTATAATTTCCTGATTGGGGCATTTGAATGGCTCGCGCTGGGTGTACTGGTATCCTGTCTCATCTTTTTATTTCGGAGAAATATTGCTAAAGTAGCTCGCTTAAATAGCGCGGAATTGAAACATTGGCCCAAGACGGATGCAAATATTATTTTAATCACAGAGATTCTTTTAATGTCGGCTTTCCTACTGATGAACGCTTCTGATCTTAAATTGCAACTCTATGGCTTTGCACATTTTAAATCGGCAGGTTCCTTTCCAGTAAGCCATTATCTTCTTCCATACCTTCCTACTTCGACGGAGGCCTTATTTTTAATAGAGCGGTCTTGTTGGTGGTTTCATATCCTAGGTGTACTTGCCTTCTTAAACTACCTCCCCTATTCCAAGCACCTTCATATTATTTTGGCTTTTCCGAACACCTATTTTTCTAATCTGAACGCAAAAGGCAAACTATCCAATATGCCAGCTGTGACCAATGAGGTTAAGGCAATGCTTGATCCGAGTTTCACCCCGCCTCCAGCAGATGCAAATGCACGCTTTGGAGCCAAAGATGTCCAGGATTTAACCTGGAAGAGCTTATTGGATGCATATACCTGTACTGAATGTGGACGTTGTACATCTTCCTGCCCCGCAAATATAACGGGAAAGCTGCTGTCCCCACGAAAAATCATGATGGATACAAGGGATCGACTCACTGAAGTCGGTACGAATATCAAAACAAATGGAAGCTTTCAGGATGACGGAAAATCTCTCATTGACACTTACATCAGTCGAGAAGAGTTATGGGCCTGTACAAGCTGTAATGCATGTGTAGAACAATGCCCGGTCAATATTAATCCTTTGGATATTATTATTGAGCTACGCCGCTTTGCTGTTATGGAAGAATCACAAGCTCCTGCGAGTATTAACAATATGTTTGGAAATATTGAGAATAATGGTGCCCCTTGGAAATATGCGCAATTGGACCGCGCCAATTGGACTCAACAACAATAGTTTTATGATGGAAAATGAATTAAAAGTTCCCACAGTTGCAGAACTGTTGGCCAAAGGAGAAACTCCTGATATACTATTTTGGGTAGGTTGTGCAGGGAGTTTTGACGAACGTGCACAGAAAATTACGCGCGATATCTGCAGAATATTACAACATGTCGGTTTAAAATATGCCATCTTAGGTACAGAAGAAAGTTGTACGGGCGATCCTGCCAAAAGAAGTGGAAACGAATTTCTATTTCAAATGCAGGCCATGATGAACATCGAAGTACTCAATGGCTATGAAATCAAAAAAATAGTAACGGCTTGCCCACACTGTTTCAATACCTTGAAAAATGAGTATCCATCCCTAGGTGGTAACTATGAGGTCATTCATCATACACAATTGATCCAAAACCTGATCAATGAAGGAAAATTAAAAACAGCAGATAACAACTTATTCAAAGGAAAGAAGATAACCTATCATGATCCCTGTTATCTTGGTCGTGCGAATGAGGTCTATGAGGCGCCGAGAAAAGTATTGGAAAGCTTGGATGCCCAGTTGATCGAACTGAAACGTTGTAAGAGCAATGGACTTTGCTGCGGTGCAGGGGGCGGACAAATGTTCAAAGAACCAGAGCCCGGAGCAAAAGACATTAACATCGAACGTATCGAAGAAGTCATCGATGCACAGCCTCAAGTTGTAGCAGCAGCATGTCCTTTCTGTATGACCATGCTAAAAGATGGCGTAAAGATAAAAGAAAAAGAATCAGAGATAGAAGTGCTGGATATTGCCGAAATCACTGCCCGAGCAAATCAATTGTAAATTATATTAATCACGAAATAAAAGAGGCCCGATCATACGATCGGGCCTTTTGTGTAGGGAGAAGAATATCTCCTGTCCACGCATAAATTAGGGGAATCCCAAAGCCGGTTAAAATATAAGGGATTCCCCTGAATCGAAGATCAGCGCTGTTTTTATGCTGATCAACCGACTCTAACATCTAGCCATAACAAAGGTATCGCCTCTAGTTCAATTCATTGTTGTTCATTTCTTTAAAAATGTTGTTCATTTCTTAAATAATAAAAAAAA
>NZ_DDKA01000030.1:0-81848 GCF_002339225.1 Sphingobacterium sp. UBA2610
ACCCGACAGGGGCTATATGATTATCATTGATTTAATTTTTTTTAATAGGAAATGATGCTGTAATGAGCATAGCTCATTGCGGTTCCTTACTTACTACGTAAGTTTTGATAATGAGGAAGTTTTAAGTATATTTCCTCAATATATTAATTCTCAATGGCAGAGGAGAGATCGATAAATTGTTTTTTGTATACAATTTATCTAAGTTTGAGCAAGAAATTAAATCAAAAATAGGAAGGAGCGATACAATGGGCACTCAAGAATATTTTTGACTGGGCTAAATTCAGGAGCACCAAAGGTGCCGTAAAGCTGCACACTGTCTTGGATTATGATGGCTGCCTACCTGTTTTTATGCAGATTACCGATGGAAAAGTACATGAGAGCCAGCGAGCCGGTAGTTACAGTTTTTCTAAGGGAAGCGTGGTGGTAGTGGACCGTGGCTACGTGGATTACAGCTGGCTTGGGGATTTGGACAGCAGGGGCTGTTATTTCGTTACCAGGAGTAAAACCAACATGAATTACAAGGTTATCAAATCATATCAGAGTGAAGCACTCTTGGAAAAGGGGATCCTTAAGGATGAGCTCATTGAGCTATCCGGTGCTGCCTGCAATAAATACAACGGCAAGCCGCTACGCCTAGTCCACTTTTGGGACAGCACCACTGGTTGAACATCGGGAATTGGGACCCGCAGCTAAGGTAAATACCTATAAGTTGGTCAATGGAACGCTGAGTGGAGATGATATCATGATCGGTGCCGAAAAAGACGGTTTGGGAAATCCAATTAATGGCGAACGTCAATGGGCTTCAGGCCAGTACAATCTGGTGATCTTATATAAAAACACAACCTTTAATATGAGTACTTTCAAATCAATTCCTATTACTATATTGTACGAATAAAGCTATACTTTAAAGGAGACCAGTTATATTCCAAATAATCTATTATACATTAACGAATCTATATGTGCCTTGGGTGAGCTTAAAAAGGCTAAACTTTTTCTGTTGCAGACTTGTTGATAAAGTATATGAAAAATATGATGTTATCCTATCCCCTTAGAAAGTGGGTTACCACCTATGTATGCGGAAGCTTCCTCGCGATTGTTATGCTGGCGGGTTGTCATGACCGTAATGCCAAGCAGCAGCCGAAAAGTAAAGCAGAAAAGACAATGACCGAGCAGGCGGAAAATACTGACTTTACCCTTGCCTGGCTCAATGCTCTTTTTTATGAAGAAGATTTCGAGCCCGCTTTAAAATCGGATCTGCAGCTCAATAAAGAACAGATCAAAGCCTTAAAAGAGGCGGCGAGTGCCGCTGTTGGAAAGCTAAGTGAGGACGCTGAACCCTCGACCAAATCATTTAAAGAATCTATCAAACAGGCGACAACAGAGATTGTCCGGATCCTTGGTGAACAGAAAGCTGGTCAGTTCTTTCATTTTATTGCAGCACGTTATACGGACGAGCAGAATACACTGCCTTTAGAACCCAATCAGGTACCCGAAGATACACGGGTAGTTGTGAATGCACCTGCCTTCCGTATGGATGTATTTCAGCAGGGCAAGTTGATCAAAACCTACAAGGTGGGGGTCGGCTACCCGGAGTTTCCATTGCCGACAGGCGTACGTAGGGCAACCAATATCATTTTTAATCCGACCTGGACACCACCGGATGAACCTTGGGTAAAGGGCAAGGTAAGTCCTGGTGAGAAAGTACCTGCCGGAAGCAAATTAAATCCACTGGGACCGATCAAAATTCCCATTGGCATGCCATCGTTGATTCATGGCGGAAAAGATGTGTCCAAACTTGGTGCTTTTGCTTCCCATGGTTGTGTGGGCCTCACGGATGGACAGGTGCAGGATTTTACCCAGCAGCTTGCTCAAGTATCGGGAAGTCCAATTTCAGCGGAGAAAATTGCCGACTATGAGAAGAAAAACACCAAAACAGAATCGGTCAAACTTACACAGCCGGTGCTGGTAGAACTGCGTTATGAAACCATCGTTGCGCAAGATGGTCAGCTGCATATTTATAGAGATATATACGAGCGTGGTACCAATACTGTCGAAAATGCGACCCGTGTACTCGATAACTATGGCGTCAAATTTGAAAAACTCAGTGAGCAGGAAAAAAATAGCCTGACCCAAGCCTTGGCGGAAATGAATACCGATGCGCGTGGCAACAAAATTGCCGGGGCTGATCATCCCGATCAGGCCACAAAAGGAGACAGTGCGCAGAAAAGAGATGCGGACAAAGAAAACCGGAAGGAAAAGGGGCAGGTGACCAGGAAAGTCATCGGTCAGCAGGAAATGGCTATACCCATTGCCGCACTACGTGGAAAGGGCTATCCGATTCCGGTTGCGTACAATATAGGAAAATAGTTTCCAAACATAGGTTGCTTCTGGTAACGGAAGCAACCTATATTTAAAATAGAAAATTTTATTTGACCTTGATCAATTAGATAATTAAACACTCAACTCCGCTTTTTTTTTCAAATAGAACTGATTTCATCTACCTCACGATGGCCTACTTAGTTTTTTTTTGCTGATTTATTCCTTTTAAACGGATTGATAAGGATGCTTTCAACGCGCGCTATTTTAAGATTAAGAGTGACTCATAGCTGTGCTTTCGATCACTCTTAGTAACTATTTTTGCATTTGTCATATTTTTATATTCACTTTGTTTACTTAAATTGATTATGAGAACCTAGTCAAATTGGAGATATTGTATTTTAGTAGAGAAGCAGTATGGAAGGATTCTATTCTGAAACTCAAGCCGGAGCTCAAGATAGTGTGCTGATTGCACGAATAAAAAAAGGCGATGAGGAGGCGTTCACAATATTTTATAAACGTCATTTTTCGAAAATGTACCTTGCTGCTGTTCATTTGCTCAAAGAGGAGGATATGGCAAACGATGCTGTGCAGGAATTGTTTATGGAGCTGTGGCATCGGCCTGAACGTATTGATTCAACAGGTAACATCAAGGGATATTTGTATACGGTACTCCGAAATAGGATCCTTTCCAATATGAATCGTAGCAAATATTTTAACGAATACGTCAGCTCTTATTTGGCGTTTCAACATCAAAATACCTGCGACACTGAGGAAACAGTCCTCTTGCGTGAACTTGAGCGTATATTGGAAGAGAAGATAGCCTTGCTACCTCCCAAAATGCAAGCCGTATATCAGCTCTCGCGCGATGGAAAGCTATCCAATAAAGAAATTGCTGAGCAATTGAATATTACTGAAGGTACTGTAAAGCAGCATAAACATCAGGCCATGCGCATCCTGAGAAGTAAGTTTCCGAGACTCCTGTTGTTCTTCCTGTTTTTTTATAATGAGGATATCTTTTAGCCCAATCCCCCTCAAAATAAATATAACCGACCCTATTTATTTTTTTTTATTTTCCAACTATAACTTCTCGCGCTGTCATTCGTATTAAAGATACAAGACCCAAAACAGGTTGGGCGTGAAGCTTCAAACAAAATGCTAATTAAATTAGTTTTTTTGTGTTGCTATTTCTTATTTTTGTACTGTTAACCAGTTGATAAATAATTATGAGTCCAAGAAGAAGGCGTATAGATGATCCCTTGTGAAAATCTATTGGTATATAGGCAAGAATTTATGGGAACTTCATTGCGCTACGATTTTAACAGTTACAAGGTCATGGATCAGGAAGAGTCGGTATTGCGATCAAATAAGAATCCATTTTCTGTAATTGTCCTTACCGCACTTTTGGCTATCAAGAACAAGAAAATAAGCGACGAAGGCCTGAAAGCGATTAAGCACGATCTTTATGATGAAATGATAAACCGGGAGATGGATAAGGATACGCGACAAGGGTTATATGATTATCATTGATTTAATATTTTTTTAATAGGAAATGATGCTGTAATGAGCATGGCTCATTACTGTTCCTAACTTACTACGTAAGTTTTGATAATTAGGAAGTTTTGGGTATATTTCCTCAATAGATTAGTTCTCGATGGTAGAGGAGAGATCGATAAATTGCTTTTTGTAGGCAATTTATCTTAGTTTGAAAAAGAAATAGAAATAATAATAGGAAGAAGCGATACTATGAGCACTCAAGAATATTTATAAGATAAAGCTGAAAAAAAATGAATTCAAAAAGGAAAGATTGAAGGAAAGCGTGAAGAAGCTATTGCCATTGCATTGGAGTTTAAGAAAATGGGTTTACCTATTGCTGATATTGCTAAAGGAACCGGTCTTTCTATCGAAGAAATCGAAAAACTGTAATCAAATACTTTTAAAAGTTTATAGATATTTATTTTGAGCCATTTCCGGAAGGGAGTGGCTTTTCATTTTAAGGATGCTATATGGTCAAAAAACTCCCCTTTCGTCGCTGATAAAAGAGGAGAAACTTTATAAATATAAATTATGAAAAATCTTATCGTTAATAATAAAGCGCCCTAATAAATAAGGCGCTTCGCTAGATGTTGGTATATTTCAACCGGCTGATCTAATATAGAAATAATTTTTTGGAATTGGAAAAATAAAAATATTTTTTTATGTCTGCTTCTCCATTTTTTTGGGCTGGCTTAGCTTAACCCAATTATTGGTCGCTCGCCATCGCCGTAGAAGTAGTCAAAAAGTTGACTTGGTTTTATTTGAAATATTTTTGATAAAGTATACACTTGATAGGTGTAAAAACCGGTATCATCATTTTCATGTCGGATTTTTCTTATTGGGTACACTTGAGGTCCAATTTTCGGTGTCATATCTTCATTTTTAAGGCTGGCGACGAAAATTACCTTAGCAAAATTACTTAAGCTTTCATTTGTTCGTTAATTTCTCCATACTCGCCCTTGACTAAGCCTAAACGTTCAATACCAAGTGATGTGTTTCTATTTTTTATCAGATAGTGCCTCTATCAAATGGGCACTCAAGAATAATTATTAGATAAAGCTGAAAAAAAAGCAATTCAGAAAGGCATTGAAAAAGGTAAGCTTGAAGAAGCTCTTGCCATTGCACTAGAGTTTAAGAAAATGGGGCTACCTATTGTAGATATTGCTAAGGGCACTGGGCTTTCTATCGGAGAAATCGAAAATCTGTAATCAAATACTTTTAAAGTTTATAGATATTTATTGTGAGCCATTTCCGGAAGGGAGTGGCTTTTTTATATAAACATTAAATCGAAATGAGGCTATTTGAGCTGGGTGTTGATATATTTCAATAAATCTTGTGGTGGAGATTTAAACGTTATTGTGCTTGTACAATTGATCATATAGCTGGATAAGCTTTTTCTGAAGCTGAATAATTTCGCCATCACGGCAGAGTATCTTTTCCGAAATTACTTTTAACTCATCAGCATGCTCTTTAATTTCTTCTGTTTCAGAATAAGATAATAGCTGTACGGGAGTCAAATTAAATACCTTTGCGATTTGGTTTAATCGAGAGATATTTAGATCTGTAACACCGGTTTCAATTTTAGAAAGTGCAGCAATTGATATTTCTAATCGCTTTGCAACATCACCTTGGTGCCAGCCTTTTTGATGTCTCAGTAATCTAATTGCTTTTCCTAGTTTGTCCATTGAAAAATTAATTTAATGTTAATATACAAAAATATCCCTGACTCTCTCTCGTTACCAAAATTCTTTAGGCGTTGTATCAAGTGATTAGAGATGAGTGCCTTTTATAAACTAAATATATGACGAAAAAAATCTGTTTTGATATAAATGAAGTTTGTCTTATAGCTTTTTGTAAAAGAACCCTAATAAATTAAAGCGCTTCTTTAGATGTTGGTTTATTTCAACTGGTTTAGGATATTGTAGCAATAACTTTCTGAAATTGAAAAATTAAAAATATCTTTTTGCAGTTTGTTTCCCCCGTTTTGGGTTATCCTAGCTTAATCCAATTATTGGCCCCTCGCGTTCGCCATAGAAGGAGTTGACGTGTTGGCAGTATTAATCGTGTCGCTTCTTTCGTTTAGAGTTAGTATAGGATTCGTAAATAGTTATTTGTATAATTGTTCAAATGCATCTATCAGTTTCATATTTTGAGATTTTGCAATCGAAAAAACTTCATGAGCATAAAAATCATCTGCAGTTTGATTTAGTACTTTCGTGAATCTTGTATTTTCAATGCCTGCTTTTTCTGAGACTTCTGCTTGTGACGATACAAATTGAGTAATAAATTTTTGGTAGGTATTCAACGTCTTATCGTTTTTTACTTTGCCTTTTTGTTTTGCAAGATATTTTCTATGGGCTGTGCTGGCGATTTCGGATAATGCATTTTCACAGTCTTTGTCAAAGTCGTTCGATAGTAGTTTTACAGCATTATAAAAATTTCGACCTTTTACTACTGATAAATCACTATTTACTTGAAAAGACTCTAAAGGTTTTTTCTCCGATAAAATCGCTTCAAACTCTTTATTTAAAGTTTTCAAAAACTTTTCAAACTTCATTTTATATTTCTGTTGGTTAACTTCTTAGATTTATATCGCAATTTTTTTTGCGATTATATTTTGTATTGTTATATTTGTATTATAATCAGTTCGCTGATTTAGTCTCGGGCACGAAACGGCAAATTTCAAAAGACGTGAGACGTAGGGTTTGCGACCCCCAATGCTTTTTGTATCTTTACAACAAGGAGGGGTAAGCTCCCCTATTGGAAACTGCGTCTGGGTTCTTTGCCGTACCTGTGCTCAGTGGAAGATAGTGGGGCTTGCCTCTTTTATATTTATAAATGTTTGCCTCCTACTTTCCCCTTGAGACTCTTGTTGATAACCCAATTAGTAAATTATGAGACAAAAAGTGTCATTAACCACAACAGAACGACGGCAGATCAAGGATCAGCTTCGTCGGCTTGCAGTATCACTGCTCATCAAGAACAAATACTGCCCACCAGAATAGCTTCTTAAGAGCTAAAATTAACAATGGCCGATAGCCCCTGGGTATCGAATGGATATAAAAAGCCTTAATGGCCTATTCATAAACTGTCAATTGCTGATTTTGCCGACCTGTTTTTTAAAGGCTAATGCCCCGACAATGTCATGTCCTCTTTCTTTAATTTCGCACTTTAAAAATAGGGATTTTAGAATTGTCAAGCAAAGGTTTTAGAAATACATCCATAGATATGTTATGTGAAAGGTCGGTTTTTTATTTTACCAACGGACGCGGTATCGTCTCTATCAAATTACGTGTAACTGTCCTGCACCGCGCCCGATAACCTATTTCTTATTTTTTAACCGCTGTGACCTGAGCCCATTCATGCTCCCGCAAAAAGCTGATTTCGGTCGGACAGGGAGAGCTATGTGCTATGGTCACAGCTAAAAACTAAACACATGAAAGCCATTTATGAAGATCTCCTGCATCTTGACAGGCCATTCTATGAGATCCATGAAGACAGTTACGATCCATTGAAATGTATCGAAAACTTTTGGAATAATTATCCGCTAGTCACAATACGCGAGTACCTCTACGCATTAGACCTCAAATGCAAAACCCTCGGCGCAGCTACTGAAAGCAAATTAGAGGCTGTACAGCAGACGCTTTTTTTGTCCGATATCCTGCGTGCTCTGATGGCGTATTTCCTGACGCATAGCCGTCATTTAGATACAAGCCAAATAGAACTGTCAACACTGGACCTCAATAGGAAGGAACTCCAGCTGACCAAAAAAATCAACGATTTTTTTCAATCCATTAACCAATCAAAACCTTAAGATGATGAAAACAATACTTTATAATTTACACAAGGCTTTTAAAAGCAAACGAGCACGAGCGATACTGCTGTGTTTGGTTTCTATGTTTAGTTTATCTGCCCAAACGCCCTGCAAGGACAGCGGGGCGGATGGGTCTGCTACCGTGGAACCGGTACTCGTCGGAAATAAATTACCTCAAGATTTCTGGTCCCGAAAAGTGAAAATCTATAATCAAGGGGACACAGCATTCGTAGAACTATCTAAGTACAAAGGCAAATCTTTTATTCTTGACTTTTGGTCTACTACCTGTGGTACTTGCATCAGTGGTATGTCAGATTTGATTAAAATCCAAAAGAGTTTTGGTAAGGAACTTAATGTTTTGCTCGTAAACTCATATGGTAAATTAGACACCTATCAACGTATTCACAAGATGCCTATCGATGTTCTGCGGACAAACGACCTTAGCACCGTGTATGCCGATGATTATCTGATCAAGCTGTTTCCTCATCGTACGTTCCCATTTTATGTTTGGGTGGACCAAAATGGTACAGTGGTAGCATTGACCTTAAAACGGTTGGTTGAAATGGAAAATGTTGAAACATTTATCAAATATAATCGTCTCTATGAAAAGTCTAATTAGTTTGATCTTAATGATGGTCTGCTGTAAATCGGTCTTTGCGCAGGGTAAATATCGAGGAAATGTTATTGATCAGGATCATAATCCTATTGCTTTCGCTACGTTTAAACTGGAGGGAACTGCACCTGCTTATCGGACTGATTCCTTGGGTAGATTTGAGTTCTCCTCTTCCAATGCAATAAGGTTTGTTACATTTTCGGCCATGGGATTTGAAACCAAAAACATAAACTGGGATACCAATGTGACAAATCGCATCATCCTATTGGATAGAAAAGACAATAGACTCGATGAGGTACACGTGAATACGGGATATCAGACCATCCCGAAAGACCGGGCGACGGGTAGCTTCGGGGTGGTATCTAATAAAGACTTCAATAAAATCCCGAGCAGAGGGATCTTGGATCGTATTGAAGGTAAAGTATCCGGACTGCAGTTTGATAGAAGGAGCGGAAAATCGGTGCTAAATATACGCGGGATAAACACCTTTTCTGAATTAGCGGCCCAGCCCCTCATCGTTGTTGATAATTTCCCTTACGATGGTACATTGGATGATCTTAATCCTAATGATGTGGAATCTGTCTCCGTATTGAAGGATGCGGCAGCCTCCAGTATATGGGGATCCCGAGCAGGAAATGGCGTGATTGTCGTGACGACCAAAAAAGGAAAGGCAGGCAATAAGCCGATTATCAATTTTACAACGACAACAATGGTCAGCAGAAAGCCTGACCTGTTCTATAACAAGACGATCAATAGTAGGGATTTTATCGAAGTGGAGCGTTTTCTCTTTGATAATAAGTATTATGATGATGCATATAATAGCGCCTATAATCAGACGACGATATTTTCGCCTGTCGTGGACATGCTGTATGCAAATAAAGCGGGGAGCTTGTCGGATATTGATCTGAATACGCGATTGAAAGCGCTAGAAGGGAACGATTATCGAAATGACCTGCTGAAATATGTTTATCAAGCTGCGGTAAATCAACAGTACTTTTTGGATATTTCCACAAGTAATGCAACCAATAGAAATCGCTATTCGGTTGGCTATGATCGCGGTAGAGGGGATACAAAAGGAGCAAATAATGACCGTTTAACTTTGAGGGCTACAAATAGCTGGAAGCTCGGGCAAAAGTTGTCTATAGAAAATATGATTTCTCTGATCAATGGACGGGATCGGGTTTTCTCTTCGACACCACGCTATCCGATGATTCCCGGGGGTGGAAAAAATAATTTGTATCCTTATGCCTCGCTAGTGGATGACGAAGGAAACTTCCTGTCGATCCCGAGATTTTATAATTCATCTTTTCTTGAAAGGGCAAATGCTGACGGTCTATTGGACTGGACCTACCGACCTTTAGCGGATCGGGATAAGTCGACTTACAAGTCCTGGAATCGGCATCTTTATTTAAATTTTAACTTGCATTATGACATCCTCCCCTTCTTAAAGGCCGATGTGATCTATGGTTATGAGAATAGTAGTAGCAAATCAGAATCGCTTTCCGGAGAGGATTCTTTTGAGGTGCGGGATTTGATCAATAAGTATACGCGAATTGTCGGTGGGGCAAAACTGTACGATTTTCCATTTGGTGCTATACTGCGAAATGGTGATAATGAGATGCAATCGCATAGAGGAAGGGTGCAGGTGAGCCTCAACAAATCTTTTGGAGACGAGCATGCCCTGAATGCGCTGATCGGTACAGAGCTGTATACCAGGAATATCGACCAGCGCTCTTCGGGCTCCTATGGTTACAATGCCGAAGTGCTCAGCCGCAAAAGTGTTGATTACAACACCATCTATAACTTGTATGGAGGTCTGGGATATGGGTATATGACACCCTTGGATGCTTATTCGGGTACATTATCCAGAACCTTATCAATGTATTTTAATGGTTTGTATGAATATAAGGCTAAATACGGGCTTTCTTTTTCTGCCCGTAAGGATGCTGCGAATTCGTTCGGAACGAATGTCAACAGCCAGTGGAATCCATTGTGGTCGGCAGGTTTACTTTGGCAGGTGGCAAAGGAAAAATTTATGCAAGGTGCAGATTGGATCGATTATCTTAAACTACGGTCAACCTTTGGCTACGGTGGTGTACAGCCCGCTGGAGCCCTCAATAAAACTGTGATCGGTTATGTCGGCAATGCTAAATACTCAAATCTACCTTACGCCTTGATCGGAAGCCCGCCAAACCCCGGGCTCAAATGGGAAACAGTGCGCACCTTAAATTTTGGTCTGGATTTCTCAATATACGGTGGTAAATTAACGGCTAATGTAGACTATTATCGGAAAAAGTCTTTCGACCTGCTTTCTGATGACCCCTTTGATCCGACTTCAGGTTATTCGCTGTTGACAAAAAATGTTGGTAAAATAGCAACTCATGGGATCGATTTGACCCTCGCCTCAAATGGTAGTTTCGGAAAAGGTTATTGGCAGTCTTCCATCAATTTTTCCTATAACAAAAATAAAGTGACTGATTATAGAGGGACAATCGGAGCAACCAGCCTGTATCTAGATGGTGGGAGGACGCTTATGCCGTTATTGGGTAAATCTCTGTACCCAGTTTTCTCTTATAAATCTGCTGGACTGGATCCCGTCAATGGCGATCCAAGGGGATATAAAAATAGCGAAATATCGAAAGATTATCAGGCGCTGACCACGGATTCACTGCAATACCTAAATTATCATGGCACTGCCTTACCTCCAATATACGGAGCATGGAATAATACCATAGGTTATGGCAAGTTTTACCTAGATTTTAGTCTGCTCTTCAAATTTGGCCACTATTTTAAGAAGAAATCCATTGTCTATGGTAGTCTATTTGACTCCTGGGATGGGCATGCTGATTTTGCTAAAAGATGGCAGCAGCCAGGAGACGAATTGGTGACAACAGTTCCAGCGATGCAATACCCCAACGATAGTTATCGCGATCTGTTTTATCAGCACTCTTCCAATAATATCGTCAAAGGTGATCTCATTAGGCTGCAAAATATTAGGTTCGGTTACAACTTTGGCCTAAGCGACAAAAAGATCAAGGGTCAACTTTACATTGGAGCAAATAACGTGGGATTGATCTGGCGAAAAAATAAGGAAAATCTCGATCCTGATTATTTGGATTTGCCTGCTCCGCGTGTAATTTCAGTCGGTGGGAATATTAATTTTTAATACTTGTGTCATGAAACAATATATTTACAAACTACTCATAGTAAGCCTATTTTGTATGGCTTCCTGTAATAAATTTCTGGAGGATAAAACAAATAAAACAAGTACAGTGCCATCCACATTGGAGGATTTGCAAGCCTTGTTAGATGCAGGAAATCAGCTGAATCTCGGAAGTTATCCTTTTTTCTTGGAAGCTTGCACGGACGATTTTCTCCTTACGGATGCTGGTTATAATAATCTTGACGTGTTTGATAAGCAGGTGTATACCTTTCAAAACCCAGATTTATATTCGGCAACAGAGAAATTGATATTATGGCGGGATGCCTATAAGGCTATTGCGATAGCCAATACGGTATTGGATGGATTGTCGGATATTAAAATTTTAAAAGGCCTCGATCCTAACAATATTAAAGGACAAGCGCTATTCCATCGAGCTTTTATGCACTTTATACTCTTGCAGATATATGCTGCACCCTTTGATCAAAAAGGCAATAATAATGTACCGGGAATACCCATCAAGTTAAGCTCAGATATCAATGACAAAACCAAGCGGTCAACAGTAGGGGAATGCTATCGTTCGGTTATTCAGGATTTGGAGGAAGCAGCTGGCTTGCTTCCAAATGAATTAGGGATAGTGACACGACCTAATAAAATTTCGGCTCATGCTGCACTCTCAAGAGTCTACATGGCGATGGAAGATTACGAAAATGCAAAGAAATATGCTGAATTGGTCTTGATACGGTACGATAAGTTGATGGATCTTAATACAATGAGTGTAGATGCATCTTTTCCTTATCCAGCTATGAATGCAGAAACTTTGTTTTTTGCGTACTCAAATGGTACAACCATGTTTGGTGGAAGCAGAGGCTCCTATATGACTGATGATTTATTGAGTAAGTATGATACTCATGACTTAAGGTTTCGGGCGAACTATAAAAAAGGGACCGATGGACGCTACACGTTTAAGGGTCATTACGTAGGTTCGGGAACCTACCTTTTCTTTGTTGGACTTACAACTTCTGAAGTCTTATTAAATGCTGCTGAAAGTAATACGCGACTGGGCAATGCGACGCTAGCTAAGCAACAACTCAATGAGCTCTTACAAAATCGGATTGAGAAGCAATTCTTTGTGCCAATAACGGAAAGTAACATCGAAGTCTTATTGAAGACAGTTATTCGGGAAAGGCGCAAAGAATTGGTCCGCAGAGGGCTAAGGTGGTCGGATTTGAGACGGCTAAATAAAGACGAACGTTTTAAAAAGGAAATCGTTCGCAAGGTCACGATTGACGGAAAGATTCAAGAATTTAGCCTGAAGCCCATTAGTAAAGACTATATTTTTAATATTCCCATTGAGGTTAAAAATATAACTGGGATAGAATAGATAAGAAAATAGCGAAGGGTAGTTCCTTCGCTACTTTCTTTGAGCTATAGCTTGAATTAAAACGGCCTGAAATCGGTGACAGTTTCATTTGGTGTTTTACTACTATTGGCAGTGCTGATGCGGAGCGCGATAGTTGTTGGGGTAGATGATCCCGATGGGGTAACAAGTGCCGTCATATCGGGTTGTGAGGGATTTGATGGATTGGCAGGGGCATTGATCTGACAAACAGTTTGTTTAGCACCTTCACATTCTTCACTTGGCCCCAAGCTGTATTTGCTGGGATCGGTAGGAGAGTCTGAGGATGTGCCATGGTATGACCATACCTGATTCGCCGCTATTATCTTTACTTCTTTCTCTCCTTTAACTTCTTTTTCACTTTGAATACTTTGCGCATTTGCACTCAACGAAATTCCTAATGCCATCACACCAATGCTCATGGTGCCGATGATTCTTTTTGCTAATGTTTTCATTTCTAATGTTTTTAAGTTTATTATTTTTGCTTATCCTTATTATCCTCCTGGATCGGCCGTGGAGGTGTTTCCTAATGACCGGACGGGCATCTCCCTGTCCTCCGATCTGTTATCTTATACCAAAGTTAGCGCAGTAATTTTCGAAAGATGTTTGAATTTTAGGTAGGCCGTTGTATGATTTTTTGTGCGGTGGTGCCCCGTCTTTTCTTCGAGTTTGTATTTTTATTATTTAAGGATAGCGCTCATTTATGGGACGAAAGGTCTGATTTCAGGGACAAATGCCAAATATGGGGGATGGATAGGGATTTTTTTTTATTTATATGCCCTCGGACAAATACCAGTATGTTTCCGAAAAAAAGCTGAAAAATTCTGCTGGGATCCGTACCCGCAATAATTGCTGACTTCTTTAACCGAATGTCCTGCCAGCAATAACTCTTGTGCTTTAAGGATAAGATGCCTAGTCCAGGTCTGTTTCGGACTTTCACTATAGATGGCTTTATAGATTTTGTTCAATCTGCTCATGTCTACCTGCAGCTGTTCTGCAATCGCATGAATGGAGCAGCTGCTAAAAGTCTGCATCACCTGATCCCGGATCATTTGTTCGGCCCTTTCGGCTAGGAATTGATCGGGATCTATCTTTTCATAGTGTTCAAAATTTTTATAAATGGCGATATCAAATAGGTCATAGACAAGTTTTACAGCCATAGCTTCATTGTCTTTATGATAATTGAAAAAATGCTCCTCAATTCTTGAAAGCTGATAGCTTGTCTTTTCTTTGATTGGCCATAGGGCACTTTGGTAGAGTCGCTTTTTGTCGCGTAGACGTGCTGTGCTGAATTTAAATAGGAAATGGTCTTCTTTAAATATTGCTGATCTAATATAACCTCTATCGACCAGAACTCCGTAGATCAAATATTCTCCCTGCAACAGAACCGTTTGCATCTTGCCTTTGGGAATGTAGGCATAAGTATCATATCCAGAAGGGAGCTGCACGTGACTATTATTTGCTGTATGTTCTATGTTAATGGTCGAAACGGAATGCCTATTATACAGCAGATGATAATCGGATTTATCGGTTTGCACGGACAATTGAAACGTACTTTGCACCTGAACCTGCACGCGATAAAATAGGACGCTATGGTAATCAATATATTCTTCTAGCAATTGGATGCTCGCATCCTCATAGCGCTGTAACTGTGAATCGGGAAGCTTGGGCAAAAATGCTCTTACTTGCTTGGTAAATTGGGGCACCTGGGGCAATATAAAATGAAAAGTTTTGATCATTGGATATGCAGTTAATCAGGTTTTATAAAAGGCTCAATCCATGTTTATAAAAGTAAAATCGAGGTTTGAGAAATACTTAAAAAAATGATAGATGACCGATTTCTATCGAAATCATGCAAAAAAACAAGGATATCTGACCTCTTTTCTTATCCCTTACCTCGGCGAAGGCAATTAGCTTTCTTTTTGGGTAACATATCATTCTTTTCCTCTTTTTTAAGGATTTCAGCCATATTTGATCGTTAGCTAATACAATTTTAGTGCATGTACAGCCAGCGGGAGTGGCCTGACCCGTATCGTTGCAGGCCGATGTTTAATTCAATTCAAACATGAACGACAACATACAGACAAGTGATCTTATCGTCGAACTGGGGTTAACTTTGCCTCAGATGATGCAACTATTTCCGGAAATGGGAGATGTCGTTGACGATGAAAAATGCTGGGTAGAAATACCTTAACGCTAATTCAGCATCGCTTTCCGTCGGAAGGCGATGCTGTTCACTGATTGAATAATAACCTAATTTTTCTAGACCACAATTTAAATGAACAATAATCAATTGACCAAACCGTTTTGGTTTGCCAACGTATGGAATTTTTTTCCGGAATTTACGGTAGAAGATCTTGAAATAAATTACCTGAGATGGAGCGCTTACCGAAAGTCTTTTGCCAAGATGCTGCAACCCGTCCAACTGGACCGAATGTTGGACGCCTCTTGTCTTGAAATGCTTCCAACTGATCTTAGTGGGATTGTCATCTCTTTCCATTATGGCCCATACCGTCTGATACCGCGCTATCTGCTTGCAGCAGGCTATAAAATCTCTGTACTAGCTTCGCCCGGTATCATTAAAAAGGAACAAAAAGAGACTGAACTCCTGATGCAGCTAAACAATCTCGAAGCAGATAGCCTGCGCTATATCGATGCTTCAAGACGTACAGTGCTCAAAAATATACTTTCGGACCTAAATGAAAAGCGTTTGGTGCTGGTATACCTTGATGCGGACGAAGGGGTGAATCGCCTAGCTGCTAAAGGGACCCGATCTTTGCTTAAGGTCCCCGTCGCAGCTAGTGGACTGTATTTCCACGCGAGTATCGCCCAGCTTGCCTTCCGGTTTCATATTCCCCTCGCTTTTCTGCTGATGGAAAAAAGTGAGAACAATGGACTGTGGAATCTGGCTTTATCAAAAGGGCTGCGCTGTAAAAGAGCGGAGCAACCTGATGGGTTTATGAAGAGGTTCAAGGGAAAATTAAACAGGGCGATAAACCGCATTGTCATGAAGGAATGGACAGCATGGGAAAACTGGCCCTTGATTCATTTTTATCATCCGGATCTTAAAGAGAGAAAGGTCGTTTCACAAGATGCACTCACGTGGGTAATGCCTATATGTTTACAAGAACGTGCCTTTTTTTTCGACGTGAAAAACCGTCAATTTTTCGAACTAAAAACGGATAATTTGCTAAAAGGGTAAAAAGTATGAAAACAAGTAAATGAGTTGCTGTATAATTTCTTGATAAGGATGATGTTTCCTTTTAGCGAAATATTATTTTTAATTAATTTATTCTTTACGCTTTGTTTTTTGTAATTTAAGTGTTCAAAGTACACCAATTATAGAAAAAACAATTTAGCCAACGTTTAAAATAGGATATAATGGAAGATAGACGGACCAAAATAACCCAGTTTTTCACGCGGAGATACATCTTATTTTTTATCGGAACAGGATTCTTGCTGCTGCTGCTGTTCAAATTGAATATTCAGGTTTGGCATCGATTGACCATGCGACATCTGTTGGCCTTAACCGGACCATACTTGTTTTCATTCGCTATGTATTGGCTGGCGATAAATTTATTGCAGTTAAGTTCTATTTATCTTAAACTGGTCATACTGCTTGTGCTGGGCTGCTGGCAATACCTGAGTATAGATTTCTGGGTGTATTATACCTACTCGTGGCTTCCTGCTCACGGCATTTCATTTGCCGGAAAACTGACGGATTATCATTTGATGCAATTCCACAATAGGATCATGGTAGGCAATTTATTGGTACTGGGGACAGCCTTAATTGTACACAGCGTTTTTAGAAATTGTTCCTATTGGCTAAGGTTTCAATTGCTCACCATGGAATTGGATGCCGGCAGGCTGGCGGGACGTCTCTCTAAGCATTTCGTGAAAGAATGGATCAAGATCGTGCAGCATAACAAATTGCTGCACCGAAACGATACACTGGAACTATTTCGATACATCATTGCAGTGACGGCAAACCGGAAAGTCAAAGTAGCTATTGCCGAAGAATGGAAGCAGCTCAAGGTGATGGCTTCCTGTTTTACAGACCGCCTGATGCTATTTAAGGGGGAAGAAGTCCTCCTTGCGACCGATTGGAGCCGCTCTATCATTGCTGCATCCATGCTCTCGTGGTTTGAAAATGCCCTGAATTATAGTCCTCGGGGAGCACAGGGTCAAATTATCATGGAATGGTCGCGGGTAGATGGTCAGTTGCATTTCCAGATGATCAATTATGTCAGCGGCAAGCGCTCAGCGGGACATACTGGGGTGGGCAATAAGTTGCTGCAGGAATTATTTGATGCGGTATTGCCCGGAACATATCGGATTGAATATCGCGAACAAAATCCCATTTTCAGCGTCCAGCTTACGCTGCTCCAAAACTACCGAAAAGCGATTTAACTGAGTATTTTATAAAATAATGCCATATGCCAATAATCCCTATTCTTATCGTTGAAGATTTTCGACCTGATGCTGAAAAATTAAAAACTCTTTTAGAAGAAACAGATTTGGATCTCCTTATCGATGTGGCGGATAATAAAAAAGATGCCTTACGGAAAATCAACTCCGGCAAGTATGATGTGCTTTTTATGGATGTTGTGCTGGATCAAAGGGCCGACGATACCTTGCTCAATGGAATGGATCTTTACCAGTCTATCGATGCTAAGAAAAGACCTGAGGTCGTATTTGTGACGGAGCATGAAGCGTTTTCGCTGCGCTCTTATCATTTG
Source organism: Sphingobacterium sp. UBA2610 (assembly GCF_002339225.1). NCBI lineage: Bacteria > Pseudomonadati > Bacteroidota > Sphingobacteriia > Sphingobacteriales > Sphingobacteriaceae > Sphingobacterium > Sphingobacterium sp. UBA2610. Next base: position 17,578 of record NZ_DDKA01000030.1, read on the forward strand.
GATGCGGCGGACTTTATGCCCAAACCGGCTACGTTTCCGATGGTCTACAGAGCGCTAGAAAATGCGTTTCGCCGTTTGGCTGTTCCGATCAATCTTAAATGTGTGCCACAGCCTGAATTCGCCTTTATCGAAATGACCGATAAAATGTGTCAAAGGGTACAGTTTAGTGATATTTACTTCGTGCAGAAAGTGAAAGGGGACAATGAGCTGGCTTTTTTCGAAAGAAATATGAGATTGGATGGGTTTGGCAAACCAGTTCCGCGAAAGGCAAAAAAGACCATAAAAGAAATTGTCGATTTTTTACCAGCAACCGAATTTGTTCAGGTGGATCAATCGACCCTAGTCAATATGAACTTTATTGTTTCCTTTTTGAAGCGTAAAATTGTGATGAGCGAGGGCCCTCAGCGCTCGTTCGCCGTGACCCGCAGCTATATCAAGGAACTCCGGCAGAAGCTGCACGTGTTTGAATGAGCAGACGGATAGTGGGGATGAATTAAACTGAATTAATAAACCGAATGATAGTCAAAATAAACTAAGATTATGGAAAAATTTTTTGAAGAAGTAAGATCCGAACTACGCGCGCTCGTACAGGCGGTGCAGGTGATCGCCAAGGAAGCGCGCCAGGTAAGCCAAAACCTGATCAATTCAACGTCCGAACTATTGGATAATACCGATATAAAAGAATTACTGCATATCAGGGATACCAAATTGGGGCAGATCAAACCCCAGCTCCCGGGCTACAATCTGGACGGTAAGGATTATTACTTTAAAAATGAAATCATTGCCTATATTAAGGCAAACCCTAAAAAGTACAAGTAGCGTGGAAGAGACAATTGCCCGGATTTTAGAAGTGCCGGATCTGGGCAATTTTACGCTTCACTCTAGCTTGACACAAGAAACACACTACCTCGACTAAACGATCACCCTACCTTAGCCCTTGTTAAGCTCAAGGATAACTCATGTGCAGGTGTCGTATTTAACCGTTTTCCATCGTATTCTACCGTATTTCACCGCAGTTACCTGTAGCTATTGACATCGCTTGCTTTCGAGTGCATATTTGTATCGTCAACGCAATGATGGGCGCCCTTTGTTGTGACGGTCAACAGATTATTTAACATTAAAAACACAAGTAATGGCAAAATCAAAAGGTAATGTCGTCATGGAGGGAGCATCAGGGACAGTAGGCAAGATGCTCGTATTTCGGCAACGTGGCGATCAGACAATCATCGCCCGCAGACCGACTTTTCAAAATAAAAAAGCACCCACAGTTAAACAGCTTGATGTACAAAATCGCTTTATGGATGCTTCGTTGTATGCACGTACGGCGATACAGGATCCTGACCTAAAGGCGGCCTATCAGGCCAAGGCTAATATCAACCAGACCGCCTTCAATGTAGCCTTTAAAGATTACTTTACGGCACCGGTCATTCGTCGTTGGGACGATAGTGGTTACCAAGGCAATGCCATGGATCAGATTTTATTTATGGTAAAGGATGTGATGAAGGTGGTGAAAGTACAGGTCGGAATTTTCGATGCAAATGACTTGGAGCTGGAAGTAGGGATGGCGCAGGACATGGACGGACAAGGGGTATCCTGGATGTACCAGGTGCAGGCCGATAATTCGAATTTCGAAAACGCGAAGTACCGGGTAACCCTAACGGATACGCCCGGGCATGAATATACCTATGAATTAGTATATGGCAATCCGTAACGTATGGAACTGACACTCAAACGTGTTCGGCAGGGGAATAATAGTACCCTGTCCGAACTCTACATCAACGGCACCTTCCAATGTTATGGTCTCGAAGACACTGTACGTGATGTAAAGATAAAAGGTCGGACAGCAATTCCTGCGGGAACCTACACACTTGGGCTCAACCGAGGGGGTGGCATGAATACAGCTTATAAAAAACGCTTCCCGGATATGCATCAGGGGATGATCGAAATTAGGACGATCCCCAATTTCAGTCTCGTGTACATTCATATCGGCAATACGCATGAAGATACGGAAGGCTGCCTGCTGGTCGGAACCTATTTTCATAAAAGTAATGACGATTGGGGTGTCTATCAGTCGGCCGAAGCCTATAAACAGTTGTATGAGACAATTATTGAACAGGTAAAAATGGGGCAAGTCACCTTAACGATCGAGAACAAGTTTACAGCCTAACGCGAGTTAAATACAAATGAGATATGAAAAAAATCATAGATAAAATTACAAAGGTCCTACAGGTGATCCTGCTGGCGCCTGTTAAGTTGCCAAATAAGGCGTTGAATATCGCTAAATATATCGCGCTCGGGCTTGGTATTGTGGACTCGGTCCTGGAAAAGGATACGGGCGAACCAGCGACAGAAGAGCGGACAGCTTCGGCAAATATGCCGGACGGACGGAGCCAAGTTGATGTACTGGATTATAGCCCACAGGCTGATCATCCCGATATGGATAAAAAGGCGGTTAAACGAACCCGCGGGAAAGGAGGGGCGGATGCGCTGGAGTGATGTTAAACTTTCAACAATTGGCGGCACTATTTGCGGGCTATGGGCTTCGTTCTCCGTGGGCGGACTATTGTACAGTGCATTGACTGCCCTTGTCGGGACACTCGTCAGCTTTCTATTGAGCCGATGGTTAAATCGTATGTTCAGGAAGAAATAGCTTGTATTGGACTCCACCAGAATTAGAATCCACCTTAAAATGAACTTTTTAAGGTGGATCTTAATCTTTAACTCTTTTTTGCGTATCGTGGTTTTTTGAGGATATTGCGTAGCTCCTCTTCGGAATATGCTTTGCTTCTTGCTGGTATTAGTTCGAAACCGCAGACCAGACGTAGTCCATTCATATTAAAAAAACGACTTTCGTAAATATCTCTGGTGTAGCCTGTTAGTTCGGTTAGTTTTGAGCGTGGCATACCGTTGGTGTAACCATGTTCGATACTTTTACGTTTATAGAGGTCGGCTAGCTCTTTTTTGCTCAGTTTGCACTTACAGGGGGACTGGCGGGCTGGTTTCAGACCAACGGACTGCAAAAATTTATTGAGTGGAAGGCCTGTTTTCCAGACCATAGCCCCTGAGGTAACCCCCATTTTGGCTTCTAGTTCCTTAGTCGTTGGTGTGCGCTTCAGTTCTTTTGCCAAACTCAGATAATGATCTTTTATGCTGAATTTGGTGACAGGAATTTTTGTTCCGGCTATATAACATAAATTATTCCATCCGAATTTTTCTTTAATGTACCACACGGATGGGTAATTATCGGGTTTAAGGCGTTGGTAATCTTTGTAATATTTAATTTTATGTTTTTTTATCAACCTGATCACATTTTCTTTCGCCTCAGATTCCGTCATGGTGGTTATTCTAAAGTAGGCGTTCAATCCTGCATATTCAAGGACGTCGGCCCATTTATTGACTTTAAAATGGGTAATGTATGATTGATCATTATATAGTCCATTTTTACGGAGACAGTCTGAAATAGTTGGGGAGCGATGGTGTTTGATATAGAATCTGACCAGTGAATTTTTGAGTTTTCCGATAGATGGTACCCGACGGTCATTGGGATCAAAACCTCCCGCTGCAATAAATTTGTTCCATGAGCCGAAATATTTATTGATGCTTGTGGCTTTTGATGAAAACTCCTTGTTCATCGGTATGCGGCCCTGCTCATTGTAGAAGTCGTTTAATAAGGCCAATAATTCGGGTTTAATTTGTTCGGGCGTCTTGTTTACATTGGGTTTAAGACCAGCCTCAAGAATAAAATTGTTCCAGGTGCCAAAATGGCGCCGGGCAATTGTATTGATATTTTCCATTTCACGGCGTACAGGGGAGCGTCCATGCTGCCTATAAAATTCCTGCACTTTTGAAAAAGCATCTTGTATTATCTTCTCCTCAATAGGTGTCAAATTGTATTTCTTTTTAGTGGTTTTAACTATGGTTTATTTTATTAAATATAATGATTGATTTTAAAGACATAAAATTTTACTGGTAGAATTGTGTTCATGTTCGAACGAGAACTAATGTCAACCCTGCTGATACTTCTTTCGTGCGGACGATGCTACCAGAGGTACAGCTGTAAATTGAGGGGTGAATGGCAAATATGAGGGGTGAACAGTAAATATGAGGGGCGAATGACCACAAAAAACAAATGCCCTGTTTCTACGCAGGGGCATTTGCTTGTTAAGTAGATGTAGGTCGGTTACATTAATTTGCCGTCAAAGCAACGGCGTTGAGCTGTCTGGAAGTTTAATCTGTACCGACAGCTACTATGTTGTCGCGGATCACGAGGGTGCCTGAATACCGCTTTAAGGTCTAAAATAGGTATTACCTTAAAATGTAATGTTTTTTAAGGCGATGAATCTGCTAAATAGCAACTTTAAGGCCTAAAATAGGTATTACCTTAAAATATAGTGTTTTTTAAGGTAAGCTTGGTATATTTGTCATATGGCATTATATCATTAGTCCCGATAGAAATACCCCATGGAATGGGCTTCCTGAATTGCCGATAGCTCCCGAATACTATCAGACTGTCCAAATATATGCGCAACTGGGAAATGCTAAAGCGGCAATAGGCCGTCTACAGGGGCAAAGTATTGTCATACCAAACCAGGGTATTTTAATCAATTCCATTAGTTTGCAAGAGGCTAAGGCTTCGAGTGCGATAGAAAATATCTTTACGACAGACGATGAATTGTATCAAGCATTCAGTGAGTCTCAGCAGCAACAGATACAAGGAGCCACCAAAGAAATTCTAAATTATCGCGAAGCACTGTGGGATGGGTATCATTATCTATCCAATGGGGGAATCATTGACCGCGATTATTTTATCCGCATGTATCGCATCGTTAGTCAGTTCTCTGACGGTATAAGAACGCCCATTGCACAGATCTATATCAAGCAAGGGGGATCTGGACCAAACGCAGGAAAAGCACATTATACGCCCCCAAGAGGGATAGGATTGGTAGAACAAAAGCTGGATAATTTAATTGAATTTCTCAATAATGATACAAAATATCCTTTGGATCCACTTTTAAAAATGGTCATTGGACATTTCCAGTTTGAAGCAATTCATCCCTTCAGGGATGGCAATGGCCGTACGGGACGTATATTTAATATTCATTATCTGACACAGAAGGGCTTGCTCGATTACCCCATCTTATTTATGAGCCGATATATCATGGAGCATAAAGAAGCGTACTACGATGGTCTTGCTGGTGTTTCTCAGCGGGGTAACTGGAAAAATTGGATTTTGTATATGTTGAAAGCTGTAGAGGAAACCGCGATATTGACCTATAACAAAATCAATGATATTATTGCGGCCAAAGATGCGATATTGGATGCTATTGTCCAAAAAGGAGATATAATGCGGCCCGAACTCTTGGTAGAAGCTATATTCACGCAACCTTTTACACGTGTTAAACACTTAACGGATCAGGGGGCCTATGCCGAAAATACGGCTCGCAAATATCTTGATCAGCTCTCCGATATAGGCATACTCGAAAAACGTGCGGTGAGCCGTAACGTGTATTACCTAAACCTAGAATTATATCGCATTTTATCTGAATAAAAAAAACCTGCTCCCAGAAAGAGCAGGGCTTACGTTTGTTAACAACTGCCCCTGCATTCTATGCAGGGGCAGTTGCTTGTTAAGTAGATGTAGGTCGTTTACATTAATTTGCAGTCAAAGCAACTGCATTGAGCTGTCTGGAAGTTCCATCTGGACCCACAGCAACAATATTGTCAAAGATGACGCGTGTGCCAGGTACAATACCATTTAATGCAGATGACATGCTTGAACTCAGTTGCCCGCCCGAAGTCGACAAAACGATGGCGTCTGCGCGTGGTTTGGCAATAATCATGGTAAACTTGGTAACTTTAAAGGTAGCATCAAAGTCAAAGTTATCCAGTTTTGCAAAAAGAGCATTCTGCGCTTTAAGTGCCACAGTAGCCATCGAACCGCCTGTTTTACCAGCAAACTTGGCAATAGGATCAGGAATGCGTTTCACACGGAATTCTGTCGAACTCAGGGTCTGTGTTTTTCCAGGTGCTACCTCCGCGGATACTGAAATATGTGCTGTACCCGGTGAACTTACCTTCACATTATATTTACCACCACCGGCACTGGAAATACTACCACCACTCATACTGACACGAACTTTATCTGTGGGAGTACCCGGCGCGGATACCGAAATAGGGTTGTTCACACCGATATAAAGTACATTCATTTTGTCTGGCGATACGACCGCTGAAGGACGTGCAACTTGGTAGGTTTGTACAGGGGTCCGATATTCTTTGTAGGATCCATCGGTTTGTTTTACTTTGATCACACCGGTCCAGGTATAGATACCTTCCCGACTGGTATTGACCGAATAAACACCTTTTCCATCTACCACCTGAAGTGATGATCCATTAACAGAAATGGCCGGTTCAGATTTTGAATCGGATGCCGTCAAAAACACTTCGGCTTTATAAGGTTGCCCTTGGACCAAATAGGAGGTCGGGGCAACAGCAACTGCTGCAAATTTGTCTAAGTTCACAACGGCCTGATCCATTTTACCTAAAATAAGTTTGACCACGTCGGACTCTGCATTCTGTGCATCGGTCTGAATTTTGGTTAAAATAGTCATCGCTGCGGTCAAAGGTGTACCACTGCCGAAATTAATTTCTTCCCAGGATTTTTTACCGTTTATAGATTTCTCCGGATCTTTAGCCTCCAAAGAGAACGAGACCATCTTTTGTTCTTCAGGTGTCAGTAGGGCCAACAGTTTGGTACGTGTTGAATTGATTTTGTCTTTTAAGACGGTTCCTTTTTTCTCATTGATCATCAGATTCGGTGAAATGTCTTCGTTTTCACGTTGGGCCAGATCGCCCTTTTCTTCATCGTATCCACCACCTTGTTTAACGAACTCTTCTTTTAAAGAACCAATATATTGATTGAGTTCTCCAATAATAGCCTGCGCTTTTTTTGCCTTGTCGTAGATTGGTTTGGCACGTGCGGGTTCTTCTTTTAACTTGGTGTTTTCGAACGCGGCGAACAGTTGTTGAACGGCTGTGCTCACATTCGATTTGGATGTTTCGAGACTGTTATTGATATTTTTGAATGCATCCAAGATGGAATCCGGTACATTGAGCGCCAATAAGGCGAGCAGGACCAGATAGAGGATGCCAATCATCCTTTGTCTTGGAGTTTCTCTTCCTAATGCCATTGTTTTTGATTTAAGTAATACAAGAATTAATTACACACGCGGCTGATTCATCGCGCTCAACATGTTGCCATAAATGGCATTCAAGGCATTGAGGTTTTTTGCTAGCTTGCCCACTTCATCTTTAAATGCTTTGGAATCATCCAGCGATTCGTTGAAGTTCTGCATAGTAAAGCTTAGGTTCTCATAAAACTTGTTCATCGATTGTAAATGTGAGGCCGAATCGCGTAACTCACGTTCATACATCGCATTTAATTGGCTTAGGTTGGTTGTCAAACTTTTTACCTGTTCGTGGTAGTTGGACGTATCGCCAGAGGTATTCGACATGGCGACTAGGTTTTGCGAAGCTTTTTCAAACGCTAGGCTCAGGTTATCAAACTTAGAAGTTGCTGTTCGGAGCTTATGGGTGAATTCTTCTGTCGCAAGTGAAACATCTGAAAGCTTATTGATAGCGGATACTTTTTCGCTGAAATCACGTAGGCCACGACCGAGATTTTCAATGCTTGCGGGTTCAATATTTGCATCGGCGAACATTTTGTCCAAAGCAGCTGTGGCCGATGGGCCTGCAGGTTGGGCAACCACAGTTTTTCCTCTTTGAGGTAGCTCCCCAGTAAAATTATCGTCCAATTCAGGATAGACACGTGTCCAGTCTGGTTCTGCAGGAGGGGGATTAAAGCCCATTAAAAAGAATAGGAAGGCTTCTACAGCCAAACCGATTCCGATCATATAATTGGCTGTGGTGCCACCGATATGTAGAATCTTAAATAGTACCCCAATGATGACGATACTCGCTCCCCAGGATATGGCCACATTCAGCCATCTAGAATTGTCTTTTTTCTTGCTCATTGTTTATCTATATTGTTGGTTTAATTTTTTTTGGAAAGTTTGATGTTCCGCATCTTTTAAATTTCTTAATAAACGGAGATTACCTCTTACATAGTATATTTAAGTAATGCACTACATAAAGTTAGTCACCTGTCTGTCATTGGCTCTTTGGGCTCAAAAAACATACCAAAAGGCTGTTCGAGGATAGTCTTATCTGTTAATGCTGATAATTTAAGTTAAGGGGATCAAATTCTTGGACATATTTGTGGTGATTTGCTAGAGATTGATTGGATTTTGCTGTAAAGAATGTTCAAAGAACATATTTTTTGATGGTTAAATATAAAATAAAAAAAAAGGTTTTCAATCGGGGAGATGAAAACCTTTAAATAACCAATTATAAACCTATTAAGGTGTTGTAAATATAGGGTATATTATTGTTTTTTGCAAAATTTAATCTGTTTTTTATTTGTTTTTTTTGATAAAAATTTATTTTTATTTGATTTTTCACTTCTTTTTGCCTCTATTTCTTTTGTTTTAGCATATAATTGCTCTATTTTTCATTTTATTTTTCCGTTTATGCTTATTAATATTGTTTTTTTTGGTTTTATCACTTAATATTATTGTGTAATAATGTTTTTTTTAATTTTTATTTTGAAGAATTCTTGATTTTTGGGATTGTGCATGTCTTTTTATTATGGCGTATCAACATTCATGTGCTTAGCAAAGTGCATGGCCGTATTCTTTGCTGTTTATTTAACCAATCTTTCTCAAAATAAAACAAACGTTAACCCTGCTGAGCAGTTATACTTTAATAAAGACAAGTGTTAACACAAAGAAAGAACAGTATGATGAACGAAACATTAATTCAACTTTCACAGAAATGGCCCGCATGGCTCTGGAATATTGCATTAATTCTATTTTCATTTTTGATTGGTATTTTGATTAAGCTGATATTTATTCCTTTATTGCGCAGGCAGGCCATTGAACAGGAATCGTATTCCCTTTTCCGTTCCTTTATCCGTCGCTTTAACCGTGTGCTGAGTGTATTTATCCCATTAATTGTCTTTAACAGTTTGTTGCCTTTCGCACAATTTAACGAAAGGACCCTCCGCGTCGTGACCAAAACCAATGAACTTTTATTGGTCGGTTTCTTTGCTGTTGTGCTGATACAGGGGATTAAGGTTTTTGAAGATTATCTCTATCATCGTTTTGATATCAATAAGGAGAATAACCTGCGCGAACGAAAGATTAGAACGCAAATCGTCTTTATACGAAAAGTGGTCGTCACCCTCATCATCGTAATTTCTTTGGCGATTATCCTATTAAGCTTTGATAGCATGCAGAAAATCGGTGCTGGCTTGCTTACTGGCGTGGGGGTTGGCGGTATTATCATCGGTTTTGCTGCACAGAAGTCCTTGGGAAATTTACTTGCTGGCTTTCAGATTGCTTTTACACAGCCTATCCGAATGGATGACGTCTTGGTTGTTGAAGGGGAATGGGGGCGTGTGGAGGAAATCAATCTCACTTACGTAGTAGTCAATATCTGGGACAAACGCCGTTTGGTATTGCCCATCACCTATTTTATCGAAAAACCATTCCAAAATTGGACACGTACGACTTCTGAAATATTGGGTACTGTATTTATCTATACAGATTTTACCGTACCTGTGCAGCTATTGCGTGAGAAATTGACAGCCTTACTTACCGGACACCCCCTTTGGGACGGTAAAGTCAATGTGCTTCAGGTAACTGATTTTAAAGAGCGTACCATGGAGATCCGCTGCCTGATGAGCTGCCGCAATTCGGGGCAAGCTTTTGACCTGCGTTGTTTTATCCGCGAGGAGATGATAGCGTATATCCACACGAACTTCCCGAATGCGCTAGCCAGGACAAGGGTGGATTATCAGGAGAGCGAGCAATTGGGTATTTAATAGCTGAGGAGCGCTTGATAAACGATGGTCTCTTGAAAATAGTAGGGGTAGGTGATGGATGATCTAGAAATGTGTTTTAAATGCTCTACTCATTAATTCTTTTTCTGCTCTTGATATGCCAATCTTATCTGCAAATCAATATCATACAAGAAGGGGGCTTTTCGCCACGCCCCTTTGCCAACTGAGCATCGCGTCTTTTCATGAGTGTTCGCCCCCAAGTGTCGGGCATACTGTCTAGAAATATACCGAAGTTTCCTTTTTCGCTAGCATATTGTGTTCCTGAAAAAAACTGTATTTCAGGGTCTAAGATTTGAAGTTGCTCCGATTTCAACCATATTTTATCGTATTCAAAACTGAATGCCTTTTTACCTTTAGCAAAATGTGCTGAGAGGGTCCCTATAAGTTTAGGCTCCGCCATCCCTTTCCAGTGCGCATATACGTATATATCAAACTTGTTGTGTGCCATTGATTGCTACTTCAATAATTCGAGATCTTGTAGTTTTCTTCCTAAATCATCGTCTGCTGCTAATTGCAATACATCATTTTGTAGCCCCAATACCCGGAGCACATTTAAATATGCGCCAAATGCGACGCTTGTATCTCCTTTTTCAATAAGGTATAAGGTTGAACGCGCAATTCCAGCTCGCTCTGCAACTTGAATAGTTGTTAATTTACGACGCTTTCTTGCTAACTTAATATTTTCGCCTACTTGTTCCATAAGTTTGGCTAACTTAGGGAAAATGATTTGTTTCTTAGAGCTCATATATTATTTTTGTTCGCTATTATAAACAAAAGTAGTTAAAATGATTGAAATAGCAATCATTTTTTATTTTTAGCTTTGTTTTATCTAAGCTGTTATATTCGGGAACAAATGATTGCGTATATCCACACGAACTTCCCGAATGCATTAGCCATGACACGCGTGGATTATATGAAGGGCGAGCAATTGGGTATTTAATAGCTGAGGAGCGCTTGATAAATGATGGTCTGTTGGAAATAACCGTAATTTGTTTAAGTTTGTTTAAAATGTTTGCTCGAACGATATGCTGATTTTCTATACTGTTTTCTCAGGGTTATTAATTTTACTGAGTATATTACCCTTTGCCCAAAGCCAGCATTGGATCTTTCGGGTAGCTGAATTTGTGAAGCTGCAGCTGCTGGTATTTCAGGTGCCCACATTGGCTTTGGGCTTTTATCTTGTGACTGAAGACCCCTGGCTATGGTGGTTGCAAGGTGTACAGTTGGCGTTGATTGTATACCATGCCTATCTATTGATACGTTACACCAAATTTTGGCGTCGCGAAAAATATGAAAAGGGCAAGGATGCTTCTGATAGTATCAAAGTGATCTCCTGTAATGTACTGCAATTCAATACGGCTTATGATCGCTTTATTGACCTGATTCAGAAAGAAAAGCCACATATCTTTTTGACCATGGAAAGTGATGCCGCATGGGAAAAAGCCTTACGTGTACTGGAAAAGCCTTATCCCAATTTTGAGAAGGTTACGCTGGACAATACCTACGGTATGCATTTTTATACCAATCTGAAGGTTAACAAATGTCAAGTGCATTATTTTGTAGCAGATGATATTCCCAGTATTGAAGCTGAACTGGAAACTGCCGATGGACATCGTTTTATCTTTTTTGCTGTGCATCCACCGCCGCCGAGTCCGACAGAAGAGGAAACTTCCAAAGAAAGGGATGGCGATCTGCTCAGTGTGGCTAAACGGGTGCGCGATTACAAAATGCCCGTAGTTGTCACGGGAGATTTTAATAATGTGGCCTGGGCCAAATCTTCGCTCTTGTTCAAGAAAACCAGCAGATTGATCGATGCACGCATCGGACGTGGCGTTCTTTCCACCTTTCATGCCAATTATTGGTTTTTCAGAGTGCCTCTGGATCTATTGTTTCATAGTCCAACCGTATTTATCGACAAATTGTTTATTTATCCTTCTGTGGGGTCCGATCATTTTCCGATGGGCTGTACATTCTTTATTGATCGCTACTCCGAAGAGCAGGCTGAAGATATTGAACACTTGGAAGCTGGGGATATGGCCGACGTCAATGCGATGATTGCTGATGGAAAAGAGGAAGTAAGTGATAATCGGTGTTAACGGTTAATCGTGCCAACATTTTGCGCTGCATTATTGTATGTTTGGTCGGGCTTATGATCAATATATCTTAAGGAATTATACATTGCTATTTCTTTACTGAAGCAGGAAAAGAACATTCCCAAGTCTTTCCATATTTCACATCGAGGTTTGTGATATGGAAAACAATAAACTTACTTCTCGGTGCTTGCGCGCATGTTTATTTATATGTGCCCTCGCCACTTCAATTGCTGGCCTTGCCCAAGAAAATAAATCCCTGCCCGATAAAATACATCATGCCGAACCTTTATATAATGATCTTGTACGGGATCTTGGTGCGCGGAAGGGGGAGAAGGACAGACAGACCATTTTATCGGTATTGAGGTCAATCAGGAAATTTCTTCCGATGAGATAAGAACAATTTTGCATCCCCAGATTAAGTTAGGACTTAACAACAAATTGGCTATCGGTATGGCTGTGGGATTGCCTCTTAGTGGCAAAGAAAAAACACTTAGTGGCTTTTGGAGGCTGATCTATCAATTATAATTTGTGAAAAATAATGTATGAAATGTGCTTCTGATGACGGGAATACCTGCTTCCTTACCATAAGGTTGCCTTGAAAATGAAGACAGATAAAACTGTGATACAATATGAGGCGAGTTTTTGTGTTCGGGATTTATTTACTAAATTGCTTCACGCCTAAGCACGTAAAATGTTTTTCAGGCATTACATGCGGTAAATAATTATTATGGAATTTGGAGTTCATCGGGTTATTGGTGTAGAACGGGAGTCTTCGGAAATTAAGGATGCAACAGCAAAAGAGAACTATGTCGTTCTTTTTGTGTCAAGTGGCGGCTGTAGCATGCAGATCAATAAACAGATCACTGAGATTGAGGAATATAGTCTAGTTTTGATTCCGCGCGGGATACAAATCGAAGCCAACACAAATGAACAGCGCCCATTTTTGATTATCTATTTTTCGGAAAGTTTTTTTGCACGTACCGAGGTTGATACGGCCTTCCTTCGAAACTTCAAGTCATTTAACAAAAGTGAATATACCTATCGAACACTTAGCGTGCCCAAAGAATACGCGACCTACTATGAATTTGTAGGCATGCAGCTGAAACTGTCCAAGCAGAATTATAATCAGGAAATTTATCGGGATTTGGCACATAATATCGTGAAGCAGATTGTGCTTCTGGCGGCTATATATGCAGAAGATCGTCAATCGGGCGAACTGCTGGGGCAGCGGACGGAAGTATCATTGGTGCGACGTTTTCAGGAGCTTGTTGAAAAACATGTAAAAAAGGAAAAACAGGTTGCTTTCTACGCGGATCAATTAAATATAGGAAGTAAAAAATTGACCAATCTCACCAAGGAGACGCTAGGGGTGACGCCGAAAGGAGTTATTATGGAAGAATTACTGCGGATTAGTAAAAAGCTAATCGTTGAATCCTCCCTCAGCATTAAAGAGATTGCTTGGGAACTTGGATATACTGATGTCAATAACTTTAGCGCCTTTTTTCTGAAAGAAACAATGGTGACACCAACAGAATACCGAAAGAGTAATCAGCAATAGTAGGTAAACATCTTTTTGTTAGTTATAATCTCTTTTGTAGTTTATATTATGTTTTTTTGTAGCCTTGTAGTTGAACCGCTACAAGATTTGCAATTTACACTGTAGCTGCGATTTTTGTAGTAGACTCCCTAAAATTAGTTATATATTTGCTTAAACAGTTCTAGCTTAGATTATTTGTAAAGCCACGTATAAAATCTGTTTCGGTCAACGATGGTGCTGTTTTGTATCGATTTATTATTATTTGATCTATTATTATTTAATTATGTATAGCAGAAAATGCTTAAATCTCTTCTTGGTGGGTCTAGCAGGGATTACGCTCTTTGGGGCAAGTTGCTCAAAAGTAAAAGACTTGTACAACGAAACTGATACTGGCTCCGATTCTTCGTCCTTGTTTACAGATGGGGTTAATGTTCCAACAGATTTTATGTGGAGCTCGGCTCGAGCTGTAGATGTGCGCGTTGCCGTTGATGATAAATTTAGCGGTAAATACTTCTATCGGGTAGAGATTTTTGATAACGATCCAGCCCTTGGTGCGGAAGCGAACCTTTTGGCTGCAGGACAGGCAAAATCTGGTCAGGATTTCGTTGGCAAGCTGATGGTTCCCACCGTAGCGAAATACATCTATTTGAGAGAAACCTCTCCGCTGGGTGTTGCTGCAATCAGTATGGTTGAAGTTGGGCAACAAAATACAATCAGCGTCGATGGTACAAAAGCGGGATCAAGCAGCAAAGCGAGCGTTTTGCGTGGTTCTACATCGTCTGCCTTGCTTGGCAGTGGAGGCTTGAAGGCAGCAGCGTCGACTGCAGAAGCTGCAACCGTAGTCGTTCCTAGCGATGCTGTTGAAATAAATGGTAATGGTTCTATATATGTTGAATCAAATAAATCCTATGTCGTCAAGTCTGGAGTTACCTTTACAGGTACCATTAATGCTAATAATGGTTCCAGTAATGTAAAAATATATGTTCAGGGGGTATGGAAAAATACAGGCAATGAATTCAATTTGGGGGGTAATAATACATTAATAGTGGCGCAAGCTGGTTCAATTCAGTTAGCTCATGTTACCCAAAATACCAACGGAAGGTTTGAAAATTATGGCGCTGCTTCTTTGTCTAAAATGACAACAACAAACAGTTCGCTTTATATAAATTATGGAACATTGGATGTTAATGAGGCGACAGTAACTAATGGAAGTTTTACAAACTATGGTGTGGCGACAATCCAAAATCTGAGCAGTTCAACAAATGGTACAGTCGTACGCAATGAGGGCACACTTACTGTGCAAAATGCGACTTTGACAAATGCAACATTAGAGGCTGTATGTCATACTACAATTAAAACTATGAAAACAAACGGGGCTACGATCTCGATTGCTTCAGGTTCATTATTAAGTTTAGAAGATTTAAATGCTACCGGAACAAAGATAAATTTGGCTGCTTCGTCTATATTGGATGTTACAACTAAAGTCACTTTTGATACTTGGTCTAACAATTTGATGGGGCCCTCCTCTGGTCAAGCACTGGCACGTTTGAAAAAGGTTGAACTAATAAAGGGGGGAACGCCAATTACATACTCAGGTAATGTAGAGGTTGCTTGCTCTGATCATACGCCCAATGAGCAATATAATACTTATTATGTGGTTAATAGCCCAGCAAAAATAGTTCCTTACGATAAATCAACAGTTGTAATTTCGGGTACTTCGTGTAATGCTGGTGGTAATAATGCAGCTGGCGGTAATCCCAATGATCAAACAGTAACTGAAGTTAAGTTGGGTACTTATTCGTATGCTTTTGAAGATAATTGGCCGTCAATTGGAGATTATGATATGAATGACTTTGTGGTGGATGTGGCTATCACAAAAGTTCAAAATTCTGCAAATAAAATCACTAAACTCAAATTGGTAAATAAAATTAGATCTGTCGGCGCCAAAAATAGACTTGCTGCAGCTATTCAGTTGGATGGTATATTGGCCACCAACGTGAAATCTGTAAAATATACAAATGAGAATTTGGTTGGACAGAACTTACCATTGGGCTCCAACGGTGTAGAATCTAACCAAAAGTATGCTGTAGTAACATTATGTGATGATGCGCATAAGGCATTTGGTATTTCGGATACACAATTCATTTCAACACAAAACGGTAATTTTCAACCGGTTGAATCTGAGATCACAATAGAATTTACATCTCCTTTGGATAATTTTACTTTTGCGGACCTGAACTCTTTTATTATTACAAATGGATATAAAGTAAGTTCACGAACTGAAATTCATTTGGTTGGATATAAAGCAACTGATAAAATGAATAAAGCGTTAGTGGAGAACCTAACCGCAAAAGGACAGCTCTCTGCTAATGATCCTTTTAGATCGTCAAAAGGAGAGCCATGGGGATTATGTATACCTGGGTCGTTTGTTTATCCAAATGAATATAAAAAAATAACCGGTGTTTATCCCAAATTTGAAAGTTGGGCATTGAGTAGCGGTTCTCAGGATACCAATTGGTATGTGAAATAGAAAAATATTGCTATAAGAGGAAAAAAGGCTACATCTAAAAGAGTACCCCTCTCATGGGGTACTTAAAACTAATTAATTTTGTTTTTAAAGCATACAATTTATTTGGTTAATTACCGTTAAAAAACGTAGGAGATCCATGAAAAAAAAGATTGTAATAATTGATGATAAGTTGGCTATAGGCCAGCTAATTACGTTGTACTTAAACGCGGATTACGATTTTCGCTTTTTCAATAATGCGTTGGATGCTTATAATTGGTTGAAAGATGGAAATGGGGTCGATTTGATTCTTTCTGATTATACAATGCCTGAAATGAATGGCTACGATTTACTGCTGATGATCAAACAAAACGAGTTTCTGAAAGATATCCCTGTTATCTTTTTGTCTGGCGAAGATAATTCGAATACACGGATCAACCTGCTTGAAGCGGGAGCGGAAGATTTCATTTTAAAACCTTTTAATCCGCTTGAGCTCAAGTTGCGGATTAAAAAAGCATTGAAATAATGCCTCAATATAGCGATTATATATACTTTGGTGATAATATCGAAACTTTTGATTATTTTCATGAACAAGTTCAAGATACTTTGGGCGTGGATTTGAAATTTTTTAATTTTTTCGAGACCATGAATATGTATTTTCAGGAGCAAAAAGATCAATTTTTTTCGGTAGTCTTCTACGAAAAAAGTAAAAGTCTCTCCAAAGATCTAGCACAGTTGGCCAAGCTGGCCACGCATGGCAAGGATATTTTACTTATTTTGGTCGGAAATGACTTTTCGCATTTTGAAAAACAATCCTATTTTGATGCCGGGGTTACAAACACCATCAGCCCTCGTGCAAATGGAGATGTATTTCAATCAGTAAAAAAATATATACATTTATATTTTGAAGCTACGGCGCAAACTGAAAAATTTGAATCCATTACAGCTTCTTTTCCTAAAATTAGTATTCCTTTTGGTAAAAGGATGTTTGATATCGTTGTGTCATTGATTTTAATCTTGTTTCTTTCTCCCATTCTCTTATTCGTTTATTTTGCAATTAAGGTGGAAAGTAAAGGGCCTGCGGTATATAAATCCAAACGGATCGGTTCGGGTTATTTTATGTTTGATTTTTATAAATTCAGATCGATGTATCCGGATGCAGATAAACGATTGAAGGAATATATGGCGCTCAACCAGTATGCGGATACAACACGAGCTGTTGTTTCAAATGCCTCTACTATTCATGACAGTAATGAAGCCCAGTATTTCAGTTTAGATGATCTCCGAGATGTGCTTATAGGCGACGAGGTGGTGGTCAAAGGTACAGATACTGGCAACAAGCAAAAAAAAGCAGCTTTCTTTAAGCTGGAGAAAGATCCACGAGTCACAAAGGTTGGTCGTATTCTTCGGAAATATAGTCTTGATGAACTTCCGCAATTATTTAATGTCCTCAACGGTGATATGTCTATTGTTGGAAATCGACCATTACCATTGTATGAAGCCGAGATGTTGACAACGGATGATAGTGTTGAACGTTTTATGGCGCCTGCAGGGATAACGGGATTATGGCAAGTGGAGAAAAGAGGAGATAATGGAAGTATGTCCGACCAGGAACGAATTCAGCTGGATATTAATTATGCCAAAAATTATTCGATCTGGATGGATTTGAAAATTTTGTATAAAACCTTTTCTGCATTTATCCAGAAAGCGGATGTTTAAGTTTTAGGAATGGTAAATAATTAAATGAAAATATATAACGGGCTCATGTCTATAAAATGTTGTTGTCTGAATATGAAGAAAATTATCCTGATGCTTTTATTCTTAATTACTGTTGGTTCGCTCAGTTTTGGGCAAAGTGTTACCCTGCCAGCGGAAGGATTAGATTATACGAAACTTTTACTTCCCTCGCTGGAGGAACTTTTTGAAAATGCCAAGAAGAGCCCGAGTGTTGAGATGTTTGAATCTAAGATGATGGAGCAGGATAATCAACTAAAAACTGAGAAGAGAAGCTGGCTAAAATATTTTAAGGTTGGTGGATCCTGGCAATATGGAAATATAGGGGTGAATTCAATGTTCACAGATCAAAACACACCCTTGTTTTACCAGTATTCCGGGGCGACGCAAAATGCCCGCTTTGTTAGCGGGACGGTTTCTGTGCCATTTGATGACTTATTTGATCGATCTAATCGTGTCAAACGACAAAAGATGCAACGTCGTTCTACTGAATTGGAAATGGAAAAATGGTTTGACGAGCAGAAACTTCGCATTATCGATTCTTACGTTAAATTGACCAGCGCAATGTCTGTCTTGAAAAAGATAGCAGAAAACTTGACATTAACACAAGCACAAGTAAAATCTCTAGAAGCGGATTTTGCGAATGGTAATGCCGAAATTGCTGCTCTCACTGTAGCAAAGAAAATGGAAGTGGACGCTTATGAAACTTTTAAAATAACAGAAGGTACGATCACAGCAGAGCTTTTACATCTGGAAATTTTGAGTCGAACTAAAATTATCAGTAAATAAAGATGGGTATAGTGATTTACATTATAAAATCTTTGTACAGATTTAAATGGTGGTTGATTGTATTACCACTGATGGTCATGGGCATTGTTATTTATTTCACCAGAAATATGAATAGACAATACGAATCAGATATGACTATTTATACAGGCATAATCTCTGCTAATGGTACTGAACTTAGCCAAGATGGCAAGCAAGACTGGAATATCCTTAAAAATTCATTGTTAAACGTGATCAATACCATCGGGTCAAAAGAAACGATGCGGGTAGTGTCTTTAAAACTATTCGCTAGAACGATGATTAATGGGGATATGGAGAAAGACAATATTTATATTTCTAGTGCTCATTTCCGTGAACTGTTAGCTATTACACCACCCGCTGTCAGAAAATTAATCGATAAAACATCCGAAGAACGTACCGTAGAAAATTTAAAAAGATATGAAAAGGTGGATGCCAAAAATTTTGTCTATGGCTTATTTAATTGGAATCATCCTTATTTTAGCTATGGAGCTTTAAGCAAAATAGATATTAAACAGATCGATAATAGCGATATTTTGCATGTTTATTATGAAAATAATGATGCTGGCATCACTTATCAAACATTGCATATACTGAGCGAGGTTTTTGGGGACGAATATAAAACTCTTCAATATAGTAATACCAATAATGTAATAAAGTATTTCGAAGCGGAACTGGCCCGCATTGGAAAAGACTTATTTATGAAAGAGGATTCTCTTACCAAATTCAATGTGCAAAACCGTGTAATTCATTACGATAAACAAACCGAGGCTGTTACAATTTTGGACAAAGATTATGAAATCCGTAAACAGGATGCCTTATCTGCACGAAACAGAGCGCAGGCGAGTATAGCGCAATTAGAGTCGGGAATAGATGCTAACATTAAAAGTATTAAAAGCAATTCTCAATTTTTGGCCAAAATGAATGAAATATCGGATTTAAATTATTCAATTTCACAAATTGAATCCACTCAGCCTGATTCATTAAACACGGTCAAAAATTCAGCGTCGACACTTCAAGATCTTAAATCGAAATTAAAAAATCAGGAGCGGGATTTCCGCAACTTTATTCAG
Organism: Sphingobacterium sp. UBA2610; assembly: GCF_002339225.1. Taxonomy (NCBI): domain Bacteria; kingdom Pseudomonadati; phylum Bacteroidota; class Sphingobacteriia; order Sphingobacteriales; family Sphingobacteriaceae; genus Sphingobacterium; species Sphingobacterium sp. UBA2610. The sequence continues at coordinate 37,283 of NZ_DDKA01000030.1, forward strand.
GATTATTCCAGCCAGAAATATACTAAAAATGGGTATCCGAATGCAAATTATGTGACGTTGTGGATTGACGAATTATTGAAACTGGATCAGGCGCAAGCAGATATTAAAGTAGTGGATGATTTTAAAGGTGAATTGGATAAAATGTACTCGCATTACTCCCCAATAGGTTCATTACTCAAACGTCAAGAACGCGGTATTAATTTTACTGAACAGAGCTATCTTTCCGTTTTGGGTGGGTTGAATGCCGCGCGGCTTCGCCTAAAGAGCTTGGAGATGAGTGCTGCCACATTAAAAGTAATCAATCCGGCAACTTATCCACTTAACTCCAAGCCAACCAAACGTAAAATGTTGGTTATAGGTTCTTATTTTGCGACCCTGGCGTTTTTACTGGGCTGCATTCTGGTCTTGGAATTGCTAGATCGAACTTTACGGGATAAGCAGCGAACAGATCGTGTCACAAAAGGAAATACCGTCGGCGCATTTCCGAATAAAAAAATGGGACGATATAGTGAGCAGATCAAAAGAATGGCATCAAAATCTTTGGCAAATCAGTTGTTCAACTACTATCAGCGAGGAAATGCTGTCAATTTTATTAATATATTAAAGTTGGATGAAACGATTGATAGTGGGAATCTCATGCAATATATTCGGGATGAATGGGATACGATAGGCCTTAAGGTGGGTATTCTGCAAGAGGGAAAAGACTTTAATGCCAAATCTCGTGAATTTTTGATCGAATCAACCCTCTTGGAACGAATCAAGCTTGACGAAAATGATTTCACACTTGTAGGTCATACAAATGCATTTGATATCCCTGTCCCCCCATTCTACCTCTCTCAGGCAGCTGTAAATCTATTGTTGTTGGACGCAGAGTCCGCATGGAAGGAGGAAGATGATGAATTATTTAAGGAGATCGTTGAACGAAGCGGGACAGTGCCTGTTTTAATATGTCTTATGAATGCGGATCGATTTGCTACAGAGACATTTACGGGAATGTTGCCGCCTTATAGTTTCTTCAGAAAGTTGGAATATAGATTTTCACAATTGGGAATCACTGCATCTAAAGCTTAAATGGTACCAAAAAGGAAATGGCGAAGGAAATTTTTTTTGATAACATTGGTTTAAAGCTATTAGCTGTCTTAGGATGTGCGCTGATTACTTTTTTGGCCGTATCCGGAGGTCTCTTGCCTAGTGTTGGAATTGCACTCGCACCTTTTCTTCTTTGTTTTTTAATTATTTGTATTCGGAATCCTTTTGTTAGTTTTCTTTTCTTATTTGCTGTATGTTTTTTCGTCATGGGTATATTACGCTATGTACGAATTCCCATGCCACCGAGTATTTTAGTAGATCTTGTGATCCTATTTAATTTTATTGTAATCGCATTAAATCATCTTTATCGGAATTATAATGCTAAGCTGAAAATACCATTGTATTTCTTTATCTCTTTAGCTTGGGTCGCCTATTGTATTGTTGAAGTGTTTAATCCGGATGGTATCTTCGGTAACTGGATTGCTGCTATCCGGAGCACGGCACTTTATTTGTGTTTATTTCAATTTTTGATCTATTATATTTTTAAAGATAGATCGAAGCTCAGATCTTTTTTTATTTTTTGGGCGATTTTAGTATTACTAGCGGCTCTAAAGGCAATTGGGCAAAAATTTATCGGGTTGGACACAGATGAAAGAATTTGGCTTTATACACTTGGAGCCCATACGCATCTCATCTATAGCGGTGTCCGCTATTTTTCATTTTTTACCGATGCTGCTAATTTTGGCTGCCATATGGGGCTTGGAATGGTCGTTTTTTCCATTTTGTTTTTCTATGAGAAAAATAGAAGTGTGCGGATTTTGTACGTTACAGTCACTATTTTGGCGATGTACGCTATGCTGATATCCGGCACCCGTTCTGCCATGGCAATTCCAATGGCTGGATATGCATTTTATATTCTGCTGTTAAAACAATGGCGAATCATGATATTAGGATCAACGCTATTTATTGGTGTCTTTTGCTTCCTATCGCTAACAACTATTGGAAATAGTAACGCCGACATTCGAAGGATGCGGACAGCGTTTCAATTTAAGGAGGATGCATCCTTTAACTTACGAAAGGAAAATCAGGCCAAAATGAAAAAATTTATGCGTAATTTTCCGATTGGTTTAGGTTTGGGCGCCGCAAAGAATGCTAACGAGGGAGATCTTTTACATGGCCTTCCAACAGATACTTCTTTTGTTTTTATCTGGGTAGAGACGGGTATAATTGGGTTGGTACTCTATTTGTTGATTTGGATTTCGTGTTTGGCGATTTGCTTTTACCTTGTTTGGTTCAAGTTAAAGGATTCCATGATTCGCGGATTTTGTAGCGCTGCGGCGGCAGGTATAGCAGGGATGATGTTAGCCGGTTATGGAAATGAAGTCTTGCATCAATTCCCAACAGGTGAGACAATTTATATTTTAATGGCAATTGCGATGATGTGCCCATATTTACAACAAAGTGAACAAAATGGAGCAAATATCTCAGCCTAAAGTTTCATTTATTACCGTTAATTTTAATGGTGCCCTTGATACAATAAATCTGTTGCAGACAATCTTTGATAATCTCAGAAACATTTGTTTTGAAGTCATTGTTATTGACAACGCTTCGGATACAGACGAATTTCAATTGATTCGGCACAGTTATCCCTTGGTGAAGGGAGCGCATTTGGTGAAAAATTTGGGATTTGCGGGCGGAAATAATAAAGGACTGGAAATTGCTTCTGGCGATTATTTGTATTTTATTAATAACGATACTTTATTACCTAAAGACGCTGCTTTACAAATTCAATCCATGATTTCATTTTGCGAAGCGAACCCAAAAGTAGGTGGGCTTTCTCCCAAAATATTGTATCATACACCCCGTAATTTAATTCAGTTTGCAGGAAGTACTCCATTGACTCCGATTACGATCAGGAATAAACAAATTGGCCATCGGGAAATAGACCATGGTCAATACGATCAAATTGTTCAGATTCCTTATTTTCATGGTGCCGCTATGTTTGTTCCAAAGACTGTGATTGAACAGATTGGCAACATGCCTACATGCTACTTTTTGTATTATGAAGAGTTGGATTGGTCGAATAGCATTACCAAATGTTTTCAATTATTTTATTTCCCTGCAGCCCAGATCGTTCATCTAGAGAGCGCTTCTACTGGAATCGGTAGTCCCCTTAAAACCTATTATATCACGCGAAATAGAATAATTTTTGCCTATAGGCAAAGAAAAAATAGTTTGCGGCTACTAGCGCTTAGTTATTTGATTTTGGTGGCTTTTCCAATGCATTTGTGTTTACTTTTGTTTAAATTGAAGTTCAAACTGGCTGCGGCGATGGTTAAAGGGGTTTGGTCTGCCTGTCGTTGGCTGATGGTAGTAAGTCATTCATAAATATATTCTGTTATGCTTATAACAATCCTTTGGTACATTGACTTTTTATTTTTCTTCGCATTCACGTTGTGGGTATGCTATGTAGCTTTGTTCGCGTTCGCATCCCGAATAAGAAGAAAGATTATTTTCCCGGATAGCGTTACATCACTGCGATTTGCCATATTATTTCCCGCTTACAAAGAGGATAATGTCATTAGGGAAAGCGTTTCACGTTTTAAAGCACAGAATTATCCTATTGATAAGTTTGAAATCGTAGTTATTTCGGACGCCATGGAAGATCGTACTAACGATCAGCTTCGGGCAATGGGTATTTCACTTATTCATCCAGATGAAGGCCAGCGGTCGAAAGCTGCAGCATTAACAGCAGCAATGTCTAGGTTGGATACACAATTGTTTGATGTAGTGGTTGTGATGGACGCGGACAATATTGTTTTTCCTGACTTTCTCAGCAAACTCAATAATGCTTTTGCTTCTGGGGCGAAAGCTATTCAAACCCATCGTACGGCTAAAAATAATACAACGGCGACTGCAATTCTGGATGGTGTAAGCGAAGAAATTAATAATTCAATTTTTCGTTTAGGACATGCTCGTCTTGGTTTGCCTGCTGCGTTGATTGGCTCGGGTATGGCATTTGATTTTAACTGGTTTAAGCAAAGGATAGCAGCAATCAAATCGATGGGAGAAGATAAGTTTTTAGAATATTTCCTCTTATTAGATCGCATAAACACGATATATTTGGAAGATGTTGTCATTTTAGACGAAAAAATCCAATATAGTGACGATTTCTCGAAACAACGTCGGCGTTGGATCGCTTCACAAATCGATATCTTCTGTCTTGCGATTAAACAGACGCGACATGCACTTGTGTCCGGGAATTGGGCTTTAATCGACAAAATTTTCCAGTGGTCTATGCCTCCGCGAATTATTATGCTTGGTATTATTCCTCTCTTTTTGTTGATTTCGTTTTTTGTCGTCGATATATCTTCCCTAAAATGGCTTTTTTTAATTACTTTGTATATGATGAGCTTAGCTTTGGCCATTCCAAAAAAAATGTATACGAAGCAATTGTTTCTGGCAATATTTACCTTGCCACGTATATTTTTAGCGATGGTAAGCAGTATAATCCATTTTCGTTCGGGACGGTCGACTTTTATCCATACGAAACATGGTACTGCGCCAAGTAAAGAGGATTAATTGAACAGTATGTTGCTAAAGTATCAAAGTTAATATGGGGCTAAAGGAAAAAATAATGCGTTCTCCACGCATAAAGCAATTGCTGCATAGGATGTTAATGCATCCTGTAAGAACGCGTCCGAGATGGTATTTAAGATTATTTCAGTTTTTATATGTACATAAAGGACGTGGGGCTGTGATCTATTGTAGCGTGCGTAAAGATCTGGTACCATTTAGAAAATGTCAAATCGGCGCTCGGACTGTGGTGGAGTCGTACTCCTTAATTAACAATGCTGTAGGCGATCTTATTATTGGTAGTCATTCGAGGATTGGCGTTGGAAATACAGTAATAGGACCTGTATGGATTGGCGATTATGTACAAATAGGACAACATGTATTAATTTCGGGGCTCAATCATAAATATGAAAATATTGATATAACGATCGCAGAACAGGGGATAGAAGTCTCATCCGTAAGGATAAATAATAATGTATGGATAGGGGCAAATGCAGTAATATTAGCCGGAATTACTATCGGGGAGCATTGTGTTGTGGGTGCTGGATCAGTGGTGACCAAAGATGTTCCACCTTTTTCTGTAGTGGTCGGAAATCCGGCTAAAGTGGTTAAAAAATGGGACGATCAGCAAAAAAAATGGATTAGAAATCATGAATAATTATCCTAAAATAACCGTAGTAATGCCAGTTTTCAATACTGAAGCATATATTGATCGCGCAGTAAAGAGTATATTGGACCAAACTTTTGAAAATTTTGAATTATTAGTAATAAATGATGGTTCTACGGATGGTAGCTTATCCCGTTTGGAGCAATGGGCTTCGAAAGATCATAGATTGCGGGTTATTTCGCAAGTAAATCGAGGGGCGTCAGCAGCAAGAAATGTAGGGATATCTCAGGCAAAAGGAAACTTTATTTATTTTATCAATGCTGTTGTATGGAAAGCCTACGCTATGCCCTGGAAAAATCGAATTTATATTCTTATCTTATCTTTAAGAAGTTGGCGCAAATATGTTAGGATAAAAACACTATTCGTATTATTGTTTAAAAAATATACAGGGAGCTAATGGAAAATGCCAAACAACAGGTTATATCAGGCGTTTTTTTTACCGCAATAGCAAAATATGCTAACTTGGTCATTTCCCTCGGTGTGACTGCAGTTCTTGCTCGGCTTTTGTCGCCAGAGCAATTTGGGGTAATTGCTCTGGCGATGGTTATTATAGCTTTTTTGAATTTGATTGCAGATATCGGTCTTTTTCCTGCCGTGATCCAATATAAAAATTTGACTAAAGATGAACTCGGTAATCTGTTTTCTATTTCTTGTTATTTAGGATTTATACTGGCATTAATGCTTGTCTTGATTGCTCCGTTGATAGCCGGCTATTATGGGCAGCCTTTGCTTCGAAATATAATCAGGCTATTGGCGATTGGCCTATTCTTTACAGCAAGCTCGGTAATACCCAATGCCTTATTTTATCGGGAAAGAATGTTCAAATTTATTGCTCTCAGAAGCTTTATTATTCAGATTGTCCTAGGGGCAGTGTCAATAAGTGCTGCGTTTTATGGTGCTGGTATATATGCGCTCCTAATTAATCCCATTCTGTATAGTATACTTCTTTTTATCGTTTCCTATGTGCATTTTCCATTGCCTTTTAAATTGAGGATATCCTTAAATACAATTCGGCCAATTTTGCGCTATTCTACCTTTCAATTTCTATTCAACATCGTAAATTACTTTAGTAAAAATTCGGACACATTGCTTATCGGAAGATATCTAGGAATCAATATCTTGGGTTATTATGATAAAGCCTATCAATTGATGTCGCTACCACTGCAAAATATTACACAAGTTATTACACCGGTGATACATCCCATATTGAGTCTAAAAAAAGAGGATAAAATGAAGCTAATCGCTGCGACGGAACAACTCATCGCACTATTGGCTTTAATTGGATTTCCGCTTGCAAGCTTTCTTTACTTTGCGGGCGAAGATCTGATTTACCTATTTTTTGGAGCGCAATGGGGGCCTGCAGTTCCTGTATTTCAGATCCTAAGCCTTAATGTGGGGCTACAGCTTATTCTGTCCTCATCAGGGTCGATTTTTCAAACCACTGGAGATACTAAATATTTGTTTTTCTCCGGATTACTTTCGGCCTTGTTGAATGTATGTGGTATATTGCTGGGGATTTTTTATTTTGAATCTATTTCCGTAGTCGCTGGATGTCTTGTCATAACAAATTGTATCACATTTGTCTTTACTTATGCCATCATGTATACAAAGGTCTTTAACAGAAACTTTCTTTGCTTTTTTTATCTTTTGGCAAAGCCAGTTATGGCGGGTTTATTGTTGACGTTTCTGCTGTATATGTGTGGAATATTTTTGAGGACTGAAATTGTCTGGCATAAACTGTTTGTCAAGATCGTTGTATCTTCTCTTTTTTTTATCGCTTTTGTTTGGCTTGCAGGATATAGGTCTTATATAGCGTTATATTTAAAGAGAAATAATTAGAGATATGGAGCATATGGAACTAAAAGTTTTATTTCTAGTCTTTCATGGTTTTAGTGCCCATAATGGTATTAGTAAAAAGATATTTGGACAGGTTAAAGGTCTCCGGCAATGTGGTGCTGAGGTCAAACTATGTTACTACGAAGTATTGGACAGCGGGCATCGTGCATGGATTGTAGATGGCGAAACTATTGCTGATTTGGGGAAAGGGCCCTGGGCCAAATCAAGAAAGCGCTGGGATTTTAGGGGCTTAACTGCTTATGTATCAAGTGAACGTTTTGATCTGATATACATGCGTTCTTATCATAACTCGAGTCCTTTTTTGATTAACGCCGTGCGTAAATTTAGGCAAACTGGTGCGAAAGTTGTCATGGAAATTCCGACCTATCCTTATGATCAAGAATATATTCGTTTGATAGACAAGATAATGCAGGTGCCCGATCGTTTTTTTAGAAAAGCTATGGCTTCTGTATTAGATGGTATTGTAACATTTACCGAAGAGGAAGAAATTTTCGGTGCAAAAACTATCAAAATTTCTAATGGTATTGATTTGGATGAACTTCCCTTACGCGTTAAAAAAACTCATGATGAGTATGAGATTCATTTGCTAGGGGTAGCGGAAATCCATTTCTGGCATGGATTTGATCGGGTTATAAAAGGTTTAGGGATATATTATAAGGGAAATCCGGCGTGCAAGGTCTTCTTCAACATCGTTGGCAATCTGAGTGGATCAAGGGAACAAAATGAAATATTTTCGGCTATCGAAGCGGCGGGAGTACAGGAGTATGTTTTCCTGCATGGTGCGCTATGGGGTAAGAAGCTCGATTTAATGTTTGACCAAGCTGATTTCGCTATCGGAAGTCTTGCAAGACATCGTAGTGGGATAACATTTATTAGAACATTAAAGACAAGGGAGTATGCTGCTAGGGGGATACCTTTTATGTATTCAGAAATCGATTCTGATTTCGAAGATAAGCCTTATGTATTGAAGGCCAAACCAGATGAATCTCCTATTGATATCAAACAGATTGTATCTTATTGTTCGTCCGTAGATTGGGAGCCATTGAGCATTAGAAATGATGTTTATGAATTATCTTGGCGCAATCAAATGAAAAAAGTTATTGATCATTTAAATTTAAGCTAATGCTATCATTCCTACATAAATTTAAAGATAAGTTTCGCTATAATGTGATTATAGAATGGTATAACATGTTGGAACTTCTAACAGGAAGGGAACAGCGTGTGAAGCCATTGGTTATGACAATTGAAGAAACTATTGAGCATATTATTTCCGAGAAGTCTTCAGTTAGTCGGTTTGGCGACGGTGAAATGCTCTTGATTGGTGGAGAGGGAATACGTTTTCAGCATGATGACGGTGAGCTTTCTAAAAGATTGGCTGAGGTACTAACAAGTGATCTTACAAACCACATCGTGTGTATCTCGGATGCATTTGTTGACCTAGATAGATACAATAGGCGGGCGCGTCGTTTTTGGCGGGCACATTTTTATTTGTATGGCGATTTATGGGATAAATATCTTAAGAAAGGAAAGAGGTATGGAAATACTTTTATTACAAGGCCCTATATTGATTTCAGCGACCGGAAAAAATCTGTCTACTGGTTTAGCCTGTTAAAACAAATTTGGAGCAAGCGTGATATCGTATTTATAGAGGGAGAAAAGAGTCGCTTAGGCATAGGTAATGATCTTTTTGATAATGTAGAAAGTGTTGGGCGAATCTTATGCCGGTCCAAGGGCGCATTTGATCAGTACGATGTGATCCTTCAGGAAGCGTGTAAATTAGCAAAAAATAGTCTAATCTTAATCGCTTTGGGCCCCACAGCGACTGTATTGGCTTATGACCTGTGCAAATTGGGTTATCAGGCTATAGATGTCGGGCATATTGATATTGAATACGAATGGTTAATGATGGGAGCTAAACATAAAGTTAATATAACGTCTAAATATGTCAATGAAGTGATTGGCGGTGATCAGGTTGTGATACATGACGAAGATCTTTACCAACGTCAGATTTTAAAAAAGCTGTTTTGAGAAGATGAAAATTTTGTATTATTTACCTTCATTGTATACTTCTGGTGGATTGGAGCGGATTATCGTTTTTAAGGCAAATTATTTTGCCAATCATCTGCCGGATGCGCAAGTTATTTTGGTGACATCGGAGCAGCTAAATAAGCCCAGCTTTTTTCCGCTTTCGGAAAATGTGAAACATATCGATTTAAATGTTTGTATTGACTATCCATTTGATCAGTCGCCCTTGCTTAAGTTATTTCGTTTCCCTTCTCGTTACCGAAAGTTTAAAAATCGATTTCTAAAAATCCTTGAACAGGAGATGCCCGATATCGTAATTTCTACAATTAGAAGGGAAATCAATTTTTTACCACTGCTGAAGGATGGTAGTATTAAGGTGGCAGAGTTGCATGTAACGAAGGATTTTTATCATCCCAATTTTCCGAAAGGAATGAGCCGCTTTTTACGGGAAAGAAAAGACCGTGTCAGACTCAAAAAATTAAAGTTGATGGATGCTGTCGTTTTTCTCACGGCTCAGGAAAAGAGTTTTTGGCCAGAGCTTTCAAACGTGCACGTGATACCTAACCCTTTAGTTTTAAGACCTAAAGGCGTATCTACTTGCCAAGCGAAGCAAGTCATCGCGGTTGGAAGATATGTTCCTCAGAAAGGATTTGACTTGTTAATAGAGGCTTGGTCTATCGTGAATGCTAGTTATCCCGATTGGGTCTTAAAAATCTATGGCGACGGTAATCCCGCTGAGCTACAAGATCAGATCGATCGTCTTAACTTAACCGAGCGTTGCAAATTAAAGCCCAGTACCACGGTGATTGAAGAGAAATATTGTGATAGCTCTATTTTTGTGCTATCTTCACGGTATGAGGGCTTTGGTATGGTATTGGTTGAGGCCATGGCATGTGGATTACCTAGTATTGCATTTGATTGCCCATCAGGACCAAGTGAAATAATTCGGGATGGTATAGACGGATTTTTAGTGGAAAATGGAAATGTTGAGGAGATGGCCAAAAGAATATGTAGCTTGATAAAAGACGATCTGCTGAGAAAGGAAATGGGAGGAAGAGCACAGCTAAATAGTGCTCGATTTCATATGGAAAATATCGCAGCGCAATGGAAAGAACTATTTGAATCTTTTAGGAAAAATACGAAAGGTGATTAAACAATATGAAAAGGAAACTTAAGCTTGCTTACATTATTCCGGGCCTGTTTTACCCCAGTGGCATGGAAAGGGTGCTCACAGCAAAGGTAAACTATTTCGTCAAAAAATTTGATTATGAAATTCATATTTTTGTCACTGACGGAAAAGGATCAGAGCCCTATTATCCTTTAGATGAGAAAATAAAATTGCATCACCTCGATATCAACTTTGACGGTATATTTTCTTTACCTTTATTGAAGCGAACCTTAAGCTATCGGAAAAAGCAACGACTGTTTAAAGCGAGACTTGGAGAACAATTATGTCTTATAAAGCCCGATATTACTGTATCGTTATTGAGACGGGACATCAATTTTATCAATGATTTAAAAGACGGCAGTTTGAAAGTTGGCGAATTACATTTTAATAGGTTAGTCTATCGTCAGTTTACAGATAAAAGATTTCCTGGCTTTATGCAGAGAGGAATATCAAAATTGTGGCAGGGACAACTCATCAAGAATCTGCGAAAGCTATCGGCTTTTGTCGTGCTAACGAATGAGGATGCAGGATATTGGCATGAACTTAACAATATTTCGGTTATTTCCAATCCCTTATCTTTCTATCCTGATAAAGCTGCTCTACTCAATAATAAACAAGTAATTGCAGTTGGAAGAATGACTTATCAAAAGGGATTTGATTTACTGATTAGTGCTTGGGAAATGGTGGCGAAAAAGCATCCGGAATGGATATTAAAAATCTATGGGGGGGGGGATAAGGCGATGTATTTGTCGATGGTAAAAGAGTTGGGGCTGTCGGGAAGTTGCTTTTTAGAAAATGGAACTGCTTCAATAGCTGAAAAATATGATGAAAGTTCAATCTTTGTTTTATCGTCAAGATATGAGGGATTCCCACTGGTTTTGGGAGAAACAATGGCTTATGGTGTTCCGCCCGTGTCTTTTATGTGTCCATGTGGTCCCCGTGATATTATCGTTGATGGGCAGAATGGATTACTGGTAGAAAATGGTAATATTAAACAGTTGGCAGACGGAATTTGTCTACTTATTGAAGACGATGCACGCAGAAAAGAAATGGGAAAAAATGCTAGAAATGATGTGAGAAAGTTTGATTTGGAAAATATAGCAAAACAGTGGCAGCAACTTTTCGAATCTATACGACCAGTAGAATGATTAGCTATGAATAACGAATGGTATAGGAAGTATTTATCGGTTTATCAGGTGCAGCCGGATCAAGTATCTCAGTCTACAATCAATACGATTGTGGAACAGCTCAAAAGATTTGAAGCGAATGAGCCTTTAGTAACTGTAGCTGTTATCGCTTATAATGAAGATAAGAACTTATGGGCTTGCTTATGGTCATTAAGTGATCTTAAATCGCGGTACCCTATTGAAATTATCGGTATAAATAATAATTCAATGGATAAAACGGAGGAAATTTTTAAGAAAGCAGGAATTCGATATTATAATGAGAAACAAAGCGGCTGTGGGTTTGCGAGGCAATGTGGATTGAATCATGCCCAAGGGAAGTATCATCTTAATATCGATGCCGACACCCTTTATCCAAGCGGATATGTGGATGTAATGGTAAGCGCATTAGAACGACAAGGTGTAGTGGCAGCAAGCGCTTCCTGGGGTTATATTCCAGATAAGACTCATAGCCGATTTTCACTATGGATTTATGAGCGTGTACGCGACATTTTTCTGTTCATCCAATCGATAAACAGGCCAGAACTTAGTGTTCGGGGTTTGGTGTTTGCTTACCATACAGCATTAGCTCAAAGGGTTGGAATCCGGACTGATATCATACGGGGAGAAGACGGATCCCTCGCCTTGGGACTAAAAAAATTTGGTCGGATTGTTTTTGTCCATAATAGAAAAGCGAAAGCAATAACGGGCTATGGAACACTTGCAGCAGACGGATCTTTATTTAACAGTTTTAAAGTTCGTTGTAAAAAAGCGTTTAAGAATTTAATGTTAGTTTTTTCCAAGTCGGATAGCTATAGGGACGAAGATTCGAATTTGATTAACAGTGATAAAAGAAAATAGGTTATCTATTTAGTACAGATGAGTTTGCATATTGTCTTTTGGAGTGCCCTCTTGTTGGTGCTATATACTTATATCGGTTACGCGGTAGTAATTTTTATATTGGCCAAATTATTCCGATATCCGAATAAGGTTCAGATGGACGATCAAAATGCGGCAGAAGATCACTTGCCTGTTTTAACTTTGTTTATTACAGCCTATAACGAGTCTGCAGTCATCCCGGAGAAAATGCTGAATTGCCTCGAACTCGATTATCCTCCAGATAAATTAAAAATTCTTTGGGTTATTGATGGAAGTACCGACCATAGTCATGAGTTGTTAAAACAGTACCCCATGGTCGAAATTATTAGTTCGCCCTTAAGGAAAGGTAAGACAGCCGCCGTTAATCATGGTATGGAAAATGTGAGAACTCCAATTGTGGTCTTTAGTGATGCGAATTGTTTACTCAATGCAGATGCGTTGAAGATTATTGCGCGCCAATTTTACGAACCATCGATCGGTTGTGTTTCCGGAGAGAAAAGAGTTGCTTTTAATGATGATGATACAGTTTCGTCAAAAGGGGAAGGAGCGTATTGGAAATATGAATCTCTCTTGAAAAAGCTAGACTTTGAATTTTATTCTGCTGTCGGTGCCGCTGGAGAATTGTTTGCTTTACGTACGGATTTATTTGCTCCAATGGAAGAAGATACTCTGTTGGATGATTTTATGCTGTCAATGCGAATCGCACAAAAAGGCTACCGTATTGCATACACAGCTGACGCTTATGCTGTTGAATATGGTTCGCTGAATATGGAAGAGGAAGGAAAAAGGAAAAGACGTATTGCTGCTGGGGGATGGCAGTCGATTGGAAGACTGTTGCCTTTACTAAATGGATTTAAATTTGGGAAGCTGAGTTTTCAATACATATCACATCGCGTGTTACGATGGTCCATTACTCCTTTTGCCCTATTCGCACTTTTACCTTTGTCTGCAGTTCTTGGATATTGGAGTTCATCATTGCTAAATGTATTTAATGTCATTTTCTGGCTTCAATGCCTTTTCTATATTTGTGCTGTTTTAGGTTATTCGACGAAGGATGATCCGAATAGTTACAAAGTATTTTATATCCCATACTACTTTCTGTTTATGAACATGAATGTGATACGGGGTATTTACTACTTATTTAATAGAGGTTTTATCGGTGGCTGGGAGAAATCTCAAAGGAAATAGTTTTAAAAATATGACGGAGAAAAAAATATTACATGATTTAGGATACTTGGAAAAAGTATTGAATATAACCTGCGATACATTATTATTAATCAATAATGATAATATCTGTGTGGACGCGATTATGAAAACAAATAATCCAATTTTAAATCCTAATATTGATGTAATCGGTCAACATATTTTGTCGCTATTTCCCCAGCCTACATCGACTCTTATTAAGCGGGAACTTGCCTTTTGCCGTCATACAGGAGAGACTTCGAATGTAAACTATGACCTGCCCACAGACGAACAAATGTACTATTTTAAGTTCGTCATTCATAAATTTGACGAAGAACATCTGCTTTGCCAATATCGGGATATTACGCAGCGCAGTAACATGAAGTACCGTCTTAAATCGGCTCTTACCGCACAACTTGAGGTGGGTAAGGTCGCCATGATTGGGCATTGGACTTATGATCTACAGCGTCAAGAATTAATACATAATGGTTATTCTAATTTACACAAAAGAAATCTGGAAGCACCTGAGAAGATCACTTTGGCGGAGTTACTGACTTATGTCCATCCAGATGACAGAAAAGGAATGGAGGCATTTCTACATAATGATTCCATAGAGAATAGTACATTTGAATACCGTATAAAGCAATCTGATGTTCCCATCACCTATGTGCGGGCGACAAAATATGCCAAACGCCTTGAAAACAATGTATGTATAATAGAAGGTTTTTCGCAAAATGTAAGTGATTTCATTAAAAATAGAAATGAACTTGAAATGGTGCTTGCGGTAGTTGATAATGCACCCTATAGTATTTTTGCATGTCATAAAAATGGTAATATGGCTTTTGCAAATAAAGCATGCCGGAAGCAAAATGGTCTGAATGAACAGGAAGATATAACTGACTTAAAGATCTTTGAATGTCTGCGTGAGTTCACCACACAAGAAGCTTGGGATTTATCGGTGCAAAAAATCATTTCTGCTTCGGGTTATTATCAATACCGCTGTGATACCCTATATCCGGAATTGGATATTATCGGCTCAGAATGCAGTGCTCTGATGATCAAAAATGGCAATGGTGAGGATATTGTCTGGATCATCAAGCGGGATATCTCGGATCAGTTGCGCTATGAAGAACAACTATTGCGTTCAAAAGAAGCTGCTGAAGAATCTGAGCGGTTAAAATCTGCCTTTATCTCCAATATGAACCATGAAATTAGGACACCTCTCAGTGCAATCATTGGATTTGGAGGTATTATTGCAGAAACAACAGATCCTGAATTGAGAAGGGAATATGGAGAGCTCCTTAATGTAAATAGTAATCAGTTGTTGCGGTTGATAACGGATGTATTGGAGATGTCGCAGATGGATGCAGGGAAAGTCAGGCTAAAGAATTCAGATGTTTCTCTCAAAGGAATACTGAATGAATTATCATTGAGTTTTCTGCCAAATGATGAGCAGCCAGCGATAATTTTTGACATTCCCGAAAGGGATTTAGTGGTTTGGCTGGATCGTGGGCGGGTCATTCAGGTCCTGGTCAATTTAATTAATAACAGCTTAAAATTTACACCACCTGATGGTATTATACATGTTGGTTATAGAGTAAGAGAAGATCATATAGAGTTTTATGTAAAAGACAACGGCATCGGTATTGCTAAAGAAAAGCAAGATTCTATTTTTAAGCGGTTTTATAAGATCAATGCCCTCGATAAGGGTACCGGATTGGGGCTGGCAATTTGTAAAGGTATTGTTGAGCAGATGAATGGAGAGATAACGGTAGAGTCGGAATTAGGACAAGGCACTACTTTTATTATAATTTTGCCTATTGGCAAGCAAGTATAAATTTTGCTATATGGCAGAAGAACTAGCGTATAAACCGATCAAGATCTCGGTATTATTGATGATATGCATTGTTGTATTGGTCGCACTCGTCACTTCATTTTCGTTTTTGGCCTTGTATATACCGCCGCAGACGACCGTTTTCTTTCAGTGGGTCGGTGTGTTATTGCCTGCCCTTTTATGCTGTAATCTCGTATTTTTAATTATTGGATTGTATAAACATAGTTGGTATAGTATTTGCCCGTTCATAGCAATATTGGCCAACTTTCATTATTTTACAAAAATCGTTCAAAACAATCCGGAGCAATGGGAGGAAACAACGGATATACGTGTAGCGACCTATAATGTTCGTGAGTTTAAAATGGTTTATAATCTATCATCTATGGAGCAGATCGCAGCTTATATCGAATCACAACATATAAATACACTCTGTTTACAGGAAGTTCCGGCCGACTGTTCCGTGTCGGAAATCAAGCAGTCATTTGGCCAGTTTCAATATTTCATAATGACAGGGAGCAAATCAGGGCAGAATCAACTTGCTATTTTAAGTAAATTTCCGCTGGACTCGGTACAGACCATTTCATTTGATGAACGCCCTAACTGTGCGATCTTTGCAGATCTCTCTTATAAGAAACATAAAATTCGGATCGGCAACTGCCACCTGCAGACAACAAATTGGAATCAGGTAAAAGGAGATCTAATTCCTGCGGAAAACAGAAGGGCAAATTGGCTGGGTGCTCTCAATACCTTATCGAGAAATTTTAGATTAAGAGGCCCTCAGGCAGATCATCTAAAAAGCGTGATGGATAAATCTCCTTTTCCGATGCTTATGTGCGGAGATTTCAACAATAGTCCCAATTCATATAGTTATCATAAAATTAAAGGAAATTTGAAGGATGCGTTTCGCGAAGCAGGTAACGGGTATGGATATACTTACAGTAATTTAATGAAACTCTTTCGCATTGACTTTGTATTCTTTTCTGGAGACGAAATTCGGGCTATAAATTACAGAACAGGAAATGTTGACTATAGTGATCATCTTCCTGTGTTGGTTGATTTTAAAATAAATTGATGTTAGATAACATTTTTGCTACACAAATTATCGAAGCAATTATTCCTGTAATATTGATTTATGAATTTTATAAAAGGAATAACATCCTTTTAGGCATTGTCTAAACAAGCTAATAATGATCTATGGAAATCGATTTTTCAATGTATAATATTCTGATCGTAGAGGATTCTGAGCTTAATCTTTTTGTGTTAAAAGAGATTTTAGAACGTGAGCACTTCAACGTATTCACTGCTTCCGGTGCTAAAGGGGCATTTGAAAATTTGCAACAGCAAAGGATAGATCTTATTTTAATGGATGTCATGATGGGGAATACGAACGGATTTGATCTAACCAAGGAACTGAAATCCATGGAGCTGTATAAGCATATTCCAGTTTTATTTATTACGAACTTAAAATCTCCGGATGATGTGGTACGTGGATTTGATAGTGGCGGTGTAGATTATATTCCGAAGCCTTTCAATAAAAAGGAATTACTTCAGCGCATCAAACATCAAATCAAGCTTATTGAATCGGGCCATACAATTGCAATGCAGACAGCACAGCTTCAGGAAGCGATATTAAACCGCGATAGCATGTATGCTATTCTTGCTCACGATCTACGAAGTCCGATTTCTTCACTCAAAATGATCTTAAATATTTTGACCATGAGTGCTGAAGAACGTAATACCGGATATGGAAATATGGTCAATACAGGTAATGATATTGCCGAACAGCTTTTTAGTGTCTTGGACAATTTGCTCAAATGGACTAAAAATAGCCTGGGCGTGTTAAGCTATATGCCACAGGAAATTGAGATTGATGAAATGATTAAAGGTGTGGTGGAGACACTTCAACCAACAGCTAAATTGAAAAATATTGAAATAAAATTAACATTACAACCAGGTTTGCAGATCTTTTTTGATGCAGATATCATGAAAAGTATATTAAGAAATCTTTTGATCAATGCTGTGAAGTTCAGTCACGAAAATTCGCTAATCAAGCTCAATTTATCTCGCGATGGGGATGATGCTATGGTCGAATTTATTGATACTGGTGTAGGAATGAGTGTGGATGCGCAGCGTCAGCTATTGGATCAAATGAAGGAGGAGGGTAAGATCACCCCTATGCGTGAGAAAGGTAAAGGCTTAGGTTTGTGGATAGTTTATCATTTTATCCAGCGTGGTGGTGGAACATTCTTTTTTGAGTCGGAAGAAAATCGAGGATCCCGTTTTGGCTTTTGTGTGCCGCTCGAGCATACCATAGATAATCACTAAAAATTTGATATTATAAATTTATGTATAACCTAAAAAAAAGAATACTAGTCTCAGGTGGAGCTGGGTTTATAGGTTCTCATCTGTGTGAACGTTTACTTAAGGATGGGAATGAAGTTATCTGTATGGACAATTTCTTTACAGGGGATAAATCGAATCTTGTTCATCTGTTGCATAATCCCTATTTCGAGCTTGTACGGCATGACGTAACGGTACCTTTTTTAGCTGAGGTTGACGAAATATATAATCTGGCCTGTCCAGCAAGTCCTGTTCATTATCAGTATAATCCGATTAAAACCATCAAAACTTCGGTTATGGGTGCTATCAACATGCTTGGTCTTGCCAAGCGGGTGAATGCTCGTATTCTACAGGCTTCTACCAGTGAAGTGTATGGCGACCCACAGGTTCATCCGCAGTATGAGAGCTATTGGGGAAATGTTAATCCTGTCGGTATTCGATCTTGCTATGATGAGGGAAAGCGATGCGCAGAAACACTTTTTATGGATTATCACCGACAACATCATGTGGCGATAAAGATCGTTCGGATATTTAACACCTATGGCCCACGCATGCATCCCCAGGATGGACGGGTAGTATCTAACTTTATTATGCAAGCTTTACAAAATAAAGATATTACTATTTATGGTGAAGGAAATCAGACCCGCAGTTTCCAGTACGTAGATGACTTGGTGGAAGGAATGATCCGAATGATGGCTACAGATAAGTCTTTTATCGGACCCCTCAATATCGGTAATCCCAATGAATTTACTATTTTGCAATTGGCGGAGCAGGTTATCTTGCAAACGGGATCACAATCAAAAATTAAATTTTTGCCTTTACCCCAAGACGATCCGCAGCAAAGGAAGCCAGATATTCAGCTTGCTAAGAAAAGCTTAGACTGGAGTCCCACAGTTCAACTTGAAGAAGGACTCTCCAAGACAATAGCGTATTTTAAGACACTTTTATAAGGGAAGTTTTGCATCCGTTACGATTACTTAACCAGCAATAACTTGGGCTTTATGTTGATTGATATGATCAAGAAGTGTTTCATTTAAGATGGGCGAAGTTTTCAACATCTCACGGATAGGATATTTCTCAACGATATTTTTCAGCGCGTCAAGATGACGTTGATGGTGAAGGTCGGTTCCTACAAAATCATACATACCTGATTTCAAGAGGGTCATGGCAATGGCTTTCACATCGACGCCATAGTATCGACTCAAAGAAAGTAGATTTAGCTGCAGTAAACAGCCTGCATCTTTGATCTGTTTATAAATATTAAAATTACTATGGTAATAATTATATCGCTCCGGATGGGCTAGAATTGGCTTATATCCTAATTTTTGGATCTCTAAAATGGTATGAAACAATGCTTTCGATTCGGATAGATAAGACATCTCAATCAAAACGTAACCGCCTGGCATCACACATAGCTCATTTTCTCTGATCAATAAAGGAAGATTTTCGTCAATCATGTGTTCTGCCGCCCCAAAGATATCAACATCTTTACCCGATTTTTTTAGTCCATCGATAAGCGAATCTCTCGAATTTTCAATACTAAACTTGGTGTTTTGATGGACACCCGACATGATATGTGGCGTGCAGATAAACTTTTTAAGGCCTAAGCGTTGAAGTTCTTGGATATTATGCAATGATTGTTGGACAGAACTACTTCCATCGTCAATGCCAGGCAAAAGATGATTGTGCATGTCTACTTCTAGAAATTCCAACTGTGCCAAAGATCGAATGGATGAAGTCTTTTTCCCAAATAGGTTGCTAAAAAATCCCATGATGTAAATTAATTATGTTGTACATAGTAGTTCAGTTAAGGAGCGGCGTTTCAGTCTATATTAAGCGGAGATGTAAAATTTTAATTCCTTTCCATGACTATTTGTTATTTAGTGCAAACAATATGCCAATAATGACGTTAGTATCTTCAGAGCTATATTATCCATTAGATTGTTTCGAAAGTTGATGTTAACAAATTGTTCTTTTATTAGCCTGTACTCTTAATTATACTATTTTAATGCTCATTTTTTTCAATGTAACAGTTTCGGTATAATAGTTGCTTAGTCCACGGTGATAAACTGATCGAATGAATAGGGTCCTTTTTTAATGATATTTTATCAAAGGAGTATTTTAGGTGTAAAAATTTAACTATCTTGCATCTCCAATATAAAATATTATAATAAAGCCATATCAGATCGTGTTCGTTTGTCGCAGACACGGTCAGTAACATTTTAATTAATTAAGACAAAAAGCTATGATGGGTTCTCTGGGAGATTTAAGAAAGCGCCTGAGAAAGGACAATCCAAGATGGGTCATTTTAATGATTGATATGTGGTTTGTATTTGCAAGCTACGTATTTTCTAATTATGTGGTCAACAACTTCAAGGGTGTATTTGATATTGCATTGATGTTGAAAAAAGTTGTTGTTATATTGCCAGTCTATCTTTTGATGTTTTTATGTTATGATACCTTTCGAGGTATTGTTCGGCAGACAGGCATTCGGGATACCATTAAAATATTTAAGACGGTAGGGTCTGCCTATCTCATAGTAATGGTTTTAACCTTCATCATCAAAGCCGTTTTTGACAAAGGAACTTTGGCCGGAGATTATCTTAGATTGTCCTATGGTGTGTTGACTATGCAGGCCACAATTTTGCTGGTGATCATGGTTGGTGCACGTGTCATCTATCGGACTATTTATGAATATATTTTTCTGCCTGGCAGGAAAGGTGAAAATGTGCTGATTTTCGGGGCTTCAAGACCGGGGCTTGTATCTTTCTCCCTATTGAAAGAGGATCCGAGGACGAAATATCAGGTTGTCGCTTTTGTGGAAGATAAAATATCGCGGATTGGTAAGCGATTGGCGGGATTAAAGATTAAAGATATTACTGAAATAACAAAGGAATATGTTGAAAAATACCAAATTACTCAGGTGATCATCGCGGTTGAAAATAATGATCCCGAGCGTTTGGAATATGTGTCGGATTGGTTCCAAAATATTGGACTGGAATTGAAGATTATGCCTCCGGCACGCATTTTACTTAATTCTGGTGCCAAGCGTGAAATCAGGCCTTTGAAGATTGAAGATTTATTGGGACGTAAACCAATCAAATTGGATCACCCCGAGATCGAAGAAGAGATGCAAGGAAAAGTGATCCTGGTGACCGGTGCTGCCGGATCTATCGGTTCGGAGCTGGCCCGCCAAATTGCCAGACGTCACTATAAGACCTTGATTTTGTTAGATCAAGCCGAGTCAGCGCTATATGATATCCAACAATCGATCCGGGCTACGCAGCCTGAGCAGATGCACTGCGTGGTAGGTGATGTGCGTAACTATGCCTTTATGCAGAAGATCTTTGCGCAATACAAGCCCGATTTGGTATTTCATGCGGCGGCTTATAAGCACGTTCCTTTAATGGAGGCAAACCCGTACGAGTCTATTCAGACAAATGTATTGGGTAGCAAAAATGTGGCTGATCTTTGTATGCACTATGGCACTAAAAAGATGGTGATGGTATCGACGGATAAAGCTGTCAATCCAACGAATGTCATGGGGGCAACAAAACGCATGGCTGAAATCTATGTCAGTAGCTGCAGTGGTAAATCAACTACCAGTTTTATCATTACACGTTTTGGAAATGTACTGGGTTCAAACGGTTCGGTTATTCCGCTCTTTGAGAAACAGATGGCTGATGGTGGTCCGCTGACCCTGACCCATCCTGAAATCACGCGTTTCTTTATGACCATACCCGAAGCATGTCAATTGGTGCAAGAGGCTGGCGTAATGGGTAAGGGAGGTGAGATCTTTGTGTTCGATATGGGAAAATCTGTTAAGATTATTGATCTGGCAAAACGCATGATCAAATTGAAAGGTTATCGCTACCCGGAAGATATTGATATTAAAATTGTTGGATTACGTCCGGGTGAGAAAATTTATGAGGAATTGTTGGCAAATAATGAGAATACGGTGAAGACCCACCATCCAAAGATTATGATCGCAAAAGTGAATCATGATGAATTGTCGCTTAAGGCAGAGCGTATTAATTCGATTTGCCAGCAGATTTTGGATGCGGATAAACAATTGCCAGATTTTATGGCGCTTGTTGCCGGAATGAAGCAGATTGTACCAGAGTTTAAATCTCAAAATTCAGAATATGAGGTGCTGGATACACAGGAGGGGAAGGAAGAAATAGAAATGCTGGATGAGGCGCCGGCAGAGGTGCCAGTTTATTCTTTAGTAAAGAATGTATTATAAGCAGAAAAGTTTTTATATAATTAACAATATAAAGAAATGAAAGGCCTTCTTATGGAAGGTTTTTTTTGTATTTTAGCGAATTATTTGATGCATTCATCATTCGTAGACCAATGGTCTAAACGAGTCTATAGTTAATATATGAATAAAACAATTTTAATTACGGGTGGGGCTGGCTTTATTGGCTCACATGTGGTACGTGAGTTTGTGTTAAAGTATCCCGAATATCAGATTGTTAATCTGGACGCTTTGACCTATGCTGGTAATTTGGAGAATTTAAAAGATATCGAACATTTGTCTAATTATACCTTTGTTAAGGCGGATATTACCGATCAACAGGTTGTCTCGGCAATTTTTCAAGAATATCAGCCCGATGGTATTATCCATTTGGCGGCGGAGTCCCATGTCGACCGCTCAATTGTCGACCCAATGGCTTTCGTCATGACCAACGTAATTGGAACGGTCAATTTATTGAACGCCGCCCGGATAATCTGGAAGGATAATTTGGAAGGAAAACGTTTTCATCATGTGTCAACAGATGAGGTGTTTGGCGCGCTCAGTGATACGGGTTTTTTTACCGAAGAAACAAAATATGATCCGCACTCACCGTATTCAGCTTCCAAAGCAAGTTCTGATCATTTTGTGCGGGCTTACCACGATACCTACGGCTTGCCCATTGTTTTGACAAACTGCTCCAACAATTATGGGCCGAATCATTTCCCCGAGAAATTGATTCCGTTATGCATTCATAATATTTTGAATAATAAATCACTCCCTGTTTATGGTGATGGAAAATATACCCGCGATTGGCTATATGTCATTGATCATGCTAAAGCCATCGATCTTGTTTTTCACGAAGGTAAAAATGGGGGCTCCTATAATGTTGGTGGATTTAATGAGTGGCAAAATATAGACCTGATCAAGGAGCTGTGCAAACAAATGGATGAGAAACTGGGGCGTGAAAAAGGCTCTTCGGCACAATTGATTACTTTTGTTAAGGACCGACCAGGCCATGATTTGCGTTATGCAATTGATGCAACGAAGATCAATAAGGAGTTGGGCTGGAAGCCTTCCGTAACTTTTGAAGAAGGTTTGTCACGGACAATAGACTGGTTCTTATCCAATCAGGAGTGGTTGGCGCATGTGACCTCTGGCGATTATCAAAACTATTACAACAAGCAATACAAAGACGCATAAGAATGACGTATACGGAAATTAAACTCAAAGGCTGCTTTATACTCGAACCGACCGTATTTGAAGATGAAAGAGGTTATTTTTTTGAATCATTTAATGAAACGAAACTAAAGGCGATTCTCGGTTATACACCACACTTTGTGCAGGATAATCAATCCAAATCACAGTTTGGTGTGGTGCGTGGCTTGCATATGCAAGTTGGAGAGCATGCACAAGCAAAATTGGTCCGTGTTGTGGAAGGTAGCGTATGGGATGTCGCTGTTGATGTTCGTCCAGGATCACCTACCTTTGGACAATATATTGGCATTGAACTTTCTGCTGAAAATAAAAAACAATTATTTGTGCCTAGAGGCTTTTTGCATGGCTTTTCTGTATTGTCCGAACATGCGGTATTTTTCTATAAATGTGATAACAACTATCATAAAGAGTCGGAAGATGGGGTAAATCCATTGGATCTGGATTTGGCCGTGGACTGGCGGATTCCTGCCGAACGAATGATTCTCTCCCAAAAAGATCAGGAGGCACAATCCTTTGAAGAGTTGCGTTCGAAACTAATTTAAAACGGGATGCGGATTGTTATAACAGGAGCCTCAGGACAACTTGGCTCAGAGCTAAAAGATCTTTTGCTGGATAATATCGAAAAGGAGTGTTATTTTTTGGATCGAAAACAATTACCATTGGATCAAATTCAAATCATACAGCAAATCTTGGCGATGTATGAGCCAGATCTTATTATTCATGCAGGGGCTTATACGGCTGTCGATAAGGCTGAGGAGGATCAGGTAACGGCTGATTTGGTCAACCACGTAGCTTGCGAAGAGATCGCAGAATACTGCCATCTGCATGGTACACGTCTAATCACTATTTCGACAGATTATGTTTTTGATGGATCTTCGGCTTCTGCTTTAACAGAAACTGCAGAAACTGCCCCCATCAATGTATATGGTCAAACGAAACTGGCGGGAGAACAGGCAATTCAGAAATGGTGCCCCGACGCCATCATCATACGTACCTCTTGGGTTTATTCCACCTACGGCAAAAATTTTGTTAAGACCATGTGTCGTTTAATGGATGAGCGTAAGGAAGTAGGTGTCATTAACGATCAAATTGGAAGCCCTACCTATGCGAAGGATCTGGCCTTGGCAATCGTAAAAATAGTGGATTCTTCTAAATGGGAGGGCGGTATTTATCATTATAGCAATGAAGGTGAGATTTCTTGGTACGACTTTGCTGTAGCGATACGTGATTTCCGTTCGTTCGATTGTGAAGTAAAACCGATTCCCACAAGTGCCTACCCGACACCTGCACGCAGGCCAAAGTATTCCTTACTCGATAAGTCGAAGATCAAGGCTATTTTTGCAGTTGAGGTACCCAGTTGGGAGATAAGTCTGGCTAAAATGCTAGCCGAAGAGTTTAAAAATTAAGAATAATCAAAATATGAGTACTATGAAAGGAATTATATTGGCAGGAGGCTCAGGAACACGACTACATCCACTTACGTTGGCAGTAAGCAAACAGCTGATGCCTGTATATGATAAGCCGATGATCTATTACCCGCTGTCAACCTTGATGCTGGCCGGGATACGTGAGATTTTGATTATATCGACGCCTCAGGATCTTCCGAATTTTAGGAAATTACTGGGCGATGGGTCACAATTGGGGTGTCGGTTTGAATATAAAGAGCAACCAAGTCCCGACGGATTGGCGCAAGCATTTTTATTGGGGGAGGAATTTATTGGCGATGATAAGGTCGCTCTTATTTTGGGTGACAATATTTTTTATGGCTCAGGTTTGTCCAATCTTTTACAGTCTTGTGCTGATCCAGATGGTGGGGTTGTTTTTGCATATCCTGTACAGGATCCGGAGCGTTATGGTGTGGTCGAATTTGATGAAACAAATAATGTTATTTCGATTGAGGAAAAGCCACAATCGCCAAAGTCGAATTACGCTGTTCCCGGAGTTTATTTTTATGACAACGAAGTGGTTACTATCGCCAAGAACATAGAGCCTTCTGCTCGCGGTGAACTGGAGATCACAGATATCAATAAAGAGTACCTTCGCCGTGGTAAATTGAAGGTCGGTATTTTTGATCGTGGTACAGCTTGGCTGGATACAGGAACGATACAGTCGCTCATGCAGGCAGGACAATTTGTACAAGTGATTGAGGAGCGGCAAGGGATGAAAATAGGAGCAATTGAAGAGGTCGCTTACAGAATGGGCTATATTGATGGACAACAATTGCTAAAAATTTCAGCCCCGCTCTGTAAATCGGGGTATGGAGAGTATTTGAAACGGATTATAAAATCATAAATTGCTCTCTCTTTATTGCTTTATATAAGCTTCATAGGCATTGCTGAGCACTTCCCCTTTTTCATTAACCCGGTTTAGTGTCCTATCGTTTACCAGCACATAACGTAGGGATAGCTTTTGCTGATTTTTTGTTGTAGTAATCACAAGATCTTTATTGTCGGTGAGGGTATTTCTAATTAATATAGACCCTAGGGTTCTTTTTTTTAGTCGATCTTAAGGAAAAACTTTGTTTATCTTGGAATATGGATCGTGAAAGTACTCCCGAATCCAATACGACTTTCAATCGTTATAGAACATTTTATTCGGTTTGCAAATTCGTGACATAACATCAAACCTATACCATTTCCTTTTTCCTCGAGGGTCCCATCAAGACTATGTTGCTGTTGCATACCTTTCAGTGCCCTAATTTTTGTTTCATCCATGCCTACGCCCTGATCTGTTATTGAAATAAGGATTTTGCTATCGGTTTCATGTTGTTCAAAAATAATGGCTTTACCACTAAAGCTAAACTTGATGGCGTTGTTAAAAATATTTCGAATGATAAATTCAAATCGTTTAAGATCACTATGGATGGATAAGTTTGGAGAAATTTTGATGTCTATATATAACTTTTTCAAGTTTATTCGATCCATAAAAAGATTCTCGCAGTCTTTAATAATTTGATAGGGAAAGATTTCCTGTATGTCAAGCTTCTCAATAGCCATTTGTTGTGAAGACCATACAAGCAAACTATCGAGCATTTTGGATGCAGCAGTAACCTGATTGCCAATAGTGATCAACATACTTTTAATTTCATGCGCTGGTAGGTCAACGATTTTTGAAACGGAGAGTAAGGCCTGAAATGAAGATAAAGGGCTTCGCAAATCATGCGACACGACAGAAAAGATACTGGCCCGAAAGCGATCTGCCTGGACCAATTCGGCGTGTTGCTGCTTGATTTCCGTCGCCTGCTCATCTACTTTCAATTTCTCCTGATGTAATAATCTATTCTTTTTGATCAGCAAAATGATCATCACCAAAAATATTAGTAGAACAAAAAAGGTCAATAACCCGATCAGCTTTATCCAATGGGCTTCACGCTTTACATTCGCGTTTTTTAATAACAGATTTTTATTTTCAAGCTCCTTCTTTTCGCTTTCATATTTTTCCCGAAGTTCTTCCCGAATCCTTACGCGGAGGACTTCTGCATCTTCATGAAATTTGCGATCTGAGCTATCCTGATCGCTGAGAATTAAATGTTCATCCTGCGCTTTGATCGCTTTAGCTATCTTGTCAAAATCTCCCTGAAGGTCTTCCGTTAAGTTGGTGAAACCGCTTTTGGCGATAATGCGCTTGATAAGGGTTACTTCTTTTGCCGCCAGATCAAACCGCTTTTCTTTGACATAAATATTCGCGCGGTTGATACGGGCATAACTTTCGCCAACAGGATCTTCTTTCTTGGTGGTGATGTCTATCGCGAGGTCGGTATAATAGGTACTCCATTCAAGCTTATCTGCCTTGAGATAGAGGTAGCTTAATAGAATATAGGTATTGAAAAGATCAACTTCAGGCGCATCTGCTTTGCAGAATTCAACCGTTTTTACCAAATAATCGATGGCTTTGGTTACATCTTGCTTCTTTCCTCCATTCAATGCATTTTGGGCATATATATTTCCGATATTGGTTGAGATATTGGCTCGGTTTCTTGTATCACGCAGCTCTTTGGAGAGATCTAGTGCACGCTGGTAATACTTTAAGGCCTGATCGGGGTCATAACTCTTGTTGAATACATTGCCTATATTCAGGAAAGAGAGCATCATCCCTTTCCTGTCGTTGCGTTCTTCCCGCTTTTTGAGTACTTTAAAGTGTGTTTTTATGCTTTCATCAAAGTTATTTAACTTCAGATATATAACACCTTGTAGATTTAATAAATCAATTTGCAAAGGTTCGAATTTTTTTTCACTGATGAGACTCAATCCTTTGGAAACGATTTCCTGTGCTTCTTGGGGATTACTGCGGTAAATTTCTGAGGCAACTTTATAATACGCCAATATTCGGGTCGAATCGTTACTTGCCTCCGATAGCTGCTTATCTACCTTGTCCCAGCCAGTGTTTTGGGAATATGCATGATGGGTGAAGAACAATATGGTAAAAAATAATAGGGTGGTTAAACGATGCATGGCTAGTTTGTTTCAATAAAACAGTAAAAATAAAAAAAACTATTAAATACAATGAACTTCACGAATATAAAACCATGCTGGACAAACAGGGAAGATAATTGATTATATTTACAGCCAAATGTCTGAGTCCAAAAGAATTTACCAAATCGATCTGTTTCGTTTTATTGCAGCATCTGCCGTCGTATTATATCATTATTTATATCGGGGGTATGCAGCCGGAAATATGTCGCTATTGGGTTTCGATGGCGTCGGAGAATATTTTAAATACGGCTACCTGGGCGTAGACTTATTTTTTATCATTAGTGGTTTTGTGATTGCTTTTTCCATCAAACATCTTTCACTGCGGAAGTTCTGTTATTCCCGCTTCAAGCGTTTGTATCCGATGTATTGGATTTGTTTGCTGTTGACTTTTATCGTTTCTTATTTGTGGGGCGCACCGCGTTATCATGTCACATTTACACAACTATTGGCCAATCTGACCATGGTGCAAAAACTATGGGGACAGGGGGATGTCGATGGCGCTTATTGGTCACTTTATGTGGAGTTGAAGTTTTACCTGATCATCGCTTTGTTTCTAATTCTGAATCGATTTAAAAAAATAAGCTTGGATTACTTGGTTTATTTTTGGTTGCTATTGTCCAGCCTACGCTTTTTTGTTGGGCCTTCAGAAATTTATGACGCAATCCATGAGTTTTTTTTACTCGACTGGAGTGCGTATTTTATTGCGGGAATTATATTCTGCCAGATTTTTCTGCATGGACCAAAAATCCAGCATTTTGTCGCTTTACCTTGGTGTTTGTACATTTCCATCGATGGTGCTGTGGGGCGTATTCATTGGCTGGAACGCACTTTTCACAGTGACTTTTCACCTTATATTATTGGTGCGACCATCGTTGTGTTTTACCTGCTCATGTTACTGGTTTCCTGTAAAAAGCTCCAGGCGATCAATTCGTCCGGATTTGTTAAAATTGGCATGTTGACCTATCCGCTGTATTTAATCCATCAAAACATCGGCTTTATTATTTTTAATCACCTGTATCTTTATCTGAATAAATACCTGCTCCTTTCAGGTGTTATCATTCTTATGCTCGCCCTGGCTTATCTGCTGAGCGATCGGATTGAACCGCGGATCATGAAGCATTTTCGTAGCATATTGGCGTTTTTACCTCTCCTGGCTGGCGGTAGGATTTGTGGGCCCGTGGACGACAGTAGACTCGACGGACAGTAGTTAAAATCTGGAGAATATTGGCTAAAATAAACCTATGTATAATAATGTAGAGTCATTAATTTTATAAATGTCAAATAGACAGCAATACAGAAAATATTCTTCGATTTTGGAAGCTTATTAATTGGAAGCTTATTAATAGGGATTGCTTTTCTTCTTGTTCGTCTTCTGTTGAAGACAATCAAGGAAAAGGATACGGTAATAGCTTTCACCGGGCTAGAGGGTGATCTTTAAACAATAAATCATTAGCGAATAAAAGATAGCGATATGAAAAGATATACGATATATTTTGCAGCAATTCTCACAATTTTTATCAAAATGACAGCTGTAGCTGTGGCACAGGGTGGGGATCAGATCTTAGATGGTATCGGGGAGACAGGAATGGTGGCCCGCTATGTCTTTGATGGGGATTTTAAGGATTGGTCGCGCAATGGACTACATGGTAAATTCCAGGGCACAAAAGCTTCATTTGTATCAGATAAGCAATTTACAAAGGTGCTTTCTCTCGCTGGAGGAAAGGACGATTTTGTCGTACTTCCAGCGCAAGTACTCGCTGATCTCGAGTCGATCAGCATTACAGGTTGGATATATTTACGAGCAGCGCAGTCTGGCCAGTATTTATTCGACTTTGGACAGGACATCACCAGGCATTTTGCTGGAACACCAACAGGTACAGCGCTACAAAATGGCTATATGGGGATAATCGCCCAAAAGAAGGCCGAAGTAAAAAATGCAGTCTCTTCGGCTGTGCCTTTAAACAAATGGGTGCACTTGGCCATTGTGGTTGATATTGCTACGGGGACCATGCAAACATATTTGGATGGTATGCCGGCTGGAGAGGTTAAAGACATCCCACAGGAGCTGACCGAGGTTTTTGGACAGACAGGTAGTAAGAGGACACTATACATTGGAAAATCCCTGTTGGGTGGACATGTAAGTTTAAATGCACTGTTGCATGATTTTCGCATTTATCGTGTGCCACTGAATCAAAACCAGATCGGCATGGTGTATAGAAATGCGTTGAAGGGTGTGCGTGAAGATGTTGCTTCTAAAGGTAAGGCTGAGGATGACCTACCGCGATTTCCAATGAATAAAGCAGCGCTTTATAATGCCTTCTTAACAGGGGTTGCAGATGTCACCGTAGAAACAGCGATAGGCGAGCTGCCTCGATTGCCGAGTTATGTCGTCGGTACATATAAAGACGGTATGGTGGGACCAAAAGTGCGTGTGTTGTGGCCTGCACCAACCGACAATAGTGCCGTCGCGCAGCAAACAGCTTACACCGTCACGGGGCGTATTCCCGGGACTGATCTGAAACCCAAAGCCATCATTACAGTCAAAGGGAAGGTAAAGTCCAAGATGCCTAGCTTAAAATTGGACGCATTTCACTTGGATCAGGTTTCCCTTAATACGGATGTAAAGCAGCATCAAACGAAGTTTATTGAAAATCGGAATAAATTCATTGATACATTGGCAAAATCGGATCCCAATTCATTCCTTTATATGTTTCGTCATGCGTTTGGGCAGAAGCAACCGGCAGGTGCGCAGCCCTTGGAAGTGTGGGACAGCCAGGATATCAAACTGCGGGGGCATGCTACAGGACATTACCTGACGGCAATTGCACAAGCTTATGCGAGCACAGGGTATGATAAAGCGCTTCAGTCAAAATTTATGGGCAAGATGGATACCATGGTCAACGTGCTTTATGCCTTGTCAAAGTTGTCGGGCGCGCCGAGGCAAAAGAAAGAAGCGGGGCAGGCTTATGTCGCAGATCCTGCTGCGGTACCTTATGGCCCCGGTAAATCGGCTTATGATTCTGACCTGAGTGACGAAGGAATCCGTACAGATTATTGGAACTGGGGGCTAGGTTTTATCAGTGCCTATCCCCCGGATCAGTTTATTATGCTCGAGCATGGCGCAAAATATGGCGGGCAGAAGAACCAAATTTGGGCTCCTTATTATACCCTGCATAAGATCTTGGCCGGCCTGTTGGATGTTTATGAGGTAAGTGAAAATAAAAAAGCATTGCAGATCGCGCAGGGAATGGGCAACTGGGTGTATACGCGTTTAAATCAAGTCCCGACCGACACACTGATCAAAATGTGGAATACCTATATCGCCGGTGAATTTGGTGGGATGAATGAAGTGATGGCCAGGTTATACCGTATAACGGGTGAAGAGAACTATTTAAAAACCGCCCGTTTATTTGACAATATTGATATGTTCTACGGCAACGCAGCGCATGCACATGGACTGGCCAAAAATGTAGATACTTTTAGAGGGCTACATGCCAATCAGCATATTCCTCAAATTGTGGGCAGTATGGAACTATATCGGGTGTCCAATGAGCCCCAATATTATAAAATAGCGGACAACTTTTGGTATAAAGCCATCAATGATTATATGTATAGTATCGGTGGTGTGGCTGGGGCAAGAAATCCGGCTAATGCCGAATGTTTTATTAGCGAGCCGGCGACATTATATGAAAATGGATTTTCTGCAGGCGGGCAGAACGAAACCTGCGCAACCTATAACATGTTGAAATTGACAAGTGACCTGTTTATGTTCGATCAGCGCGCAGAGTTGATGGATTATTATGAACGTGGATTATACAATCATATCTTAGCGTCTGTTGCAGAAAATAGTCCAGCAAATACGTATCATGTGCCTCTACGCGCGGGATCTATCAAGCAGTTTGGAAATGCTGATATGAAAGGCTTTACCTGCTGTAATGGTACGGCTATTGAAAGCAGTACCAAATTGCAGAATACGATCTATTTTAGGAGCAAGGATGATCAGGCGCTGTATGTCAATCTCTATATTCCTTCTACCTTACATTGGACGGAACGGGGAATCAGCGTCGAGCAACAAACCAGTTTTCCGAAAGCGGATCAAACAGCGTTGACCATACGGGGGAATGGCAAATTTGAACTTCATGTGCGGGTGCCAAGCTGGGCAACAAAGGGATTTTTTGTTGCAATAAATGGAGTCGATCAAAAAATTAAAGCTGAGCCGGGCACTTACCTGACCTTAAACCGTACCTGGAAAGATGGGGATGTGATCAACCTCAAAATGCCATTTCAGTTTCATTTGGACCCGGTTATGGATCAGCCCAATATGGCGAGTCTGTTTTATGGGCCAATCCTATTAGCCGCCCAGGAACCTGCAGCAAGAAAAGACTGGCGTAAAGTAACTTTAGATGCAAAGGATATTGCTAAGTCTATTAAAGGAAATCCCGAAACATTGGAATTTTACATTGATGATGTCCTTTATAAACCTTTTTATGATACTTACGGACGTCATTCGGTTTACCTGGATGTCAGCTTAAAATAAGAGGCAAGCAGTGTGTTCCTAAATCTTTCCCAAATTCAAGGTACCTTTGTCATAAACAATTGTGTATGTAAATTGTCATTTAGCATGGACAGAATACTATTGTTTACACAAGTTTTCCGCTAAATAGAAATAAGAAGATGAAAATATTGGTTATTGAAGACGAAGCGGATTTAAGGGAAATTGTGAAGGCATCTTTACTTAAGGAAGAATATACGGTAGAAACTGCCGCTGATTATGGATCAGCCTTTGAGAAAGTCGCTGTTTATGATTACGATTGTATCCTGCTCGACATCATGCTGCCTGGAGGCAATGGTTTGCAGATCCTCGATCAGCTCAAAAATGAGGGTAAGTCCGATAATGTGATCATTATCTCCGCAAAGGATTCTTTGGACGATAAGCTAAAGGGACTCGAACTTGGAGCCGATGACTATTTGACAAAACCCTTTCATATTGCTGAGCTGAACGCACGGATTAAAGCCGTGTTACGAAGGAAACAATGGGAAGGTAAGCATACATTGGAAATGGGAAACATCGTGTTGGACCTCAATGAACGCTGCTTATTTATTGCACAGGAGCCTGTGCCGTTAAATCGGAAGGAGTTTGATATGCTCAACTACTTCTTATTGAACAAAAATAGACTGGTCAGCAAAAGTGCGCTGGCAGAACATGTATGGGGCGATAATACGGACCAGGCGGATAATCTTGATTTCATCTATTCACAGATAAAAAACTTGCGCAAAAAATTCTTGGCTAGTCATGCTGATGTGGATTTTGAAGCGGTATATGGAATCGGCTATAAACTTGTCGAAAAATGAGATTAGCCAACCAAACACTAAAGTATCTTTCTATCTCCGTGTTGGTGGTCATCGCCCTTTGGTCAACAGTGTTCTATCTATTTATGCTGGAGGTGATCCACGATAATATCGACGAAGAACTCGAAAACCAAAAACGGCTCATTATCCAAGAACTTTCCAGCAATCCTACCGTAGCCCCAGATTTAGAGTTTGGGATAAATAACTATAAGGTGCGCCAGATCTCCGAAGAACAGGCCCTTAAGATGCAAAACGTTTATAAGGACACCATGTTGTATATGCAGGACGATGATGATCCCCAGCCGGAACTGGAACCAGTCCGAATGTTGACGACAGCATTTGAACATCAAGGACATTATTATGAACTTTCGATCATCAACTCGATGATCGAAGAGAGCGATCTAATCAAGAATCTCTTTTATTCTGTTGTTATTTTATTTGTTTTGTTGGTCATCAGTATCGTATCCATCAATAAAGTCGTCATAGAACGTTTATGGGGACCATTATATACGTTCTTGGCTCAGTTGACACGGTTTCGTTTAGGCAAAACCAAGGAGAAGCCCACGGTGGATACGCAGATCCAGGAATTTAAAGACTTACAGCTTGCTGTGACTACCTTAATTCGCCATAACGAGGAAAGCTATGAACAGCAAAAACAGTTTATTGGCAATGCTTCACATGAATTACAGACACCGTTGGCCATTATGATCAACAAATTGGAAATCATGGCGGAAACAGAAGGGTTGAGCCAGGAACAGTCTGAGGCTGTTGCAGCGGTATTAGCAACTGCCGAGCGGCTTGTGCGCCTCAATAAATCCTTGTTGCTGTTGAGTAAAATTGAGAATAAACAATTTTTGCACAATGAGGATCTTTCGTTCAATACGCTTGTGCTGAATATTGTAACGGAGTTTGAGGCTATTGCTGAATTTAAACAGATAAAAATCAATGTCGTGCAAGAAGATCAGCTGAGTGTACAAATGGATAGTGCTTTGGCAAATATAGTGGTGTCAAATCTCCTGCGAAATGCTTTGTTCCACAATAGATTAGGCGGTGAGGTGAGTATCCATATAACGAACAAAGGGCTTACGGTGTCCAATACGAGTACACATGCAGCGTTGGATGCTAACCTGGTATTCTCCCGTTTTTATAAATCAGATGCAGCATCCAAAGGTACTGGATTGGGGCTGGCCATTGTGCAGGCCATCTGTCACCTCTATGGCTTTGTAATCGTCTACCGTTATGAAAATAATCAGCATAGCTTTCAGCTTAATATGTTCCCTTA
The DNA here is from genome assembly GCF_002339225.1 of Sphingobacterium sp. UBA2610. NCBI lineage: Bacteria > Pseudomonadati > Bacteroidota > Sphingobacteriia > Sphingobacteriales > Sphingobacteriaceae > Sphingobacterium > Sphingobacterium sp. UBA2610. Next base: position 71,561 of record NZ_DDKA01000030.1, read on the forward strand.
GAAAATATAGCAGGAGAAGGTAAGTGTTCCCAAATCTTTACAGATTCGCTTTTTTACTTTGTAGTACACTTAAAAATAGAATCATGAACTGTAAATTAATCTGGAGTGCTTTCGTACTTGCACTGACAACAACAGGAGCTATTGCTCAGGATATACCACAAAGTCAAGTTCCCGCTGTCGTGGTGAATAGTTTCCAACAGAAATTTCCAAAAGCCAAAAAAGTAGATTGGGAATTGAAGGGGAATGTTTATGAAGCTGAGTTTGAAACGGGCCTATTTGGCATTGACCAAGAAGCTTGGTTTCAGCATAACGGAAAACTTTTGCGGTATAAAACTGAAATCAACAAAAGAGAACTACCAAAGAGTGTGCTGAACCGGGTGAAAAGAGATTTTCCGGGCTATCGCATTGAAGACGCAAAAAAGATTACCGCCGAACAGAAAGTGAGTTATGCGTTTGAAGTGAAAAGTCGAAAAGAGGAGTGGAAGCTGGTACTCGATCCAAAGGGAAATGTGCTTACGAAAGTAAGGGACTAAACGATATTTCTGTACAAATAAAACCTTCATGATTTTACACGCACTCATAGCGGCGAAATCATGAAGGTTCTTTTGGGCAGGTAGGCTGAGTTTATCGCGCTAACTAATCTTCTCCTTCCTCTGCGTGGAGTTCAAAAGATAGTTTTATGAGGTCTTGACCAGCAAACTTAGTGGCATAATCCGATAAGTTCCAGTCCGTACGGGTAACTTTTGCCTTTGTGCTGGCATCGTTAAACTTGCGAAGTACAAAGAATACATTTTTCTCGCCTTCATTGTCTTTTCCTGCCGTAAAATAAGTGATAATCCCTGTCGTCTCCGTTGCTCCGTTTACTGCAGTGCCATCACCGTAGTTCGTTTCTTTCGTTTGAAAGATTGCACCATTTCCTGTACTGCTATTCGGATTTAAAACGAAAGAACCACCCGTAAGGAATGCTTTGTAGTAGTCTGCAGTTGCTTTATTGCTGATGTATTGTCCCTGGATTTCTTTTGAAGAAGCATCAAATTGTTTTAATTCAATTTTATAGATACCTGCGGGATGAAGGTGGGCGTGTCCACCAGAAAGTGCTGTTCCCTTTTCGTCAAAGCTGATAGCGATTGGCTCTACCTTTTCCTTGTCCGCAAGATCATGGAAATGGTCGCCATGTGCCTCGCCGGCTACTTCCGTAAATACAAGCTTATAAGCAACTTTGGCATCTGAACCTTGTATGGTTAATGGCGATTCTACTGTAGTTGTATTTCCGGCTTTGTCGGTTACCGTAAAATGAAAATGATAGGCTCCTGCGGGTGCATCCGCCGGAACATCGATGTGTTCATGAAATGTCGCATTTTTTACACCAATGTATTTCCCATCCGTATAGGCTTTTGTGAACTTATACTGACCACCACCTTCCTGATGAACCTCAATTTCGATTTTAGCAATGAGTGCTTCGGCAACAATATCACCTTCAAGATGAAGATCTGATCCCGCTTGGACAGTTTTATTATTGCCACTGCCGATTTCGAGTGCGCTGATCTGGGGCTGTGCAAGTGCTGGAATTTCCTCGTTATCTTTCTTACAGGATGATAAAAAACCGAAAAGAATTGTACTTAACAGGAAGAAGAAGCGAATGTTTCTAGTTTTCATGTAAAATGGATTTAATTAAATTGAGTTGATAAATAGGTATGGTATTACTCGAGTATACGGATGCTGATTCCCTTCTGGCTACTCCATCCCGCCAGGTCAGTCACCTGAATCATAAAATGATAATTACCCGGATCGATATCTGCTGGCACATCGATTTTTAATTCGGCATCATATTGCTGTGGCTGCCCCGGAATATTAACTGTCTTGACCAAAGTAAAGGGCTTGACGGGTGTTTTGATCGCCTCAACCGTGCATTCACCGATTTCAGTGCTATGCGAATGATGGTCAAAATTATGGTGTACGTCGATGCTATAGCTCCCCAGCGCGACATTATCAGATAGCTTACTGCGGAAAGTAAAACTTGTGCCTCGTTTAATTGTGCTGCATTGTTTTGGGAAAGCCGTTTCCGAATCGATGGCGATGGTCGGTTTTTCGGTATCAATGCTTTCCTTATCTTTTTTACAAGCAACAGTCATGGCAAGTAACACTGTAATAAGTGTGTATTTTTGAAGTGTTTTCATATATAAATTTTATTCATTCGTGTATGTGTTAAGCGATATTCATAAGCTTGCGATGCTCGATTATTCATTCGCTTTGCTGTTGTACTCGGTTTGCTGTGCTCATCAAATACTGCTCAACGGTTGTTTATTGGAAGAAAAAGCTTATTTAAAGCTGTGTGATCTTTAATTAAATCTTATTTTATTCTTCATTCGTTGTAATTCATGTTATGATCTGGATAGTTTTCCAAAAGGAACTCCAATGGATAGCATAAAATTCCTTCCCTGTTCAGGCATTGATATCAGCCTATAAAAGCTGGTATGATCCATATAGTTCTTGTCAAAGAGATTTTGAACCTGTAAGCGTAATTGGAGGACAGATCCCGAAAACCGAACTTGTGTTCCTGCTCGAAAGTTGAAGACCTGATAAGCTGCTGTGGACTCTTCTGGTGGAACAACATGATGCTGCGCTGCCGTCCATTTGCAGTCGACGGAAAGATAGGTCTCTTTAAAATTTGTGCTATTTTTTGCTGTCCAGCTAATGTCCATCAAAGCTGAAGGTGCCGGAGAGAATGGAAGTGTATATCCTTTCTTTGCACCCGATAGTTGTTCCGATCGAACATATTCACCCAATAATTCTACTTTCCATTGTTTCAGAGGCTGATAGCTGAGTTTCAATTCTGCTCCATAACGGCGAACACGACTTTCCATATATTCAAAGATTTGATTGCCGGCACCATAATATTGATCGTAGCTCGACGTAGGATTGAGATAGATATAATTGGAAAAGTAATTAAAGAATGGTGTAAAGGCAGCAAAGACTTTTCTAGGACTCCAGGTCAATGATAAATCCAGTTGATAGGATTGTTCGGGCGACAGGGATTGATTACCTTTTTCATAACTGAAGTAGTGATAGTTGACACCATTAGCACCGAGCTCCTGTGCAATAGGAGCCCTGAAACTCTTTCCTACATTGATTTTTGTTTTTAGATCTCCGAATTGATGTGCCGCTCCTATAGACCAAACCAGGCTATTGAAACGGCGACTGAGCGCCGAAGCCCGGACTATTCTGCCCGACTGATTATCTTCCAGCTGTGATTCGAACCAATCCTGATAAGGTGAGGTTTGAATATGGCTGTAATCGTAACGCAATGCCCCATATAGCATGGTTTCGTCCGCGAGCTTGTATTGATCGTAAACGAATAGGCCCATTGCCTTTTGGCGAAAAGTTGGGATGAGAAAGCTCCAACCATTGATACGGTTATCCTGATACTCTCCATTTGCGCCAATGGTAAGTCGATGTGTGGCCAACTCAAATTGATCTTTTACAGTGATACTATAGACCTGTTTGTCATATAACCTTTCCAAATTGATGGGGATAGTCATATCTTTTGGATAAACAGGTGGCATATAACCATGCGCGGTGTAATTGTTGTATTCTTGCCGGTAGTTTTTCTGATAACCCAGGTCTATCCAAAGCTTATGCTTATCCAGATCGATAAAGTTGCAGTTAATAAGCTTCAGGTGATTGACCGTCTGGCTAGGGAAACCAATGTCACGACTGGATCTATCATAGAATGCCGTGTCTACGCCCCGTGGTTCCAAGCCATGCGCATTGGCAAAGAAGCCAAACTTTGTATGATAATTACTCAGGTAGAAAATCGAAGAAAAACGATCCGATAGATATCCACCACGTAGTTGAAAATGTGTTTCTCGTCCTGCTGTGTTGCGAACATGCCGATCTTTCAGGCGTACCGCATAATTGTAGACATAGACAGTATCTGTTGGGACACGGTAATCGCCATATTCCAGATGCGTGAATCCGCCCCCAAATACCCAATTCCCTTTTCGGCCCTGTGCTTGTAGCGATCCGCCAAAAGTAGCGTTGTTTGACTTTGTTAATAGGTTAAACTGCCCCTTAAAACCTGTCTCCTGTAGTTCCGCTGGCGGTGATAGCCGAATGACACCGCCAATGGCATCTGAGCCATATAGAAATGAGCTGGCCCCCTTAAGTACCTCGGCACTCCCTACACTGAATTGATCGATTTCCAACCCATGATCCAATCCCCACTGCTGGCCTTCATGTTTAATACCGTTTTCTACCGTGGCCACACGATTAAATCCGAGCCCTCTAATCTGCGGTTTAGACTGATTAGCACCTATGCCTATGGCATTAACGCCGGAAAGTCTGCTTAATGTCTGCATTAAACTTCCCGCCTGGTATTTTTGTATAGAGTCGGCAGTCAATAGCTGGATCGATAATGCTCCTTCTGCTGCCCGGTGATAACGTCGCCCTCCAACTTTTACTTCTTCAAGCTCGATACTCTTCTCCTGTCCATAACATGGGAAAAATAGCTGTTGTGCTGCGATAAGTGAAAAAATGATATACCTATTCATCTATGTGGATTCGATTCGTAAAGCGTAATTCGTGCAATACATATGGTATTCTAATTAATATATTGCAATTAAGTTGCAACAAATATAGGGAAAAAGAAACAAAAAGCAACAATGTTGCATGATAAGGCTTGAAGAAACAAATCCCTGATTTCAGCGATAGTAATATTTTTCGGCTTCAATTATCTTTGATTTAGAGTGTTATGCATTGGTGAGTGATATTCATAATTAGAAAAAGGCACTGGTGAAATAGCGGTTGCTAGCGTAACCTAAACAGATTTTTGATGCACTAAAGCTTGTCCTATGGATGATGTGGTGTTGCTATTTTTACGAAAAATTAGGAAAAACAAATTATAAAATAGATCAATATGATTAAACAATTTATTACGGGCATGATGACCGCAGCGGTTCTGAGCCTGTCAAGTTGTAGTTCGGGAGAAAAAGATCCTGCAGCGTACAACAATTCAATTATTACCGTGATCAACAGTAGTGAAAAACATGTGACAGACATGAATGCCGCCATGAATGGCTCCGATTATTCTAAGGCTGAACAGGTGCGGGCAGATTGGGAGAAGTCTTTAAATGACGATATCAAAAAAGTAGAGGAACTTGGTGATTTCAAGGGTGATGCGACATTCCAAAAGGCGGTGCTCGATGGCCTGAACGGGTATAAAAAAATTGTTACGGAGGATTATCCAAAATTGATTGAGCTTCGAAAAAATAAGACACCCGATGCAGCTAAAGAATCCGCATTGCTTGATAATATTAATAAAGCATTTGAAAATATGAGTAATGGGGTCAATCAAGCATCCACAGCATTTGAAAGTAAATATAAAAGTTAATCTTTTTGCATAAACAATAAGCAATCAGTTAAGCCACATCAGCAAAAAATGATGTGGCTTTGTTTTTTGCAGTACAGCTGTTGTTGCTTGAGAAATACGGCTGTATTGACTGTATTATTAGGGATCGTTTTTAGGGATCTTAAAATCTTTGCACAGTATTGTAGGAATGCCCTAGCAAAACAAAATGCTAACAAACGTTAAAACTCCGAAGGCCGAACTTGAATTTCATATTTTTATGTAGCTTTACCTTACGTATAGTAGCGCATGCCATGGGATTTAAAAATAGTGCAAAACAAATGTTCAAATGAAAGCCATATCAATTTTAACTGCTGTGTTTTTTTCTTGCTTCGCCAGTATACTAATGACAGCTCGTGCACAGGAAGCCGCAAAAAAATTAGATTACTTGGTGCTTATGAACGCAGATACCCTTTACGGAAAAATCTCCTCCATCAAGGATCACAAACTCAAATTTGAAAATCAACAGAAAGAGAAGCTAACTTTTGCCCCCGGCCAGGTGTTTCGTGCTTACTGGGAATCTAAAAGAAAAGTTTATGCACCTTCTTATGTCGAAAATGGCTTGGAGCCCGTTCAGGGAACTTCTCCACAAGTATTTCAAATAGGTCGATATTATACGGAGGAGCCAACTTTTGCTGAAGTGTTGGTTGATGGAGAAATAATGGTTTATTATGTGTCTAATTTGAACCTTGGTGGTGGCGGAGGAATGATGTTTGGTACGGGTGGTGGTGGTACAATGTTGTCCATTGGAATCAGTAAGTCTAAATATGCTTATGCATTAAAAAAGTCAACCGGTGAAGTGATTGAAATAAGTAGTAATACGAACGAACTTTTTAGCAACAGCAAAAAAAAGCGGACAATTGCTTTAGGGCGTTTGATCAATGACGAACCGGAGCTATTTGCTGAGTTTGAAAATGAAAAAAAGTACGATTATGATCTTTTTATAAAATACGTTATGCGCTATAATGAGCTTCAACTTTCAAAAATCTCTTCCGAGGAGAGAAAGCAACTAATTATTTATTGAGATTTTTTATTCACTGATACTGCATTTAAAACAATTTTATGATACTTACCATCTTTATTGTATTGACTATAGTTGCAGCCTATGGCTTTTGGTTGCTATTTGAAAAGGCAGGACGCAAAGGTTGGGAAGGAGTTGTTCCTGTCTATAGTCAGTTTATCCAATCGCGGATACTCGGCAAGAAGACCTGGCAGCTTATCCTTTTGCTTGTTCCGATCGTCAATGTTTTTATCTTTTATAATCTCTACCTCGATTTTATTCATTGTTTTGGGAAAAGAAGGTTTTGGGAAAATTGCGCTGCGGTGCTGCTTCCATTTATCGTACTGCCACTTTGGGGTAGCGATAAAAACGTGCAATTTCTGAATGGGCTATATGCCAAAAATCTGAAAGCAGCGCATGCCGAAGGTCGCCTGGCGACAAAGGAATCTGAACTGGAAATTGCGCATCAATCGTATATAGACTATAAGAAGAAATATCCCTATAAAAAATCGATGGTACGAGAATGGGCGGATGCGATTGTTTTTGCGACTGTCGCTGCAACCTTGATTCGTGGTTTTTTATTGGAGGCATTTATGATTCCTTCGGGGTCTATGCAACAGTCTCTCCTCATTGGAGATTATCTTTTTGTCAGTAAACTAAATTACGGGCCCCGTATTCCAAATACACCTATAGCGTTTCCTTTTGCACATCATACGATGCCATTAGTAGGAGGAAAAGCATTCTCCGAACTCATTAAAATTCCTTACAAACGATTGCCCGGATTTCAAGAAATAAAACGGAATGATGTGATCGTTTTTAATGCACCTGCCGGTGATACCGTTGCTGTCGAAAATCAAGACTCGCCCTATTATGACTTGGTGCGTAGCATGGGACGTGAAGCAGTACATCAACAATTTACAATTCAAACCCGTCCAGTGGATAAACGCGAACATTTAATTAAACGCTGTGTGGGAATGCCTGGGGATAAAATCAGCATGACAGAAGGAGTATTGTTTGTGAACGACCAACCAGGTTTTGTAGCCCCGGAAAGCCAGATGGATTATACCGTGATCACAGATGAGGCAGGTCTGGACGAACAGCGCCTAAGAGATATGGGAATAGAAGTCTCTGCTATTCAGCCCGGAGTTTATGTAATCTTTTTAACGAAAGATCAGGCAGCCATGGTGAAATCCTGGTCCAATGTCAAATCCATGCAAATGAACTTGCGTAAACCTGGGGAAGCCGAAGCAAATACCTTTCCGAACGACCCACAATACAAATGGAATTATGATAATTTCGGCCCCTTTGTTATTCCTCGAAAGGGGATGACTATTCCACTGAATGCACAGACCTTGCCACTCTATGAGCGAGCCATACGAGTGTATGAAAATAACCTGTTGGAAAAGAAAACGGATGGGCTTTATATCAATGGAAATCGAACAGATTCCTACACCTTTAAAATGGATTATTATTGGATGATGGGAGATAATAGGCACAACTCGCTCGATGCTAGGGATTGGGGATTTGTTCCTGAGGATCATATTGTCGGAAAAGCATTATTTACCTGGATGAGCTGGAACGCAAATGGCAATGGGCTTTCCAAAATACGGTGGAATAGAATTTTTAAAGGCATCCATTAGAAAAGAAAGCTTCTCGCCACCACTATTAATACCACCTAGATCTACCTGCACGGGAAATTGATTGATAATATAGTATTTTAATCCCGCTTTATAAATAAACGAATGTGTAGAATTCAATTCGATTTTTTGGCCATCAAAATCGAATACATATCTTTGACCAGTGAAACCTAATCCTGCTTTGACAGCTAGTTTATCTTGGAAAAAATAACCTGCTTCACCGCCTACAGACCAGAGCTGGGCGCCATTGTTGGAATAAAAGCTAAAGCCGGAAGTAGAAAGGCCGGTCAGTGGCGAGAGATTCGTTTCGACCATCCATTTTCCTTTAGAGATCGCTGTTGGAGTTTCTTGGGCCGATACAGTTTGCAAACCCAACAGGGTAAGCATTATAAAAAGACTCTTTTTGGGAGATTCTGTTTAAATAACGAATAAGAAGAGATTATTTTTATTTTTTAATACAACGAACTTGAACGGTTGCATTTTGATTGAGTGCTGCAATTTGTGTAAAGTATAACAACAATACCTTTTGTGGCTGATTTGTGGCTTATGTTTTTCTCGCGCGCTCATTGGCTATTTATGGTGCTAAAGCTGCTACAGGGGTAGTTGCCATTACCACCAAAAAAGGAACAGGCGATAAACCCGTGTTGACGGCGAATATCAACTGGAGAGTAGCTCCGCTAGTACGTAATCAACGTGCTTACGATGGCTCTGGTTTTCTGAAATGGCGAGCAGATGTGGGGCACGCTGGTGGTAAATACAATCCGGATGGCACATTAAGGCGGATTCCGACAGGTGATAGCGGATTGAATGCCCGTAATCCTTTTCTAAATATGACCTACAATGACCGGATGAACAAGCAGAATACCCTTTTTGCAAGTCTCTTCGCAAAAGTTAACTTGCCTTTTGGTATTACTTATCAGTTCAACTTTAGTCCCGGAATTGAGGTAGGCCACGTACACCTGACACGTCCATTGTTTAATTTCCGTCAGCAGAATATGAATAAACCGAGAAGACAGCGTTCGGATTGGAGCTCCGATCGGATGATGGGAGAGCGTAATCCTGCCGTTCATCAACTGAATTTTGTTAAAACAGCCTGCGAAGTGGCCAAATTGGATTTGACAGATTTATTTGATAAATACGGATTGTTTTTTGTTGGTACGCTGGAATACGACGATTATGTATACCTATACCATGACGCAGGAAATGGTTGATGCCTGTCTCCTGGCAATTAAAAACATGAACTTGCCCAAGCCTAAGGCTGATCTTACAGCATTAAGAGATTAGAGCATGTAAACTATAATAACGTCTGACGCTCCGAATCATCTAAATTGATTCGGAGCCTTTTGTTTGGTTGTTATGTTTTTTGAACTTAGTCGTTATTCTAAACGTGTTACAAGCTGAACGCTTTCTCTTGCTCATTTTCTTTGATCCCATAAACCCTCCAAAAATGCCTATATCATGGTGATTCTGGTTGGATGCTGGGACACTTGTAGGGTTATTTACATAATGTTATGTTTATTCGCTTTTATTTAGTTCTTCTTTAAGTTAGATTTTAATTAGTATTTAGTTAGCTTTTGGTTAGGATTTATTTAGCTATAACCTAAGCTATACCTAAACAAACCTTAAGTAAAGTAGTAAAAGAGTGTGTTCATTTAATGGGTAATCCGGAGCGGTGTATGCTCTCATTCTTTTGCTGTGCTGCGGTATTCTTCTGTTGTTCTCTGTTCGGCTATGTTTGCGTTTTCCGATCTCCCTTTGCTATGTCGGTGGGGCAATAGATCCGGCAGGTGCAATTCAGGATGTTTTCGTTGCCTGATGCCGCTATCTGTCCCAATCTGGCGGCCGGATCAGCCTTTTTTCGCCTTCCTCTGCAGCTTCCACCGCTAAAATGAAAAAGAATCTTGCACCGTTACAGGTAGTTAAGGATAAAATGAAAATAATAAGAACAAAAGGCTTGGAAGTTTGTTAGTAAACTCCCTATCTTTGCACCACTCCGCAAGGGAGGGACGGTTACCACGAAAGAGGGAATCATGAAAAAAGAAGGGTTTAAGAGAAGTTTGGCAGGATTTAAAATCCCGCTCAGTTTATTTTAAACGCGGAAATCGAAAAAAGAGAAAAGAAAAAAACTTCAAAAAGTTTTTGGAAGTTCAAAAAAGATTTCTACCTTTGCAGTCCCAACGGAAACGAAGGGAAAAACAAAACGATAAAGAGGGGCGCAATGCCTATCGGAATATAGCGGATACGGAA